>DBZJ01000092.1 GCA_002311635.1 Syntrophaceae bacterium UBA1163
CCGTATCCGGAAGGTCTTCACTCCTAAAATCCTGAAAATATTGATGGTCGCTCACACGATTGACATCTGCCTTGAGATAAAAATCATCGGGAAGCTTCTGTTCGTGTTGAATGAAGAAGGCATACCGATCCTTATGAACCACCTGGTCATCGATGAAGTAGAAATTTGCTTGTCCCTTCGTCTCTTGAGTGAAGGCGTAATTATACTGCAAGGCTTCTTTAAATCCCCTGTCCCCCAGGTAGTCTAAATAGAAAGTGGCGTCCATATTTTTTGCGAAGGCCCAGTAAAAAGCGTTCTCGAACTTAACACCATACGTGCTGGAATACCCAACTTGAGGTATGAGAAATCCGGATTGTCTTTCCTGTCTCACAGGAAAGACACCCCAGGGGAAATAGAGAACAGGAATATCCTCAAAGTAGAAGACGGGCCCCTTGGCAGTCCCCGATCCTCCCAAAGCCATTTCTTTCACTTCGATTTCCTTCACGGTAAACTTCCAGGGTGGCCGTTTCGCATCGCAGGTCGTCAACGAACCATCGAATATCCGATAGTGATTTTCTCCTAACTTCTCCGCCTCCCGGCCGGTGATATGAAAATTCTGATCCTTCAAATAGAGCCTGCCCTGATAAATCCTTCCCAGTCGGGTCTCTATATTGACTTCCAACCGCTCGCATTCAACCACATCTTCCCCTTCTCTCAATAAAACGTTTCCCCACGCCACCAATTCATTGGTCGCCATGTTCAATCGGGCGTGATCCGCCTTGAGGAAAAGATCTCCTTGGCTCACTTCTACTTGCCCATGACCCTCGTAGGACTGCGTCTCCTTGTCGTAGGTGAGCTCGTTGGCCTCAATGTTCACAGGCCCTTCTGCTTTTATTCCCTCCGGTACGCTTACCCCCCGCACACCTGCCTCCCCTATCTGTGCATGGGTGCGAGGAGAAAAGGCGACGATGAAAAGGACAAAGAAGGAGCTCAGAATGAACCAGTGATTTCTCACGATCCTCTCTCGGGATGGAAATAAGTTCTGGCTTCTCCAACGGTATAGAGCGACCCCGTGATACAAAGGAGGTCCCCCTCCTGGGTCAGGGAGAGACCTCTGTCGATCGCCTTTTTCAAATCTTCCTCAATCTCTGCTTTCTTCCCGCTCCGGCCCAATGCCTTTTTCAGCAACGCCGGAGGGGCGGCGCGCTCCGTGTGAGGCTTGGTGAGAATGATAGTATCCGCCAGGGGAGCCAGCAGATGAAGCATGGAACGGCTATCCTTGTCCTTCATGATTCCCACGAGAAGGACGAGGTGCTGGAATTGAAATTCCTTACTCAATGATTCCTTCAGGACAAGGGCCCCGGCAGGGTTGTGGGCGCCGTCGAGAATGACCCGGGGAGAAACGGATACCATCTCCAATCTTCCCGGCCAATCCACCTCCCTCAACCCATCGACCATGGCCTCCGTGGAGATCCGATACCCGAGATCATCTAAAACCTCCATCGCACCGAGCGCCGTCGTCGCATTGACGATCTGATGAAACCCTTTGAGATTGAGGTGGATGCCCCACAACTTTCGATCGAGGCCTTCATAATCGAAATCCTCGTCTCCCTTCCAGACGTACCGAAACTCTTTCCCAACGCGAAAATAAGAGGCTCTTTTTTCCCGGCAGATCGTTGAAAAAAGACGGAGCACCTGAGGTTGCACGGCGGCGGTGATCAACGGTTTTCTCTTCTTAATAATGCCCGCCTTCTCCCTGGCAATCTTCAAGATCGTTTTGCCAAGATATTCTTCGTGGTCTTTAGAGATGTTGGTGATGATGGAGATCAAAGGATCGACCACGTTGGTGGAATCGAGTCTTCCTCCCAGGCCGACCTCCAAAATGGCCAGATCGACCGATTTCTGATCAAAATAGTGGAGCGCCATGGCCGTGGTAAAATCGAAAAAGGTAAAGGGAGGGTCGATGCCTGCAGATTCTATTTCCTTTCTCATCCATTGGGTCAGGGCGGCCACCTCTTCTTCCCCGATCTCCTTCCCGTTCACCCGGATCCGTTCTGTAAATCGAACCAAGTGAGGAGAAGTGTACAGTCCTACCCGGTAGCCTTCTTTCTGCAGGATCGAGCTCATCATCGCGGCGGTGGACCCTTTTCCGTTCGTCCCTGCGATGTGAATGGCCTGAATTTCTTTGTGGGGATTTCCAATGGCGTTCAGGATTCTCTCTACCTGAGTCAGCCCGAAGATCATCCCGAACTTTTCGAGACGGTAAAGGTAGTCCAGCGACTTTCGATAGGCGTCTTGGCCCATGGATCAGGTCTCTCTGTCAGCTCTCCAGTTTTAGCATCTCTAATAAGGAAGCGAGCGTGTGTCGGAGGTCCTTCCGTTCCACAATCAGGTCAACCATTCCATGATCGAGAAGATATTCTGCTCGCTGGAATCCCTCTGGAAGCTCCGCGCGGATCGTCTCCTTGATCACCCTGGGGCCTGCAAATCCGATCATCGCCTTGGGTTCTGCGATGATGACATCGCCCAACATGGCGATGCTGGCGGAGACTCCGCCTGTGGTGGGATCCGTCAACACCGAGATATAGGGAATTCTCGCCTCATGGAGTTTAGCCAAGGCCGCGCTGGTTTTCGCCATCTGCATTAAAGAGAGGATCCCCTCCTGCATCCTTGCTCCACCCGAGGCACAGAAGATGATGACACCGGACTTCTTTTCGATGGCCCGCTCGATCAGGCGGGTGATCTTCTCGCCCACCACCGACCCCAAGCTGCCGCCCATAAAATTAAACTCGAAAATGCCGATCATCGCCGGCTGGCCCTCAATCCGCGCCTCCCCGCAGATGACGGCATCCTTATGTCCGGTCTTTTCCTGGGATTCTTTGACTCGAGAAGGATACCGCTTCGAGTCCTTGAACTCTAAGGGATCGGTAGAGATAAGGTTCACATCATATTCGATGAAGGTCCCGGGGTCCGCGACACAATCGATTCTCCTTTGGGCAGGGATCTGAAAATGATAGTTGCATTTTGGGCAAACTTGAAGGTTCCTTTCGATGACCTTCCGATAGATGATCTCGTTACAGGAGTTGCATTTCACCCAAAGATGGTCAGAGGGCTTCGGCTCCTCTCGTTTCTCTTTTTGTTCTTCATCCTTCTTAAACCAGGTCATCCTCGCTGTTCATCCTCCCCGTTTAGGTCATTAAAACTAACAAAATAATGAAGAGATGTCAATCTGTTGTACTCGTTCCACCTTCCCAAATCCCGATTTAGTATACGGTCTTTGCGAGCAAAGCGAAGCAATCTCGCTTTCCGGGATAAGATTGCCACGCGCCTTTTAGGTGCTCGCAATGACATGTCGGTAAAAGGGTTTTCTTCTCTAAATCGGAATTCGGGACCTTTTCCCTGTTTTACTCCCCTTCTTTGAATCCATTGAATATCCTTTCCCGCCGTGCTATTTTTGACCATCATGAGAAAAGTCCAGGTTGCTATCGACTCTATGGCATTCAAAGGCTATGGGGTGTCACGCATTCATGGCAAAGTGGTCTTCGTCCCTTGCACGGTAGTCGGTGACAAGGCCTGGGTCGAAATCGTAGAAGAAAAGAAGAACTATTCAACGGGGCGGCTAATCGATCTGATCGAACCCTCTCCCCGGAGAGTCAATCCTCCCTGCCCATACTTCGGAACTTGCGGCGGCTGCCAGTGGCAACACATCAATTATCCGGGTCAACCGGAGCTCAAAAAAGAGATCCTACAAGACCTCCTCAAAAGATTGGGCAGGCTGCAGGAAATCCCATCCATCGGAGTCTTCCCTTCGCCCAAGCCTTATGACTACCGGATCAGAATTCAATTGAAGGTGAGGGGAAACGCGATGGGCTACTACCGGGAGGGGTCGCATCAGATTGTGGATATCGACCACTGCCCCATCTCACATCCTCTGGTCAATCGGATCCTCCGGAGACTTCGAGGGGAATCTGCCGTGTTTCAGCTCATCAAAGAGATCGAGATCAATGTCTCACCGGAGGAAGGAAGAGGAATGATCTTGTTTCATCCTCATTCTCACAATCGACAAATCGAGCCTTTCGCAAAGAGACTTCTTCAGAGTGAACCGATCCTCGGGGGCATCGCCGTCGCGGGAAAGGGGAAGTTAGTTCTCTTCGGCGATTCTCTGGAGTTTACAGTCCCATCGTATCAAGACAGAAACCTTGATCTGAGAATCTCGCCGGGGAGTTTTTCCCAGGTCAACCCTGAACAAAACCAGAGGTTGATTCAGATCGTTCTTCAATTCTCAGAAGCAATCAAGGAGGACAGGATTTTGGATCTTTATGCCGGCGTGGGGAACCTAACCCTCCCATTGGCCATGGGAGCGAAAGAAGTCCTGGGGATCGAGGAGAACAGAGCGGCCGTCGAGGACGCGCAGTTCAACGCGGAAAGAAATGGGATCCAAAACTGCCATTTTATTCAAGGAAGGGTAGAACACGTCCTGTCCAATTGGGAGAGGGAGACACCTTCTCTCGTCGTTCTCGACCCTCCCAGGACAGGGTGCAAGACGATCTTGGACCAAGTAGTCAGATTGAAGCCCAGAAAAATCATCTATGTCTCTTGTGAACCTACGACCTTCGCACGGGATCTCTGCCTCTTCTCGGAGAGGGGATATCTTGTGCAAAGACTCAGCCTCATCGATATGTTCCCACAAACGTATCACATGGAAGTCGTAGGACTGCTGCAGACAAATTGAAGGGTCCAAGGGGTCTAGGATTCGAGGGTTCAAGTGGAAACATAAAAAAAGAAATAGAATTATCAAGATGGGATACTCGAACCCTTGGCCCCTCGAATCCTTGGATCCTGAACAGAATCGAATTTAAATGACTTTGTTGAGCGGATACTCAATAATGCCCACGGCCCCCCGCTTCTGTAATTTCGGAATGAGTTCCCGGACAACTTTTTCGGAAATAATCGTCTCCACAGAAAACCAGTCGTTCTGGAAAAGGTTGGACACTGTGGGTGCAGTGATGCTCGGGAGGATTTCAATCACACTCTTGAGGTCATTGGCCGACACGTTCATCTTGAGTCCGACCATCCCCTCTGCGCGGAGGGCTCCCTGAAGAAGAAGGGAGATCTGTTCGATCTTCTCCTTTTTCCATGGGTCTTGATAAGACTCGCGATTGGCGATCAGCTGCGTATTGGTCTGCAGGAGCTCTTCGACGATCCGCAGGTTATTCGCCCGCAACGTGCTTCCGGTCTCCGTAACCTCGACAATGGCATCGCACAACCCTTCGATCACCTTTCCCTCTGTGGCCCCCCATGAAAACTCCACATCCACATTGATTTTCCGCTCGCTGAAGTATCTCTTGGTAAAATTGACGAGCTCGGTGAAGATCTTTTTCCCGCTCAAATCCTTCAGGTGACGGATGGGAGAATCCTCGGCCACGACCAGAACCCATCGGGCGGGAGAGGGGCTGGTTTTGGAGTAGATCAGATCCTGAACGACCACGACATCCGAGCCGTTTTCCAGAATCCAATCCTTTCCGGTCAGTCCCACATCCAGCGTCCCTGTTTCCACAAACCTCGACATCTCCTGAGCCCTGACCAGCGTGCACCGAACCTCATCATCATCCACCATGGGAAAATAACTTCGAGAGCTCACCGTGATCTTCCAGCCCGACTTCTTAAACAGCTCGACGGTGGCGTTCTCCAGACTCCCCTTCGGAATTCCAACCTTCAACATTTTCACTTTCCGTAAACCTCCTTCGGGTCAAAGATTCGTTTTCCTGAGACTTTCCATTGCCCTTTCTCAAATCGTTGATGGAAGCAGGTTTTAAAACCGGTATGGCAGGCCGCCCCTCCGATCTGATCTACTTTGAGCAGGAGGGTATCCCCATCACAATCGAGATATATCTCTTTAATCTCCTGGAAATTGCCCGAGGTCTCCCCTTTGACCCAAATTTTCTTGCGAGACCTCGACCAGAAGGAGGCCTTCTTTGTTTCCAGCGTCTTTTCCCACGATTCTCGATTCATATAACCCAACATCAAGACCTCGTTGGTGGAGGCCTCCTGGATGATCACCGGGATGAGCCCATCCCCTTTCTTAAAATCGATCTCGATCACGCTTCCTCCCCTTCCTATTTCGGATTGCGGATTTCGGATTTCGGAATCTTAATTCACTGCCTGACATTTGGTTTTGAATTTCAGAATTCTTACTCAGCAATCCCCATTCCGCGATCCGCATTCAAGATTTTTCCATGAGGAGTTTCGCCATTTGCGCGGCGTTCTTGGCCGCAGAGCCGGAGTAACAGTTATTAAAAAAGATGAGGGTCTTTGCTACCTTTTTGGAAATCTCCCTGATACCCGGAACGAATTCCTTCAGTTCTTTTTCGCTGTAAAGATAATCGTACCTCACCTTAAGCGGAACGTTGAACCAATTGGGATTTCTGCCGTGAAACCTAAAGTAACCGATTTCAGAAGTAGCCCTTGGGAGGTAGGGCATCAATTGCGGCAGCTTCGGCTCGTCAACCACGCAGAACCCGATCCCCCTTCTCTCCAGGGACTGAAACGTTTCTTCCTTAAACCAGGCCTTGTTCCGGAACTCAAAAACCAGCGGAAGATCCCCCATTTCCTCCCTAAATTGTTGAAGATAACTTGAGTTCTCCCTATTCGGAAAGAATCCGTAGGGAAACTGCGCCAGGACACAGGCGAGTTTCTTCTCTTCAATCAGAGGGATGAGACCATATTTGAATTTCTTAAAGGTCTCCTGATTGTCGATCCTTGCACGGGCCTCTTTATCCCAAATTTCATGCGTCATCCCCTTAAAAGACTTCACCACAAATTCAAAACTCTCGGACGTCTTTTGGGCCATCCCCGCCAGACTCTTCTGAGAGGGAAGAGTATAATAGGTGAAATTAATCTCCAGGACATTGAAGCCCAACTCTTTTTCGTAAAAGGATAACATATCCTTTTCCCGAATGCCTGGGGGATAAATCGTCCCCTTCCAATCTGGAAACGAAAAACCACTCGTCCCGACCTTGATCGTTTCTTCCACCGTCTGCATAAAGGAATCGGGCCCATGGGCCCGGTGTCTAAAAATAGAACGAATAAGAGGAAGTTGTCAACTCCGATATCGCCTCTACATCCCAATTTAGAAAACAAAACCTTTCTCCAGGCCGGTCATTGCGAGTCCCGCCAAAAGCGGGAAAAGGTGCGTGGCAATCTCAGCGAAAAAGACGGGATTGCTTTACTTCGCCCTGAACACCATGCGATGCCCCGAACCGTTCTGGTTCAGGGCGATGCAGGGCTTCGTTCGCAATGACAATTCTCTAAATCGGGATTTGGGTTGTCCGTAGCGGCGGGAGCTATAAAGCGATCTCCCTCATTTCCTACTTCAGGTCAAGGAGCAGCCGCTGGAATTCTTCAGATTCTGCAAGGATACGGTGGGCGGCATCCCGTGTTTTGTCCACCTCCTCACGAGGCAGCTTCAAGGCGGTGGGTAACCTCTTAAAGTGCCTTCGCTCCGTTTCATCCTTCAAAGCATCGAACTTTACTTCAACGACATAGAACTGAATATCACCACAGGAACCCGGTGAGGTAGAAACCGCTCCCCCCTTGCATCTCTCAGTCTTTATCTCATTCGCCCAAGAACCGACGCTTTCTTTCAAGAGGGCTATGGTTTCTTCGTTGAACCGGTCGATCGCGATCGAGGAGTAAGCAGCAAGCATGACGCCGAAAGTGGGGATGCTTTCTGTCTTGTCCCACTTGGTATCGGGTCTTGTCTCAGCGTTCACCACGATGAAGACCACTTTGTGGACCCTTTCCATCGGAGTCCCTTTAATTGTTTCCCAAACGCTCCCTCTGCTGATGACCCGGTCGAGAACGGCCCTCAGACCCAGATTATCCCCCAACCCCCCATCGACCAGATGAATATAGGGCTTCTTTTCAGGGTCTAAAAACGGGGCCATGTCATTATGCAGATAAAACTGCCGCTCCAAGATGTCACGGCCTTCTAAGACTTTCTCGAATCCCTCCGGCGTCTTAAAACCGCAGGTCCCAGCGTAGTTCCGCAAGGTGATGGGGGTGAGCGCCATAGGAACTGCCGATGAGGCGGCAACAGCCCTTGCTACGGAGAAACGAGAGAGGTCTGAACATATCACGTCAAAGGTCTCTTGAGTAAACCCGACTCTGGTCCCATGAGTCATTTCCGTGGCGTTGATGATGATGAAGGGGCCTTTTCGGGCTGCGATATCACCAAAAGTGCCCCCTTCGAAAATATGCTTGTCATAATATTCAGCAGCCAGATCACTCCGGGCGAAGGTCGGCGAAAGAAACCGCACCCAATTGGCCACATTCAACAGGACTCTTAAAACAAGACCTCTCTGAATGTTCTTCTCCAAAAACTTGCTTTCAAAATCCTTAAAGATGCGGTCTCCAAAGAGGCCGTAGTACCCTGCCGTGAAACTTCCTCCGGACACACTCGATATACCATCCACCTCATCCAGAAGCCGCCGCTTTCTTCCGTCAAGAACGATTTCAGCCTTTCGCAATTCTTCCAGAACGCCATAGGAAAGTGCAGCCGCCCGCATCCCTCCACCTGAAAAAGTGAGGTACAGAAGCAGACTGTCTGAATTCTCAGGACTTTTCATGGTGGCTGATCTATAACCTGCATCAAGGCGAACCTCTCTCATCGGCTGATTGACCGGATAGTGGGCACAGCCAACAGTAAAAGAGAAGGCCAGCAGGAACGCATTCATGAGGATTCTCTTCTTGTTTAACGTAAATACTTTCCTGTTCTTGTTTTTCAATTCTTGCCTCCATTGATTGAATCGCTTCATGATTTCCCACTCCACTTTCTTTTAGGTTTTGTCTGGGATGATGTGGAGCCCCACGGGCAAAGCCCGTGCCCCTGACTAATGCTCGAGCGGGGCGACATCCCGGCCAAAAGTTGGCGCATTCATCCACGGCCAAAGGCCGTGGCTTTCTGCTGCCGGGGTAACGGATTCTATTTTCTTACCATTTATTTGGTGCAGGTGTAAAGCCGCTTCTGAACAGCTGATGGATTTATTTAATCGTCGAAGACGCCGGAAGCGACACCGCTTGCCAAAAGCTGCTTCTCTTCAGATGTTGCTATGCGGAAGACATATCGAATCGGGACCCGGGATTGACGTGATGACCATCCTGGAGCGTGTCAGCTTTCATCATGGTTAAATTCTTGGAAGCGGAAAGAGTCATGAATAAAAAACTTAATTAATACGTCAAAGAAGGTAAAGATGTTTAGCGTATAGAGAGAAATACAGAGTTTTGACTCTCTGGGTTAAAATAGCAGAGGAGGTGAAAAAAAATGAAAAGAGTTGTATTAATAGGCACTTTATTACTGGTCTTTGTCCTGACAGCCGGCACAGCTTCGGCTCGGGTCATTTTGGGCCCTGGGTGGCCCTTCCTTCCGCCGATCATCACACCCCCGGTAATTGCAGCGCCTCCACCAGCTTATTACCCGAACCTTTATGGGTATTACTCATACCCCTATGGTTATTATGGTTTTCGGGCGTGGGGTCCGGGTCACTGGGGTCATCGTGGATGGGAGAGAGCCCGGATTCCGGGTCATTGGAGGTATCGTCGATAGCACCTTTTTCGGTAAACTGCACTATAATGTTTGAAAGAAAACATGAGGAAAGTTTCCCCTAAAATAAGGGCAGGGCGATTTCCAACCCTGCCCTTGCTCTTTATTTTGCTAATGACTACTTCTTTTATTTCAATTTGGGTTACCTAATCTGATGTCCCGAATCTTCGTGTCGCTTTCTGCCTCCATGTAAATCTCAACTCTTCTTTGTTTTATGTCTCATCCCTTCCTATCTCGAGGATGCCCAGGGGTGTTCCGGATGTTGGTCTCGCCACTTAGGATAATCGCGATTATACTGTTCGCGATTTTTGCTGTGGCGCTCCTCGTAATATCCTCGCTCGCCTTGCGGAACGTTATGATGAAAACGGAACGCACCGCTATCATGGACGTAAAACCCGCCATTATAGTAGTAGTAAGAGCCCCCGCCGATTCTATACGGCCCGTCATAGTATGGACCGTCGCCCACTCCGACCCGAGCTCCGCCCCTGAAGCATCCTAACCCAGCAAAACACAGAACCGCAAAGAAAACCGCAAGCACAACAAGCTTCTTAACCATTTTTGTTTACCTCCTTTTTTGGATTTGTCCGTATTCCCAATGGGATATGACAGTTTAAGAATACTCCATGATAGCTTGATAACCCAGGCAAATATTTTCTCGTAAATTTGACCCCTCTTGTTGATTTACGGCTGAAAAGTTGTATAGAAGAGTAAGAATTGAAAAGAACATTACGGGAAGAATTCACCAGAACACTTGACAATGTCCGTAGGACTACACCCTTTATAATAATTTCTGAAAATCAGGATTCGAGTTAACAAAAATTGGACAAAAAAAGAAGGTCCATACGAGTCCTTCTTCGGAGACCTTCTCTTTCAGTTTATCGGTGGCCTCCGCCACCTCCACCGTCATGGCCGCTTCCTCCGTGAGAACCTCCAGAACCGCCACCACTAAAGCCGCCGGAAGAACCTCGCTCGCCCGTAGAAGGCACACTAAAAGACCTGCTTGAGCCAGTGAATGGATTTTGGAAGCCTCGATATTGTCTACCCGTCATGCCAGGCTGGCTCAATGTCCTGCCATCCGCTCTTCGGTTGAAGATCGACGCAGCCCCTTTTCTGGCCTCCGGAGATGCAAACCCATGAGGACCTGTTCCCTTATGCGTGTGAGTTGCAGCCGTTCCGGCCGTCCTCGTTGTCGGATCTACCTTGAGGAAAGCATGGGTCTTGGGGTCAATGAAGTGGTTGGAAATCAAATGATGATGATGATGGTGATGAAAGACATGAAAGTCGTTCAGGATGAAAAAGCCAGGGAAGAAGAAACCAGAACACCAGAATGGGTAAGGAACCCATCCATACAGGTAGTCGTAATCCCAGGGCGGGGGATAGTAAGTGACAACCGGTGGACCTTCGGCATAGTAGTACTCGTCAATTACCGGGGGCGGAACGTATTCACTGCCCGACGGTGGTGGACCTTCAGCGGTCTGCCCGGCTCCAGGCACAATAGCTAAACCAAACTCAGCAGTCAGGCCCTCGAATTTCTGCAAAGCTTCATCTTTTCCCATCGGTATCTTGTTTAAGGCTGCAGCGGCAACCATAGCATTTCGCACCTGACCGATAATGATGGGTGTCATCGGATAATCGGCAATCCACCCGTTTTTCGGCGCAATACCAACCGCCGTCAGCATGTCCTCTGCCTGGATCTCAGTTGTTGGCGTCCCCAACTTAAGGGCAGTCGTAAGCTTGAGCGCAAAATCACCCTCTGGTATAAGCTGTTGCGAAACCGGAGGAGCTTTCGCCGCCGCCTGTTCAGGCCCCGCAGCAACGGGCCCTGCCTGCTCAGACTGCGCATAGGCCACGAATGGAATTATCATTAAGCCCAACGCCGTCGCTATGGCAAGTAAATTTCTCATCCAAACTCCTCCTTTCTATACCTTCACCTAAAGGTACAATCTCTTAACCCATGAGACCATAATACTTAGAACCTTGTAGCACAACGCTTTCCATTCCATTCACCTATCATTGTTCACAAACGGCACAACGTGTCAACAGAAAAAGTTCCACAGAGTTCCCATGTTTTGGAAAATCCCCCAAATATTTAACCACATTCTAAATTTTTCCTCTGGAAAAAATATCACACGAAACATTTTTACTGTAATCTCTTTGTATTAATTAGACGTAAAGAATGGGAAATTATTCAAACTCCCCCTTTTCTTTTATTCCGTTAGGCTGGTGAGGACAGGCAAGGGACGGAAAGGAGGGACATCTTAAACCGTCTGAAAAAATCGATTAGGACCTTGGGTTTGTTCCGCTTATTACTGCTCGAAATCTCGCAGGGAGACAGAAAAAAAGTAAAAACAACATTACACGAAGGAGTATTGGGGCGGGAAGTTTTGTCGAAAAGCAAACCGCACTGACTTAACAAAGTTAACTACGACCCCCGGGACATTTAAGAAAAATTGCCTATTTAGATATTAAGTAGTTTTTTGGCATTCAATCCAAGGAGCATCTCAATTTCACTCTCGGTGAATTTAGCATCATCCGGAGCTTTAGTTGCCAGTTCTTTTATGGCAGCGACAAAATTCTTTTCAGATATTATTCCCCACGAAAAAGGGCTATCTGTGCCGAATAAAACCCTTTCGGGTCCGAAAGCATCCACGGCCTCTCGAATAATCCGGGCAAATTGTGGATAGTCTCTTTTGGCCATATCTTGCGACATGGATATCTCCGTATAGAGGTTAGGGCGCTGCCATCCAAATGAACAAAGTTGTTGTCTGTATCCATAAGCCATATGAGCTGCTATGATATTCACTTCTGGAAATCTCAGCAGCATTTTATCAAGATAGATGGGATCGCAATATCTGCTGGATGTGGGAACAACACTCGGGCCGGTGTGTGTTATCACTGGAATCCGATAATCCGCGATTGCCTCAATGAGGTTCAGTGTTTCAGCTTCTTCCGGATTGAATCCTGCGCTCGGGTGCAGCTTTAGTCCTTTTGCCCCCCACTCTTCAACGCATTTTTTGACGAACGCTATTGCGCCGGGCCTTCTGGGATCGATATGCGCAAAGGGGATGATCTTATCCGGATGCTTTTTCGAAGCATTAAAAAGAATCTTATTCTGGTCCTCGATTAAAACCTCAGGTTCTCCTATTAACAGTCCGGTGTCAAACAGGAAAACAACCGTCTTATCAATCCCGGCTTTTTCCATTTGTTCAAGATGGTTTTCTCCAGTTGTATCGAAGTACTTGGGGAATATTTTGGTTTGAACAGATTCAACGGAAAATGGCAAGCCCCTCCTGGATACGATAAGATATATCATCCGGGCATAGCCTTTCCAAAACTTTTCCGAATACCATTCTTTTGCCACCAAGTGGCGGTGAATATCAATAATCATTCTACTGCCTCCATTCCGTTATGCTTAACCATTACCAGAAAGTAAGCATAAAGTATGTGTGTTCAAGAATTACCGAAGACTTTTAGACAATCTTTTCTTTCGTCCCTTCCACCATCATCGGATCAGCCTTCTCCTTCCCTTTCCCAATGACATAATAGAAATAAAAGAAATTTATAGCCCCGGTAAGAGCTAAACATGAAAACATAATCGGGTAACTGGTCCCTTGAAGGATGATCCCCATGATCATTGGACCTATGCCAGCTCCCAGGTCGCCAAGTGCTGTAAAAGTGGCCATGGCTGGACCTTGGGCAGAACTTGCACTTTCAATGGCATAAATCAGCACGGAAGGATAGAGAAGAGCCCATCCCGTTCCCAAGATCACTGCAACAAGGATAAACATTGGCAGAGTGGTGGAGAAGGCAAGAATAACCATCGAAATAAATATGGCGGTCAGGCAAGGGGCGATGACTCTCTTTCTGTCATAGATATCTAATATCTTTCCACCTAAAATACGACCCAGGACAAGGGTAAGAGCTAAAAAGATGAAGAAGATTCCAGGATTCGAGACCCCGTGCTTCAAGGCATGGAGAGGGAAGAAAGCAATTAAAGTCCCCCAGATAACGTTGAGCATGAAGGCTATTAAAGAAGGCGGAAGTGCTTCACGACTGAGAATTGTTTTGAGCTTAAAGGATGGAGGTTCCGATGGAATGACTTCCCTCTTCCCCAATTTTAGGGTGATCAATAGAGAGCACAGGGATAGGCCCGCGCAGACCCAGAAAAGGACAAAGAAGTTAAAGTGGTTGATAATGAGCATTCCGAAGTATGGCCCCAAGGCATAGGCCAAATTAAAGGATAAATAAAAGTAACTGATAAGCTGGCCGCGGTGCCTTTCAGGGGTGATATTGGCTACCAGCGTGAAAATGGCGGTCGAAAAGAAGGCGAGTCCAATCCCGTGAATGACTCTCACGATGAAAAGAGGCCAAAATGGAGGTGCTAAGAGATAGCCAATGGATGAGAAGACATAGAGAATGGTCCCGGGAATCATGACGTTTTTTTCGGGGATCGTTAAGAGGGCCCTTCCCACGATGGGACGGAGGATCAATGAGGAGACGCTGAAAATTCCGATTAGAAAGCCAATCTCCGCTTCCTTGGCTCCAAATCTTGAAAGATAGATAGGGATGGTTGGAATAAGAAGGCAGAATACAAGCGTAAAAGCAAAGTGAGCGAAGAAACAAAGGATAAAATCACGAGTTAATATCTTCTGGGTTGACATATCTTGAATGGATATATCTTAATCTTACAATTCCTCCTTTGTAAAGGCATTGGAACTTTTCCTTAAGTCCAATCCCAAGAAAGTAATTCGATTTTTATCAATAATTTATTGAAAATCCTGTTCCTATGGACCTGTAACCCTTCGTATCTTTCCACCCGAAGGTGAACATGTAGCTTTCTATCATTGATTTACATTTGTAATGTTGTATGGCAGAACAAAGATGAACAATCAATGTTTCAGCTTGCTATATTG
>DBZJ01000094.1:0-20672 GCA_002311635.1 Syntrophaceae bacterium UBA1163
TTTTCAACATAGAAGCATGACATTTTTCACTTTTCTCCCATTGCGATACAGGCTCCGAGGGGAGAGGAGGCACCGGGTGGAATATTTTCTGAGCAAGAGCCGCGAAAGTTCTTCTCTTCTGGTCGGGTCAAGACCCCTGTTCGCATGCCCGCCTCAGGCGCGGGCACCTGGAATGGCGGAATGAAGAGGAGGGTCGGAAACAGAAAATCCTACTTCCTATCTATGGAATATCCTGTCTCAGTTGAGAGAAGGTAGGCCAAATTGTCTAAGATCGTTGTGAAAAAGACATCCTTCACCACAAACCCGGCGGGGACGGTGACCTGTGCTGGTGCGAAGTTAAGAATTCCTCTTACCCCTGCCTCTACCAGAAGATTGGCTACACTCTGAGCTTCTGAAGGAGGGGTTGCGATGACCCCAATATCAATCTTCCTTTCTCTTGCCACTTCTTTAATACGGTTGATGTGAATAACCTCGGCTGGCTTGCCCAACTTTTCTGAGACCCTTCCAATGACTCTCGGAGGGTCAATATCGAATGCGGCCACGATCGTGTAATTCTGCTTAAGAAAATCCTTATAAGATAGCAGGGCAGCCCCCAAATTCCCAATGCCGATCACCGCCATCTTCCACTCTTTATTCGAACCCAATATCTTCTTAATATTATTGAGCAAATCTTCCACATAATAGCCCACGCCTCGAATCCCAAACTCACCGAAGTAGGCCAAGTCTTTTCGTACCTGGGCGGCATTCACAGCGCATTTCTTGGCCAGGAGAGCAGAAGAAACTACCTTTTCTCCCTTTCCCTCCATCTCCTCTAAAGACCGGGAGTACCTTGACAATCTCCTAATGGTGGCCTCGGGAATTTTTTTGTACTTCAATTTTGTGACCCCTTTCACAAATCCTAGGAAAAAAATATTAAATTCTCACTATTTTGTCAAGCATAACTTGATGGGGGTGTTTTGCCGCTCATTTTCGTACTCCTGGTACTTGACCTCACATCTTTCCCTGTGCGATGTCTTGCTTCTTCCTGGCGATCTGTTCGATTGCCTCATCCAGTCTATGATTAGCAGATTCGAATAGCTCTTCCGCATACTCCAGATTGTGGGCCCCCTTTCCATTCTTGGCCAAATTATAATTGAGCTCCGCTTCTCCGTACAACTTTCGATAGACAAAGGTGTGGCCTCCCCGGCGATCAATCCGATCGATCTCTTCTTTGACCTGGGTCAGCTTGGGATCCAGCTCCTTCAGCATATTCTCGGAGGTCGCTTTCCATCGGACGACCATCTCCCCATAGCTCTGGTCATGACACTCGATGCACCGCTTCTTGATCGCATCGAAAGTCCCTTTCTTTTTCGCCAAGACACTTTGGTGGCAATCAACGCATTCCACCACATCCAGCTTATTGCTCGGCCTCTCCTCGACGCCGATGCCTCCCTTTCCCTGGATAAGCCTTCTTACGTTCACATGACAATCCTCACATTTGACATTCTTAATCCCCGTTCCGTGATGGCATCCAGCACAAATTTTCATAAGTGTTTTCCCGTGCTTTTCGCGGGGAGTGTGGCAATCCGAACATTTAAGTCCTTTCCCTCCAATGTGGGTCTCGTGGGAAAATTTGATGTCGTTAAAAGGAACGGTCCGTCTCTCTATTCCAACATGACAGAGACTTGTACAGGTCAGTCGGGTTTGAAATTCCTGAGGTTTGTAATCTTTGTCGATGATCGCTAAAGCTCGCTCCGTCCTATTGCTCGCTGCATTGAGGAGCTTGAAGGTGTATTCGATGTTGTGAACCCCCTTGCCCAAAAGGACAAAGCTATAATTATGCCGAGCTTCGTTGAGAAGGTTCTGAGCCTTTTTAAAGGCGGCGGTGCTTCCGTTGGTCCTTTCAAACTCATATAACGCTTTCTGGACATTAAAGATCCTCTGGTTACTCTCACTCTCGGCTCTTGTCAGGAGCGATTTCCATTGTTTTAAGGTCTCATCGAATCCCTCTCCGTGGCAGTCGACGCAGGCCTCGCCGATCGCCCGCTCGACATACTTCGAGGTATGAAGTGCGGCCTGGCTTTCCTCCCCTCTCCGATGACAGGCGATGCAGTCCACATTCGTTGTAAACATGAGGCTGGGAGAATCCGGGACGCCGATCCCTCCGGTCCCGCGGTATAACTCTCTCGGCCCAAGATGCATCTCCTTGCTATGGCACTTATCACAATTGGAAGGGGTATAAGCGATCGTGGGAATCGGCCCGATCTCATGGCGAAGAAAAGTATGGCAGCTTGAGCACTCGATCTTATGATCGGTGACATGCTTCTGATGCATGAATTGAGAGGTATACTTCGTACTCAGGAGAATAGGCTCATTGTGGCATTCGACACATTTTCCCTCCGGCACATGGCCATCCCCTTGAACGACACTGAGATGGCATTTCTCGCAAGCCACCCCTCTCGCGATATACTTTTTGTGATTGAAGTTCCAGCCTTTGACCTGAATATCCCCTTTAGGCTCGACATGACAGGAAGTGCAGCCGCCGATGGCGCAAGAAATGCATTCCTCTTCCCCTTTTGGACCGGCCTTATAATAGTGACAGATGAAGCAGTTGATTTCGTGAACGGTGAGGTGCAACCCTTGAACAAGTTGAGCGTGGCAGCTCGTGCAGCGGAGTTTCATCCCTCTTCTCAGTTCGCCTAAATGCTTGTTATGGGAGAAGGCCACATTTTTATAGATCATGTCCCCCTGAAGGTCTTCGATCTTATGAC
This sequence comes from Syntrophaceae bacterium UBA1163, assembly GCA_002311635.1. GTDB lineage: Bacteria > Desulfobacterota > BSN033 > BSN033 > UBA1163 > UBA1163. The sequence continues at coordinate 2,751 of DBZJ01000094.1, forward strand.
ATCCCTTTTGGAGGCAACTCGCATCGCTGATCTGGGCGTGAGGCGCACTCGGCCTCTTCCCCGACAGGAAGTAAGCCAGCGACACTTGGCCATCCACCCATTTCCCCTTCAGATGGTTAAGAAATCCGGGCTCATAATGGCATTTCGTACAGACCACATGCCGATGGCTGGAGGCTCTCCACGAGTCCATATAGACGTTCATCTGGTGGCAGAGGCCGCAGAAGGTAGAGCTCTCTGTAAATTTGAGAAGACCAACAAGGACGACGAGAAAAACAAGGATACAAAAACCGAGGAAGACCTTGATCGCCTTGAGGTGAGCTTGAGTGCCTCTCTTCGCCTCATCGAAGAAGTCGATCCAAAAGCTCTTGACCAGATCGTAAAGATTTCTTATAGTTCCCATACGAAGGCACCCGCCCGGAACTAAATTCTACAATCTTTTAAAATTATTTCAAGGGGAATTTTCCCCTGTCGAGGTTGTCCTCTCAACGAAAAGGAGAGGGGGCTGGCGGAGATAGGGCAAACCGCGAGAAGAAAAACGATGGCCGTCATGATCATCCGCCTGATCCCATTCATCCTCCTCCCTGAAAATCGGGAAATGGTTTAATGGATCGATCTCTCAAATTTGATCGAAGATGGATCTTCTTCTCAATCTGCTCGTTCTGTTTTATTCTCTTGCTTGGAAAGCCCGACCTCGTTCTCGCTCAGGTGGAAGAAAGTCCTCTCAAACAGAGAGAGGAGAAATTAAAGGGTTTCCGAGAAAGGAAGGACCGGTTCTTTCGAGAAGATTCCCGGTCTCCGTTGAAAGAGGCCGACCGGAAAGGGTTCAAGGGCCTCGTTTACTACCCTATCGACCTCCGGTATGCAATGAGCGGATCCGTTGAAAAATATCCCGTTGAGCCGAAACCTATATACACAACACTTCCCACAAACAAGGAGGCGGGCAAGAAATATGTGAAATACGGCCGATTCAAATTCAAATGGGATGGAAAAGAATACCTGCTCCAAATCTACCGACCGTTAGCGGGCGATGATCTTTTCCTCCCGTTCAAAGATAAGACTTCAGGGATAGAGACTTATGGGAAGGGACGCTATCTCTATATCGAGCCGGTGTCCGGAGCAAAGGTGTTGATCGATTTCAATCGAGCTTACAATCCTTTCTGTCAGTACAATGAAAGATATACCTGTCCTTTCGCCCCGGAGGAGAACTGGCTTGACGTCGCCGTCCGGGCCGGGGAAAAGCGTTTTCGATGACGGTGGCAACACGAAAAATAAATTCCATGAGAAAAGGAGCGAGCCTTTGAAATCCGCAGGAATCTTCATTTTTGGAGTGGCGGGTCTGGTTTTCAATTTATCTGCATCCTCTCTCTCTTTCTCGTCTCCAAAGGCCCAATTCAGCATCGTCTATTCGAATGACGTGATGGGCGAGGTCGAGCCTTGCGGGTGATTCAGAAACCCTCTTGGCGGCGTTGCCAAGAAGGCCACACTGATCTCCCAGATGAAGAAAGAAGGGAGGAAAATCCTACTTTTCGACACCGGAAATTTTCTTTTCCGAAAACCTCCCCAGGCAGAGACCAAACGCAGGGACGCCCTTCTCCGTGCTAACCTCCTCATCCATTCCTATAATGAAATGGGATACGATGTCGTCAACGTAGGCGAGAAAGATCTGACGATGGGGGTCAAGTTTCTCTTTGAAGTGAGCCCGAGCGTGAAATTCTCCTTTGTCTCGACCAACCTTGTGGACAAAAAAACCGGAAGGCATGTCTTCAAACCTTATGCCATCAAGGAGATCGCCGGTCTGCGGGTTGGGGTATTGGGTCTGCTGGACGATCATTTCAATTCCACCCTCCAAGAGAAAGACCCGGGATTAAACGTCACCGAACCTGTCGCGGCTTTAAAGGCCGCGATGAAAGGTTTGAGGGAATATTGCGACCTCATCGTTGTCCTCTCCCAATTGGGCGAATCGAAAGATAAAAAGTTGGCCAGGGAAGCTCACGATATCGACCTCATCTTAGGAGGAGGGGGTGAGTCGAGAAGGGTGGTTATGGAGAGAGAAAATGGGACGGCCATTTACCGATTGGAGCCGAGAGGAGGATATTTGGGCCGGGTGGATTATTCCTTAAGCGATACAAAGAGACCTATTCAATTTACGATTTCCGACGAACAGGAGGCGTTACAGAAAAAATTGGAAAGACTGGCCTTCCATGCGACGCAAATGAGGACAGAGATGGCCAAGGCCGGACAACAGGACGAAATCAAAGCCAAAGAGCTGAGGTTCTTGGAGTCAAAACAGAAGGAATTGGAAAAGGCCCTTCTTGCTTTCGGGGATAAGAATCTTTACCGACACGTCGTCATTCCCGTGCAGATGGCTGTATCCGATGATCCGAGCATCACTAAGGAACTGGAAATGTATCGGGCTGAGTCGGCAAAGCTATATAAGCCAAAAATTGCTTTTGAGGCTGGAAAGGATTTGTCGGAAACAGAGATGGTCGCCCGAATTCCTAAGACAAGTCCCTTTGTCGGAGCGATCTCCTGCAAAAAATGCCACGAAGTGAATTACAGAAATTGGGTTAAGACCAAACATGCCAGGGCCTCCCAGACCATCGCCGCTTCCCCTCCGTATGCCCAGGAGGAGTGTCTGATGTGCCATTCCACGGGCTACGGTAAGATTGGAGAGTATGCGGCTGTTTCAGAAATTCCCTTTTACCTGCAAGGGGTGCAATGTGAGGCCTGTCACGGTGAAGGGAGAGGACATCCGGAAAAGGGAAAGATGGCGAGAAAGGTGACCCTTGGTATCTGCCGAAACTGCCATACCAAGGATCAAAGCCCCACCTTTAATTATGTGGCTTATTTGGAAAAGATCGGTTGCAAAATCCCGAGGTGACGGGTTCAAGGGGTCCAGGATTCAAGGGTTCAAGCGATTTCTATTGGTGAGTCGTTCAGTTTTTTAAGAAGCCCTGGAGTCCTCGGTCCCTCGAATCCTTGAACCCTTTTTTCTAAACCAAGAACTCCCACGCAATCAGGAAGACGCACAGAAGCCCGATGGCCACCATGGCAAATCCCACAATGGTTGAGAAGAGGTCCGTGCCCACGCTTGGGTATTTATCCCGATAAGTCTCCAATCTATTCTCAGCCAGCAGGCGACGATATTGTTCCTGCCGTTCCTCCACCAGTTCGTATTTGGGAAATCTTCCCGTAAAAATCACCGTGTCTATGGGGAACTTCGAAGGCCGAAAATGCGTGTTGAAGAAGTGGACCGTGAAGATGAACCCGGAGGCCAAAAGCGCTTCATCCGAATGAACGATCGTGGCAATGTTGAGAGTCCATCCGGGTAAAAAGAGGGTGAAGAATCCTGGAAACCAGAGCATCAACCCTGAGAACCCGATGGCGAACATTCCCCAGAAGACAGCGAGAAAATCGAATTTTTCCCAATAGGTCCACCGGTCGAACCTGGGTTTCGGCCCCTTGTTAAGAAACCAGCGGATCATCCCGATGATGTCCTGAATGTCTTTCCAGCGAGGGGAGAGCGAATCCGGGCCGAAAAGTCTTTGGAAGAGACCGGGATTCCCTCGGATCTTCTTGAAGAAGAGGAAATAAGCGATGTAGGCCATGGTCGTTCCGAAATAGGCAAAGGTGATGCCAGCGCAAATGCGATGAATCAAACCGGCCATCCTGGCCCCTCCTAAAAAGTGCATCAGACCAATGGCCCAGGGGGCATGCGAAAATTTTAACGGGAGCCCGGTCAGGACGAGGCCGATAAAGCTCACCATCATCGTAAAATGGAGCACAATGTCAAAAAGGCTAAATCGTCGATAAATATGCCCGGCTTCATCGGGTCTTACATGCTGAGGGAAGAAAATCCCCTTGGCCCTCAACTCCCTTTTTTCCCAAAAGTCCTTTCGCCACCAGAGGAACGCGTGGAGCCAAAATACTCCAAAGACGGAGACGAGGAGGCCGGTCATGAGGACGAAGGTTCCGTAGAGCACCGGCTCTCTTTCTGGATCAGTATGGGTTGCATGCGGAATCCATTGCACGAAGCGGCTATTCGCCCTCCGGTGGCACTTGCCGCAGGTCTCCACCAGCCGTTTTTCCGAGATGAGAGACTTTGGATTATCGGGAGGCAGAATGTTGTGAAACCCGTGGCAATCCGCACAACCTGCAACCAGTTTCGGGTAGCCAAGATGCTCCACCTTCCCGTGATAACTCTCGTAATAGGTTTGAGTGGCGATGAGAAAAACCCTGTTTCTCTCCATCATCTCCTTGTCCGCATGACATTTCTGGCAGACTTCCGTATGGAACTCCTTCCTGAATTCCACGCTCTTGGGTTCGTCGCCTTTCAGCAACGGAATTTTATGGAGACCATGACAATCGCTGCAGGTGGCTGAATCCGGATTCCCCTCGAGGACGGCTTTGCCATGGACGCTTTGAGAATAACCATCATCCGAGTGGCAGGTCGTACATGTCTTGATCACCCGGACTTTATCTCCCTTCCACGGAGTCAACGCGTGGATGTCTTTGTGGCAGTCTTTACACTGAATGTCGTTGAGGAAATGGGCGCTTGCATAATGCTCTGCCCCTTCCTTCTTATGACATCGATGGCAGGTGACTGGCTCGGCATGAATTCTTGCCCCTTTGGTTTTGGTATGGACGTTGATATCCGTGATGTCATAGTGGCAACTGTTGCAAGAATTGGCACCGTGAACAGACTGGGCAAACTTCCTTTCGCTTATTTTCTTGTGACACCCCAAACATTCGGAGTTGTCAATACATTCATAGCAGTATTCTCGACCCTTGACGACAAATTTCTCTCCCTTTTTCGCAGGTCCAGAAGGTTCGGTCACCCCGGAGAGTTTCGCACCCTCTTTTTCGGGACCGGAGGTCGCTGCGCATGACATTCCCGAGCCCAAAAAGAGCGAGAATGAGAGAATGAGAAAAAAGAGGGCTGCCTTAATAAACTTCGGTTTCACAATGCTCCCAAAAATTTATAAAATCGCCCGCCCTCAAAAAATGGAGAGGGGCTTACTTCTCCAAAACCTAAAGAAAATTTAAATTTTTTGGATTTTGAACGTGGGCAGAATCTGATTTTTTTAACACAATCAAGAATTGAAGTCAATATGACTACAATTAATCCCCTCTACCATCCCCATTCAAGCCGACCAAGGTTGACCAGTTCTTCTCTTGCAACCTCTGAACGATTCTAACAGACTTTTGCTTCAACCTTCTCTCAACCTCGTGCATATCTTTTTCAAAGAACCCTGAAAGGATGAACCATCTTTTCTTGAAAAAAGCCTTTTTCTTTAACAGGGACTCGATGACTTGAAGATGGATATTGGCACAAACTAAATCCGCTTTCTCTTTGATAAAATCCTCTGCCTTTCCTCTCCTCACCTCAATCCGTTCAGATTCACCGTTGGACAACACATTTCGTGACGCCGTCTCTACGGCCAGTTCGTTGCAGTCGATGGCAAGCACCTTCTCAGCTCCCCATTTTGCAGCGGCCAGGGCAAGGATCCCAGAACCTGTTCCAAGATCCAGAACCTTCTTCGGCTTCTCCTTTTGATAAATCTCCCAAGTCGCTTGAAGACAGGTTCGAGTGGTTGGGTGATAACCTGTGCCAAAAACCACACAGGGATCTAAATGAACCAAGGTCTGGCCCTCTTCAACCCTGACATTTTCCCAGGGAGGAGAGATGATAAGAGTACCCACCTGAAAGGGTATCAATTCTTCACCGGCCTGCCAGGCTTTGTAGTCCAGGATGTTTCTTGAGAGGACAGGGTATCCCTTCTTTTTGACAAATGGCTCCACCTCCTCATCGTGGGGCTGAGAAAAGAAAAGGAAAGAGGTCTTCCCTTCATTCCAGCAGCCAATGAAGTCCTGCTTAAGAAAATCCCTTGAGTCCGAAATCTCTCCGGAAATCTCATAGATGTATAGGTTTTGGTAAGGAATCTTCATTAACAAAATTCCAAAATCCAAAGTTCAAATGCCAAATGAAATCCAAACTTCAAATGCCGGAACTCTTCGACTTTGATCTTTAACATTCATTTGAAATTTTTGCTTTGACATTTGACATTGTTTTTATAACATAGGGCTTTCCCCCTTGACAATTTTCGAGGAAATATTACGTTATATTTTGAGTACCGACACGGGACACAGTTTTAGATATGCCGACCTACGTATACAGGGCCGTTGATTCAAAGAAAGGCTGCACTCATTGCAGACGGGGTTTTGAGATTATCCAGAGGATGGCCGAATCTCCCCTAAGCCTCTGCCCCCAGTGTAATCACCCTATCTCCCGAGTTCTTTTCGCTCCGTCTGTGGTTGTCAAAGGAAGCCCGGTCACGGAAACAGATCGAAAGATCAAGGAATACGAGAAGGAAGGAAAATGGAGTCACGCGGCTGAATTGGCAGATAAGGAAGCGGAAAAAACGAAGCGACAGGATTTGAAAACCCGTGCCTTAGAGAATTACAAGAAGGCGGGTTATAACTTCGATAAATACGATACCTAATCCCCACCCCAAATGGCTGCAAATTTCAGATTTCAAATTTTAGATTTCAGATTGAGAATTAATGCATTATTTGGCTTTGAAGGTCTGAAAAGGATGCTGAAAAAGTGATTTAGGCCAGGCTGCTCAAAAATGCGCGGATGCAAGGCCCCCGAAATCCTGAGAGTGGCGTCGCGACGAACAAGGAGCGACATCTTGCCACGCCGACGAGTTGGTGAGTCGGCCAGAGGCGTACTTAAATGTACGCCGCAACAAGCCTGCCCCCGTGCTTGACACGGGGAAGGATTAGGGAAACGCCGCAGAGGGGCGTTTTTCAGTAGCCTGCTGAACCAGGAATGATCACTCTCAGTCACATTCAGAAGCAGTTTGGGAGCAAAGTCCTGTTTAAAGATTGCTCTCTTCAGATCGGAGTGAGGGACCGGCTTGGCCTCATCGGCCCCAACGGCTCGGGGAAGACGACCCTCTTTCGGATGATCTTAGGAGAGGAATCCCTTGACGAAGGAGAGCTCCTCATTGCCAAAGGCGTAAAGATCGGCTACTTGCCCCAGGAAGTGATTTCCTTCGAGGGCAATACGGTTTTGGATGAAGTGTTAAAAAGTTTGACAAACATCACCTCCCTTCAGGACAAGATGACGATCCTCGAAGAAGAGCTTTCATCCATCGACGATCCGAAAAAACAGGAGAGGCTGGCAAAGGAATACGGAAAACTTCAGGAGCGCTATACCCTTCTTGGAGGCTATGGCCTGGAGGCTGAGGCAAAGCGCATCCTTCAGGGATTGGGGTTCAAAGAGGGAGATTTCGATCGCCTCACCGACGAGCTCAGCGGCGGCTGGTTGATGCGAATCGCCTTGGCGAAAATCCTTCTTCAATCTCCGGACCTCCTTCTTCTCGACGAGCCGACCAACCACTTGGACCTGGTGTCCCTGATATGGCTCGAAGAATTTTTAACCAATTATCCCGGCGCCATGGTCATCGTGTCACACGATCGAGTCTTCCTCAACCACCTCATCGATTGGATTGCAGAGATCGAAGCGCAACGGATTGACCTCTACTACGGCGACTACGACCACTACTTGGAGGAGAAAGAAGCCCGGGGACAAGTCCTCGAGGCGACGTATAAGACTCAGCAGAGGAAAATTGAGCAGACCGAAAGATTTATCGAACGGTTCCGCGCGAAGAACACCAAATCGAGCCAGGTTCAGAGCCGGATCAAGATGCTCGAAAAAATTGAGCGGATCGAACTCCCGGAGAAAAAGAAGGAGATTCGGTTCCACTTCCCCGCCCCCAAACGGGGCGGCCACAAGGTGGTGGAGGTCAAAAATCTTCATAAGAGCTACGGCGACACGGTGGTCTATCAAGGAATTGATCTCAGCTTCTACCGAGTGGATAAGGTGGCTTTGGTCGGTCCCAACGGAGCGGGAAAATCAACCCTGCTCAAGATCCTCGCTGGCGTCCTCGACTTTGAAGAAGGTGAAGTCATCTTAGGAAAGGAGGTGACCCGCGCGTACTTTGCCCAGCATCAGTTCGATCTTCTCCGCCCCGAAAATACGGTCTTCGAAGAGCTCCTTTCCATTGCGACGGATGAAAGTCAGACCGAGCTTCGAACCCTTCTGGGTACGTTTCTTTTCAGCGGAGAGGAGATCGAAAAGCGGGTCTCTGTTTTGAGCGGCGGAGAGAAGAGTCGATTGGTCCTTGCGAAGATGCTCCTCAAACCGGCCAATTTCCTTCTATTCGACGAGCCGACCAGTCATCTCGACATCTCCTCTCGAAACGTACTGGAGATGGCTTTGAAGCAGTTTCAAGGGACGATCTGCCTGGTCACCCACGACCGGCATCTCATCAATCAAATCGCCAACAAGGTGATCGAGATCGATCGTGGAATCCCTCACCTATTTCTGGGAAATTATGACGATTACCTTTATAAGAAGCAGCAGATTCAATCGGAGGAAGGCCAAAAATCAGAGGTTCCAAAAAGACAGGAACCTGTAAGAAAGAAATCCCCGTACAAGACGAAGGAGGAGAGGCGAAAGAGAGCCCAGGAGATGGACCGATTTAAGAAGCAACTCTCCAGCCTTGAAAAGCGATTTCAGGAAGTGGAAAAATCTTTGCAGGAGGCCACCCAGAAACTGGATCATTTGAACCAAAGACTTTCTGACCCGAATCTCTACTTGAATCAGCAAGAGACTTACGAAACCGTCCAGACTCATAAACAGGTCAAAGAGCAGGTGAAAGAACTTACACAGCTTTGGGAATTCCTCGCCCTGGAGTTGGAAGAACTGAAAACGGCGAGCTTCATGTCAAACGCCGAGGATTAGCCCCGTAGGGATCACCTCTTTGCCGTTCAGATTTTTTATTTCCAATGAACTCATCAAGACGAGCGAACCATTCCAATCCGTAAAGGAGGTACGGTGTGAAACCCGCTGATCCCGCTTTTTCCCTGAACCAAACGTTGCAGGTGATTCGTCAGCGCCATAGCATCAGGATGTTTACCAAGCAGGAAGTATCCGAAGATCGTATCAACCTATTGCTTCAAGCCGGGAACGAAGCCCCTTCTGCCCATAATCAACAATCGTGGCGATTCATCGTGATGAGAAACCAGAAAAGGCAGGACTTGGCACGTCTCGTCACTTCCAGATCCGGCGATTTTCCACGACCGGCATCGACGTTGCTTCGCATGGCGGCTCGAAGTATTGCCGGGGCACCGGTCGTCATCGCGATAGCCAATACGGGCGATCTGATTCGACACGGCACCCAGCTTTTCAAGGTCGAAAAGGAGATGGCGCACGATTTTTTCCGCACCATGGAAATTCAAAGTTCCGCGGCAGCCGTTGAGAATTTGCTCCTGGCCGCGACTTCCCTTGGACTTGCAACCGTCTGGCTGGGAATTCTTTACCTGATCAAGGATGACGTTCTGGAATTTCTTGGAGAGCCTAAGGGAGAGTTCATGGCTGTGGTTCCGGTGGGCTATGGGGTGACATCGAGCCGCGGGCCCCAAAAACAACCTCTGGAAATGAAAGTGAGATACCTGGATCGATGAACGGCTGAGGCTTTTTTGCTTGACAGACAAATCCGTTTCTCTTATAGTCAACTCGCTTGACTATGTGAAAATTCACTCAAGAAAATGGCTTCTACTCAATCTCAGACAGGAGGGCATTTATGAGCTACAACAACATCATACTGACCACGAAGGATTTTGTGAGCACCATTACGCTTAACCGTCCGCCAACGAACTCCGTCAACCTTGGCATACGCGAAGAGCTGGACCGAGCGATCACTGAGTTAGAGAAGAGCAAGGAGACCAGGGTGGTGATCATCACCGGCGCGGGTGACAAGGGTTTCAGCGCAGGCATGGACGTGTCGGACGTAGCGAACATCGAGAAAGGGCCGAACGGCAACGACGTCTTTAACCGTATCGAACGGTTCAGCAAGCCAGTCATCGCTGCCATCAACGGATACGCCCTCGGTGGCGGATGCGAGCTCGCGCTCGTATGCCATTTCCGGTTGATGACGGATAATCCCAAGGCGGTCATCGGGTGCCCGGAGGTGAACCTGGGCATCACGCCCGGCTGGGGCGGCATTCAGCGTCTGCCGCGGCTCCTGGGCAAGCCGAAGGCGCTCGACATGATTCTGTTCAGCAAGAGGTTATCGGCCAAAGAGGCCTTGGCCATCGGCCTGGTGGACCGCGTGGTTCCCGCAGCAGATTTGATGAAGGAGGCCATGGCTTTTGCACTGACGCTGACCAAGCGGCCGCCTCTTGCCATGAGCGCGGTGCTCAATGGCATGTGGGTGGGACTCGAGAAGGGTCTCGAAGAAGGCATCCGCGTTGACCGGGAGTGGTCAAGGAAGCTTGCGCAGAGTCAGGATGCCATGGAAGGGATGACCGCATTTTTCCAGAAGCGCGAACCGGTATTCAAAGGCGAATAGCCTCCTTTTCCATTTATGAAAAAGGCCCCGTGCTGATTTTTCATGGGGCCTTTTTTCATAAACAACGTTACGTTACCGGATCATTTTCTGATCAGGAGTCCTTTCACAAACCGGGGGTCCACCTCTTCGCCGGGAGGGATTTTCCCATACTCCACCTCGAATAAATCCAGACAGAAATCCTGAAAAGCAAGAAGATGCTGCCGCTTCGCTTCGTCGCCTTCGATCGAATCCAACCAGTTTTTCAGTCCGTTTTTGATCTCCATCTTTATAACCCCCTTGCCTTGGGCATCTCTTTCAAAAACTCTGTCGAGAAGATCTTTCACCCGAGCTTGCCCGATGGCTTCAAATCGAAAAGCCCCTTTGAGAATTTGATTCGCCGTAGAGGTGAGAAAGATCGTGGAGAAGGTGATCTCCCGCCAGTCACCCGGATAGCAACCGCTCAAATCCATCTCCTTCAAATAAGCAGGAGAGAGATTCAATTCCTTTTCCAAAAAATGGCTGATGGCACTGACGAACTCCAGAAAGTCATCCGCCTCTCTCAAATCCTGAAGGTTACTGAAGTCCTCATACACCCCGCTTCGATAGAGAGCAGGCTTCTTTCTCAAAATCCCCTCAAATTTTTCAAGATGAGGAGGGTCCAAGAAGACGAGATTCTCCTGGTCATTCGAAAACCAGGGTTCCTGTAAAATGGATTCTGCCTTTCTCCTGAGAAGAAGGGTCGTGCTCACACCGTATTGAAAGAGTTTCTGCATGGGAAGAGATCGAAGGATTTCAAGCGACCTTGCCTCGTCTTCCTTGCTCAAGTATTGAAGCCCCAGGTTCAGGAAGTGGTAGACTTTTTTTACTGCCCTCTCCATAGCCGCGATATTGGAGAGATCGATCGCCTCCGCCACGATTGCCTTATTGCAGACGGCGGTTATCTCTTGTTTTAATCGACCCTGCTCACAGGCATCCTCTATCTTAGAGAGAGCAGAGGAGAAAAAAAGACCCTCGTTTCGAAAGGCAAGATAGAAAACAGAACCTTCCTTGCCGGCCTCGTCTCGGCTCATGACCGGAGAAAAGCCTTCGCCTCCCGCAAAAGAATCCGGGTTGACAAAGCGATAAATCTCCAGGGCCTCCTCAAAATCAGGAAATCCGTAATCCGCCAGCCGGCTATTCCTGAGACGGTAGCCTGTCTCCTCAAGCTCTGATTCGAATTCCATGACAAGGGAATCCATCAATCTCTGATAGCTTCCTCTGTCCACCCGGCAAAGAATTTGCAAAAAGGGCTCGAAAATCTCTCTGGTCCTCTTCCCCCTGAAATGGATGAAGTGATATTGATCCAGCGTGAAAAGAGGGATTCTGTCCATTCCCTCCAGGTGCTCCCCCTCCATGGTTGTGACATGGAGGAATTTTTTCAGAAGGAGGGCGATGAACTCAATATCCGCAGACTCGATGAACTGGCTGGCTTTCTTTTCGCCCGATTCAAGCAGAATCTCCATCCAGTGAAGGACCTTCTCCGGGTCTAATTGATCTCTTTTCCACAAATCGAGATCGAGAAGATACTGGAATTGTTCCGGAGTGGTGAGCGAAATCAGATCGAGACAATCCTTTTCTCCGGCTTCCTTCACGGTTAGGAAAACCTCCAGTTCCGGAAGCTCTTGAATCAACCGTTCCGGATGTTCTGAAAGGAATAAATAATGGAGTCGCTCTTTATCACGAGCCCGCAAGACAATATCGAGTTGGTTTTTGACAGCGAGAGAATTGAAGACCCTTTCGGCTTCCTTCTTGTCTTCGGGTAAGATCAAAGACAGATCGTCAACCATGGCAGACACCCTCCCCTCTCCCTGTGCCTGCTTGCGCCTGCCTGCCGCAGGCAGGTTGGGCACAGGAGAGAGGAAACGAGTTATGGGTATTCTTTAATAAGCCGGAGGCATGGGGGGTCCAGCCGGTTCTTTCTTGGGTTTCTCAACCACGACAGCCTCCGTGGTGATTAACAGAGAAGCGACACTGGCAGCATTCTGCAGGGCAAATCTCACCACCTTGGTTGGATCGATGATGCCGGCCTCGATCATATCCGTATATTCTTCCTTATCCGCATCGAAGCCGAACGCGCCCTTTTCGCGTCTTACCCTCTCCGCTACCACTGACCCTTCCTTGCCGGCATTTTGAACAATCTGACGGATCGGTTCTTCGAGGGCCCTAATAATAATATCAACGCCTGTCTGTCGATCTCCTTCTACTTTGATCTTCTTCAACGCAGGTAAACATCTCAGATAAGCCACCCCCCCGCCAGGAACAATTCCCTCTTCTACGGCAGCTCGTGTGGCATGGAGCGCGTCTTCCACCCGCGCCTTCTTCTCCTTCATCTCCGTCTCGGTGGCTGCCCCCACCTTAATCACAGCCACCCCTCCGGCGAGCTTTGCCAATCGCTCTTGAAGTTTCTCTTTGTCATAATCCGAAGTGGTCTCTTCGATCTGGACACGAATCTGTTTGATCCGGCCTTCGATCGCAGAGGCAGACCCTGCTCCTTCAACAATCGTGGTATTATCTTTGTCAATGACCACTTTCTTCGCCCGGCCCAGATCCTCCATCTTCATCTTCTCGAGCTTGATTCCCACATCCTCCATGATGGCCTTGCCGCCGGTGAGGATCGCTATATCTTCGAGCATTGCCTTCCTCCGGTCTCCAAAACCAGGGGCTTTGACGGCTGCGCATTTTAGTGTCCCCCGAAGTTTATTCACCACCAGGGTGGCTAACGCCTCCCCTTCTACATCCTCAGAGACGATGAGAAACGGGCTTCCAGTCTTGGCAATCTGCTCCAGGAGAGGAAGCAGCTCTTTCATATTGGCGAGCTTCTTTTCATAAAGGAGGATGGAGGGGTCTTCGAGCACAGTCTCCATCTTCTCCGGATCGGTTACGAAATAAGGAGAGATATACCCCCGATCGAATTGCATCCCTTCAACGACCTCGAGGGTGGTCTCTATCGCCTTGGCCTCCTCGACCGTGATCACGCCCTCTTTTCCGACTTTATTCATCGCTTCGGCAATGATATCGCCGATGGTCTTGTCGTTATTGGCAGAGATCGTACCCACCTGGGCAATCTCTTTCTGCTCTTTGACGGGTTTCGACATTTTCTTCAGCTCTTTGACGACCTCTTCCACGGCCAGGTCAATTCCCCGTTTTACATCCATGGGGTTGATTCCGGCAGCCACCACTTTGTACCCCTCCCGGTAGATGGCCTGGGCTAAGAGTGTGGCTGTGGTGGTTCCATCTCCGGCCGTATCCGAGGTTTTGCTGGCCACTTCTTTTACCATCTTTGCGCCCATGTTCTGAAAATGATCTTCCAGATCGATCTCTTTGGCAACGGTCACGCCGTCCTTTGTGACCACAGGAGAGCCAAAAGACCTTTCGAGCACCACATTTCTTCCCTTGGGTCCCAGAGTCACTTTTACTGCATCGGCCAGAATGTTGACGCCCTCCAGAACCGCATTTCTTGCTTCCTGATCGAATTTCAATTCTTTTGCCATGAACACCTCCTCCTTTCTGATCCATCATTCAATGATTGCGAAGATATCATCCTCTTTCATCATGAGATATTCTTCTCCATCGATCTTTACCTCGGTCCCTGCATACTTTGCGAAGAGGACCCGATCGCCTTTTTTGATTCCAAGAGGAATCTTTGTACCATCCTTCTTGATCCTTCCTGCCCCGACGGCGATCACCTTTCCCTCAATAGGCTTTTCCTTGGCCGTATCGGGAATAATGATCCCTCCCTTTGTCTTCTCTTCCTCCTCCAATCTCTGGATAATGAGCCGATCGTGAAGTGGCCTCACCTTCATAAAGACAGACCTCCCTTCTGTTATAGATTTCTCGTAAAAACTAATCATCAAACCTTCTTTTGTCAAGGTTTTGATTTGTAATCAAATGGTTACGAAGGATGCGACAAAATTTCCTTGACTTTTTGTGTGGAATCGCTTTATGAAAAGCTATGGAATTTCAATATCCTTTCGCCACAACAGGAATCGGGTCCTTCCCGCATCAGGATGAGAAGGAGGTCTTCGGACTCATCCTCAAAAACTTCCCTGAAATCCCATTCTGGCCCCAGCTGCCAAAACGGTCTTTTCTGGAAGGAATGGTCGTTCAATACTCCGAGGGATTTCCCTCCTTAAGATGGAATGAAAAGGAACAAAAGGTTTGGATTGAGACATCTCAGGGATTCGAGAAAGAAATCGAGAAATTCTATCAGCGTTTCGAGGGGAATGATCTTGAGCCTTTTCAGATCACGAAGGATTTTGCAAGAGGACTCGGGATCTTAAAAGACCTTTCGTCAAAAGACCCCCGAAAGAGGATAAAATATATCAAGGGCCAGATCACAGGGCCGATCACGTTTGGTCTCGCCCTGGCCGATCAGGAGCAGAAACCGATCTTTTACGACCCGTCTTTAAGAGACATCCTGGTCAAACACCTTTCATTGAAAGCCCGGTGGCTGGAAAAGAAGTACCATGACCTTTTTCCCGGTATCCCAACGATCATCTTTTTCGACGAACCCTCCCTCTCCTCGTTCGGCTCTGCCTTTTCAGGCCTGAACCGGGAGGATGTCGTTCGTTCTCTGAACGAATGCTTTGACGCGGTGAAGGGGTTGAAGGGGGTCCACTGCTGTGGGAATACGGACTGGAGTGTGCTTCTCTCGACGCACCTCGATGTGCTCAGTTTCGACGCCTATGATTATCTGGAGACGCTCTCCCTCTATCCAAAAGACTTAAGAGCGTTCTTAGAAAGAGGAGGTATTCTCGCTTGGGGCATTGTCCCGACAAGTGAGGCTGTTATCAAGGAGGATGCTCAGGGTTTGGTCAAGCGTTTTAAGAAGGGTATTGAAAGCCTAACCAAAAAAGGAATCAATCCTGCCCTGTTACAGAGAGCCATCATCACTCCCAGTTGTGGAATGGCCTCGCTTTCCGTTCCTTTGGCTGAAAAGGTTTGTCGGCTCACTGCAGAAGTCTCAGAAAGGCTTCGGGACTCTTTGCCGGGTTCTTAAATAATGTTACGAACAAGAAGGGGCGAGGATGTCAAACGCTTCAGTCAAATGGTGTTTCCCGGGGTAAAAATTATTTGTTTTGTGCGCTCGGCAGCGCACGAACAGTTGAGCCTATTTTTTGGAAGCCCTGCTGCTTATGTTTTTCACCAGTTCCTGACCAAGCGCAAGGCACTTTTTCTTTGCCTCGTTGGTAATGGGACGGTCACTCCTTACCGTCTCCCCCTTCTGCTGGAAGAAGCGTTGAGCAAGGGATTCCAAAGGCTGCTTGACTTTCCCTCCGCCGCCACAGGAAAAGAAAAGGACAGCCGGTTTTCCTTTGACAGTCTTGCCTGATTGATCCCACAGGTAAATATCGTCAAAAAAGGTCTTCACCGTGCCCGCGACGTATGAGAAATAGTCGGGGGTCCCGATCGCAACCCCATCGGCGGACAAAAATTCTTCCAGGGCGACCCGCCGCTCGTTGGTGTTAATCAGGTGAACTTCAGCCCCGGCTCCCCGAGCTCCCTCTGCAAGCGCTTCAGCAAGCGACTTCGTATCCCCGTACTGCTGACTATGATAGATCACGATAATTTTCCCCATCGTCTTCCTCCTTACGCTCTAATGTTTAATGAAGATATTTATTTTCGGATGTTTTGAATTCCGCATTCTAAAATTCTTCACTCTCCCCATCCCCGTGTCTCCGCGTCTATGTCTGGGGTTTGCTTCGGTTTCAATCCGCATTCCGCACTCGGCTTCTCCGTTTCTCCCTATCTGCCTGACGGAGGGCCCACGCTTACCAAGGATCGACGAAAGAATGGCTTCCCCCCTCGACGGGCGCAGCGGGAACGGAGGGCAGGGCCTGCAGAATCCATGACCGCGTATCCGCCGGGTCAATCACCGCGTCGATTTCGAGATAAGACGCCATATTGATCGCCTTTCCCCGCTCATACGACTGGGCGACGAGTTTCTCGTAGAGGGCTTCACGTTCCTTCGGGTCTTCAATCGCCTCAAGCTCCTTTTTGAATCCGGCCTTGACTGCGCCTTCCAGGCCCATGGCGCCGAACTCTCCGGTAGGCCACGCGATCGTAAACGAACTTTCATGGAAACCGCCCTTGGCCATGGCCATCGCACCGAGGCCGTATCCCCTGCGCAGAACGACCGTAACGTAAGGCACGCTCAGGTGTGAACCGATCACAAACATGCGGCAGACGTGGCGCACCTGAGCGCGCTTCTCGATCTCCGGCCCCACCATGAACCCCGGCGTATCGCACAGAGACAGGATGGGCAAGCCATGGACGTTGCACAACTGCATCAATCGCGCGGCCTTATCAGCCCCTTCGGCCTCAATCGCTCCGGCCATGTACATGCAGTTATTCGCGATCACGCCGAATGGCCGGCCTTCGATGCGCAGAAACCCCGTCACCATGCTGGGGCCGAATTTGGGCCGCATTTCCAGAAAGGAATCGGCGTCCGCAACGGCCCTGATGACCTTCCGTACGTCGTACGCACGGCGGCTTTGTTCCGGAATCAGCGTGCGAAGAAGACGTTGATCGGATGCCTCCCATCGGGAGGTCGTTCCCTGAAAATACGAGAGATATTTCTTGGCGATTGCAACCGCCTCCTGATCACCGCGGACGGCAATGTCGACGACGCCGTTTTTCGTCTGCACGTCCATGGGTCCTACGTCCTCGGGTTTGAAGACGCCGAGCCCGCCTCCCTCGATCATCACGGGGCCGCCCATACCGATGTTGGAGTTCTCCGTGGCGATGATCACATCGAAACATCCAAGCAGGGCGGCGTTTCCGGCAAAACAGGGGCCTGAGACGATCCCGACCATGGGGACCCTGCCGCTCAGCCTGGCCATGGAGCTGAACGTGGAGAGATCGAGGCCTGCGATCACGACCCCGTAGGCATCGACGTCGCCCGGCCTGCCGCCCCCGCCTTCGGCGAAGAGAATGAGGGGAAGGCGCTGTTCATGAGCGAGCTTCAGCATCCGGTCCATCTTTTTATGATTGAAAAACCCCTGCGTGCCGGCCAGCACCGTGTAGTCGTAGGCCATGATCATGCAGCGGGCCTTGTCTTCTCCGAAGAGAGAGCCATTGACCTGGCCGATGCCTGTGATGAGGCCGTCGGCCGGGGTTCTGCCCATGAGATCATCCAATGACCGCCTTTGGCGTTGCGCCGCGATGGCCAGGGCTCCATATTCGATAAAATGGCCCGGATCGCAAAGATCCGCCACCTTTGCACGCGCCGTTCTTTGGTTTCTTTCCTCCATACGGCGCACGGCTTCGGGGCGCCGTTCATCCAATCCTACCGCATGCCTTTCGATCACCTCGGCAAGATCGGAACGTATGGGATCCAAATTGTTTCCCATCTCTGTGGGGCTTTTTCCCGCCCCCTCTTCATTGTCCTTCGGTTTCATATTTTTTTACCTTCCACCTTTTCTCAGTTTCTCCTCCAGCCATATGCGCCGGAGGGATTATTCCGTTACGCCTTTGCCTT
>DBZJ01000094.1:20732-21351 GCA_002311635.1 Syntrophaceae bacterium UBA1163
GCCTTCTGTCCGTGTCGCTGTCCACTCCCGTGACAAACCTGACGGCCACACTGGAGTTGAGAAGGTAATGGTATATGTCCCATTCCCCCCTCCGTCCTTCAATTCACCCTTGACGTCCAGGGTAAACGGAGAATCCCGATATCCTGAGGGAGCGGAAGGATTCGTCGCTGTGCCCGTAGCGGTGAACACGAGAGAAGAGCCCGAGAGGATCACCCTTCCTCCAGTGAAAGGACATGTGGTGGACGGTAGATACGTCCACTCTCCGCTAACGGTCACCGTTCCATCGGATTCTTTAGTGAGAGTCCAAACCCCTTTGCCACTCCCACGATCAACAATCGACGCCCAGCGCTCTGTCGTCATGGCCGGGCGGTCATCGTTACTGCTGCCCCTGCTCGGCCCGGACCCAATAACGAATAGGCTGAAGACGAGCGTTAGGGCAATAACGGTGCATACCCGCGGATATCGTCTCATGATTTATCCCCCTTCGATACTCTTCAATTCAAGACCCGGCCCCCCTGCCACTTTTAAAGCTTTTGGCTCTGATTCTTACGCTATGCCCTTTATCCTATCATGCGTGCTTTCTTTGATATTTTGAATTCCGCATTCCGCCATGCACCAC
>DBZJ01000094.1:21422-32334 GCA_002311635.1 Syntrophaceae bacterium UBA1163
GCCATGCACCACGCCCCGAACCACGTAGGGTTCGGGATTAGTCCTGAACTCGACGTAGTTCAGGATGGGGTGCATGGCAGCCCTGAACCTTACATGGTTCAGGGCGCAATCCGCAATTGGAATAGGCCAACGCTTCACGGATGAGACTTGGGCCTTTACTTCGTAAATTTAGTCAAACATTTTTATGAAATCTGAGGCATCAATGATTTTTATGGATCGATATTTTCTTAAATCGCACAAATCCTTGTCCCCGGTGACGATGCCATCGGCGTTGGCGGAGAGGGCACATAAGATAAACTTGTCATCTCCGGGGTCTCTGCATGCTCCTTTGACGCGTTTGCTTACATTCACCACTTCGAAAAACGGAAGAATCTCGTGTTCGATCAGCGATTCTACCTCGGCACGGGAAAGGGAGAATTTTCGATATTCAAGAACGGTCCTTAGTTCGCTAAAGGTCTCTTTTGAAATGACGGGAACGATCTTGCCTTTTTGCCATAACCCCACAATCCTTGACAGCTCTCCCCTGAAAAGCAAAGCGGATATCAGAACATTCGTATCCAGCACCACGCGTATTATCTTTTTCGGCTTCTTGCCCACTGGATTGCCTCGCCGACGTCTTTTTCAGTCAGGCCGAGCTTTTTCATTTTTTCCCTGACGCTGCCAAGGGATGATGCAACAGGAGTGATCCTCACCGGCATTAAACGGATCGTATTGTCCTTGATGCTGACATCAAAATACTCGGCATCCGGGAGCGCTTTCACAATCTCCTTGGGCAAGGTGATCTGGTTCTTGGACGTCTTCTTGGCAAGCATGATTCCTTACCTCCTTATTGTAAGGATACATTGTTATGGCTTTCTTTGTCAAGAACTCTTTCGGGTGAGGGGAAACATTGCGAAGAGAGGGGGCTTCCGCATTCCGCCATGCACCACGCCCCGAACCATGTAGGGTTCGGGATTAGTCCTGAACTCGACGTAGTTCAGGATGAGGTGCATGGCAGCCCCGAACCTTACATGGTTCAGGGCGCATTCCGCATTTGGAACGGCCAACTTTTTTACGGATGATATCCCATTTTACAATAGGCCTATTTTTTAAATAACGAAACGACGGTCCCGGGGTTTTCAACATCCGGTGGCCCTAAAAAGGAAAGTAGGTTATTATAGGAAGTAGACTTGGGTGGATCAAGACCTTTCACCTGCAATTTAGCCCTGAGACAAAACATCTTTTTCGGCAAAATACGGCGTTTACCTTATTCCAAACCCCTTGATCTCACCGGGATAATTTTGGGGAGGTTAATATGAAATGCGACCGATGTAACGGGATGATGATTCATGAGCAGTTTTTTTGTCCAAATGGTCCCTTCTTTAGCTGGCGGTGCTTAATTTGTGGAGAGGTGGTCGATCAGACGATCATAGAAAATCGGGATTATCAGAGCCATGGGGGGGAGTGGGACAGAAGAGGCAAGAAGTCGAAGACATAATCCCATCTCAACCCTCCCAATCATTTTTCCATCAACCCATCAACTCATTTACGCGTTAACTCGTCTGCGATCACGATTGGCCCAATGGATCTTCCATTCATCGCGCCCGCTTGAGATACATTTCGAGACGGCAATCGAAGCCGCCAAGATCAATCACCTGCCGGTACTGCAATTTGAGCGATGGGTCTAAAGGTTCGATGCGCAGCGGATTGGCGAATACAAGCCGTCCGCCGGGCTTAAGCACCTCGGCGGCGACCGCAAAGAGATCCCCAAACAATCCGCGCAGGTTGGGGACCCGAATTCGCTTTCCCATGGGAGGGTTGGTGACGACGAGGGTCACGCTCTTGGGTCCCAAGCCTTCGACCTTCGCATAGTCGCGAAAGTCACAGCAGACGAATTTCGACTGAACGGCCTTCACCTGAGCGGCGGCAAAGTTGGCCCGGCTAATGGCAATGGCATCCGGGCTGAGATCCGTTCCGTAAATGCATTCCACCCCACCCAGCAGTGCCCTTTCTATAAGTTCCAACCCCGATCCGCAAAACGGGTCCCAGACGATCTCATGGTTCCCGCTTCGGCCCAGGCGGGCCATACAGGCCGCCAACGGAGGGTGGGATGCCGCACGAATATCATCCTCACGATAGGTAAATCGCGGATCGGGCGTCAACTTCGGGCGCAATTCAACAGAGATTCCATCTCCTGTGGGGTGGAGATCCATCGACCAGGGAGCACTTCGCGGATCGTTCAGAATGTCCGGGCACATCGCATAGGCCCGGTTCGCCACGAGACGCACGGCACCTCTTTGGTGTCCCTTGGAAACAAACTCCAGGCGATAACGGATCGATCCTTCCGTGAAGGTGGCCAGGACAGACCGCGATAAGGACGATGTAATCAACGACGCCAGGGCATCGGCGGACTCTGCCGGGTCTGAGCTCCGGACAGTGCCAAGAAAAAAGCCAACCGTGGCAAAACACCTGAGTGTGTAAATGTCGGCCAGGGAAAAGGGCGCTACCGGCGTGATCGCGACCAGGCGACTGCGAACCTCTACGACTCGGAATTTCCCGTGCTTCGCGATATACTCTTTCACTTCATCGCGGACAATCTTTTCCAACCCCTTGCGGCAGTGCAAATGGATTCGCAAGCGGGTGAAATCGGAGAGGGTGCTGTCCATTCGAATGACACTGGGCCTTTCCCTGCGCGCCACACTGGCTTTTACCTTCTGCTCGGTTTGCGGAAGGAAGCCACGAACTCCGCCCACGACGCTCAGTGTGGCCGTTCCGCCGATCTTATCCAGAGCCTGACCCAGGAATTTCTTCTCACGCTCGATCGCGGTCGTCCGGAGCAACGAAAGCAGCGCCTCTTCCTCAACCGGTCCAGCACCGATCTTGGGCAGAGCCGTCATGGCGTAGCGTCTGACCTTCTCGCTCGGATCCTGCAACAGGCGAACAAGCCACGACCTCACCTCGGCCTTCTGCTTCGCGGTGCCGGATTCAGACAAGACCGTGCCCACCGCGCGAATGACCGCCACCCGTTTTATTCGCTCCTCGGGAGTCGATCGATCGAACCGCGCCACTTCATCGTTCCATAACCTTCCACACGATAAGACGCGCAATTCATGATAAAGTTCCTTGTCGGTTTTCATAGGCGACTGGAAGCAGGAGTCTTTTTCTGGACAATTTCCGAAAAGCGCGAACGTGTAGGGAGCCGGGGGTCGCCTGCATCTTCCGCGCCTCCGGACCGAAACAAACAATTGCTCATTGGCCTTAGGCTTTGAGCTTTACGCTTTACGTACGGATGAGGCCAAAGGTCAGTATTAAGAGAACGAACCTGTTGAATGTTGCGGCCTGACCCCGTAGTCCTTTTTTGTTAGCCTATTGGATCTTTTTTACTCTTTCCGCTATTTTGGGCAGGATTTCTCCGGTTTTTCCTTGAATGAGATAATCTGAAATTCTTCCAGTCAAAGGAGTGGGCTCGCCGTTTACTTCAATGATGATTGTGCCCGGACCGACCATCTGTGGTAAACTGGCAAAAGGATAAACGACAGCCGAGGTCCCACAAATTAGCATTAAATCGCATTTCCAAGCCTCTCTTTGACTTCCTTCAAGAACGTCGCTTGGAATGGGTTCCCCAAAGGAAACGACATCACCTTTGATCACGCCTCCACATTGGCAATAAGGAGGAAGCTTCCCCTCCATTTTAATTTTCTCCAAAGTGAGTTCATCTTTGCTGAACCTTCTGTTACAGAGGAAACACCTTAACTTATTAATGCCTCCATGGTACTCAATCGTTTTTTTGCTCCCTGCCTTTTGATGTAACTCATCCACATTTTGGGTAATGACGCATTTTAATATTCCCATTTTCTCGAGTTCGGCTAAAGCGTAATGTCCGGGATTAGGTTGAAACTTTCCAATCTCCCCGAGAATTGAGAAGAGCCTCGACAGAGAGCTCTGAGGGTCCAGTCTTTCTTCCCAATATCTTTTTGGATTCGTCTTGAATTGCTCATAGACTTCATAGGCCTTCGTTTCAGCTTCAGGATTTTTGGTCCAAATTCCGTCCGGGCCACGGAAATCAGGGATTCCCGATTCGGTTGAAATCCCGGCACCGGTTAAAGCGATCCCATATCTTGCCTTGATTAAATCTTGGGCTGCCCTTTGTATTAAATCTTCCATCTCTTATCTCCTCATCCAGCAATTTGAGCATAGTATATCCAGTTTGCTTTCTTCTTTCTGCCTTCTCTATTACGAGCCTGGTGAGGGCCTCGCAATCCACTGGGACATGACCCCACTCACTCAGCCCTCGGCTTAGGATGCCGTTATACCATCAATAACCCGCCGTCAATATTGAATGCCTGTCCGGTAACGACGGAAGCCTCGCGGCTGGCAAGATACACGACCAGCGGCGCAATCTCGTCTGCATCGAGACGGCGACCAATCGCCGTCAAACTCGCCTCAACCTCCGCAACCGATTGTCCGAGACGCTTCGCGTCATACTCCACGCGCAAATTGTTCATGCGTGTGCGCACGGGTCCGGGACAAATGGCGTTGACAGTGATACCCTGCTTCGCCGTCTCCATCGCCAACGTGCGCATCAGCCCCAAGAGTCCATGTTTGCTCGCCGCATACGCCGCGCCGTGCAACAAGCCTATCTTGCCGTTGACAGACGCGGTCATAATGATGCGCCCATACTTGCGCTCGATCATGGAAGGCAACGCTTTCTTCGAGAACAGATAGGGTACGGTGAGGTTGACGTAGAGCATCGCCTCCCAGAGGTCGTCGCTGTAATCCACAACGGGCTTCGGTTTGTTCGGGCCGCTGCCCATACCCGCGTTGTTGATGAGGATGTCAATGTGCCCGAACGCTTGGGTGGCCTGGCTCCACACTCTCTCAACGGCGCCCTTCTGGCTGAGATCGGCTACAATGCTCTCGCATCGCACGCCCGGGCGGCCAAGCTCCTTTTGCAATGCTTCGAGTTCTTGTGCCGAGCGTCCCGTGATAGCGACCCGTGCGCCTTCTGCTGCAAAGGCGCGGGCGATGGCTTCACCAATGCCCCGGCTTGAACCGGTAACCAGTGCCGTTTGGTCTTTCAGTTTCATATGTCACCTCCTAAAAGATGTGCCTCTATTGGCAATTTCGGTTTCGGCAATATCCTTAGGGATTGTGGTTTCTACGGACTATCGCCTGAATCTTCCCCTAAACTAAATCATTGAAGCAAACAGAAAGGTTTTTAATTCCGCAATCCGAATTCCGAAATCCGCATTGGAAGTATTCTTCTCTTTTGATGTTTTCAATCTGAAATCTGCAATTTGAAATCTGAAATTAAGGTGGCCAACTTCTTTAGGGATGACCCGGACCTCCCAGCACCGACCTACAGAGGCGGGGAAGTGTTAATTTTCACCTACGTCCCGGGGTTCTTCGATCCTCTTCTGAAGGATCCGGAAGGTCTCTTCGTAGATCCGTTCTCGGGGACCGATGGCAGCAAGTTCTATCCGCCCCGGGTCCTTAACTCTATAGATGATTCTGAAAGAACGGACTCGAAAACTCCTCGGCCCTGAAAGTTCATCTAAGAGGGCTTTGCCAGAATGAGGGTCAGCTAAAATCATCGTTAACGACGCTTTCACCTTCTTCTTCAGCATGGGATGCATCGTTCTGATCAGTTCCTTAACGTCCTTTGGAACAACCAATTTGTACATGGGTCGCCGTTCTCCCATTAGCGCGTTGCTAAAAAAGCGATTTTTTCTCTGGCTGCTCAAAAATGCCCAGATGCAAGGCTCCTGAAATCCCGAAGAATGAGGCGTAACCGGATGTACGCCGCAATGAGCCTGCCCCGTGCTTGACACGGGGAGGGATGAAGGCAACGCAGCAGACGGGTCGTTTTTCAGCAGCCGGTTAGCGGAACAATTCATCAAGGGTATACAACTTTGTCCTCTTCATTTTTAGCGCCCTCAGGCCCTTCTTTATCTCTTTCATCAGGGCTGAATCCGATCGAACAACGACCGTTTCCTTCAGATTTTCAAACCCTTCAGGGCTGACTAACACGGCGGCTGGCCGCCCGTTTTTAGTGATCACAATCTCTTCATCGGTCGCGTTGACGCTATCGATCAATCCGCTCAGTTTCATTTTAGCTTCGGACACAGATAAGGCTTTCATAAACTTGACCTCCATTTAGGTTGACCCGAATTCAGACTATTTTAACAAGAAGGGACGACGATGTCAAACGTTTCGTTAAAATGGTGTCTCCCGGGGTGAAAATTAGTTCTTTTGTGCGCCCGGCAGCGCACACCACCGGCGAGCCCTGTACCTAGTCCCGCGTCTCGCGGGGTACAGGGCAAGCCCTGAACCTTACATGGTACAGGGCAGTCAGGTGCCTTGCTCTTTACTCTTACCTTTACTCATTCATTGAGTGACTCTCGACGTTACCACTTGCCTGATCAGTCAGTCACTTATTGACTCAGCGCCCGAAATACCGCCCCACTTTTTTAGGGATGACACCAAATCTCAATTTCTCAAGCCTGACCCCGCAGCCCCACGTGCCCATACTGCTGATTTTTCGAGAATAATAGGCTACTTGGTTCTTTCAGGGGGTTGGCCCAAAAGCGTTTTTAACTTCTCCATAGCCTTTCCGAAGTCTTCCCATCTTCCCTGTCGAATCGCCTGCTCAGCTTCTTTGAGATCCTCCCTTGCCCGGTTCAGCTGTTCGCTCTGAATGGGGGCAGAGACTTTCCCTGCCTCAGGTTGAGCGGTACCGAAAACGGCCTGAAGGGCTTGATCAAGAGTGGGCTCCATGACCACTTTGTTCCCGGATACAATAATGACCCGCTTGAGCTGCGGGATGTTTGTGCCTTCCGCCGTCAGGTACACAGGCTCGCAGTAAAGAAAGGAGCTATCGATGGGGATAATAATCAAGTTGCCACGGATGACCCGGGAGCCTTTCTGATCCCAAAGGGACAGCTGCCCGGAGATCATAGTGTTCTGATCGATCATCGCCTCGATCTGCATGGGGCCCAGAATCAGCCGCTCCTTTGGGAGTTGATAAAGGAGCATTTTCCCGTATTCAGGAAAATCGCAATCGGCAGCCATCCAGGCGATCATGTTGTCTCTGCTCTGAGGCGTAAAAGGACTCATCAGAAGATACATCAGCTCTTTCTGGCCGGGAAGCCGCATCAGGATATAATAGGGGATCATCGGGATGGTATTGCCGGCATATTTCTCCTGTGCAAAGCTCCAAAGATCTTCTCGGTTGTAGAAGACCTGAGGATCCGTCATGTGATAGGTCCTGTACATGTCGGCTTGAATCGTGAAAAGGTCCTCAGGGTATCTCAGATGCCTTTTTAAATCCTGCGATAACTCCCCCAATTCCCTGAAGACCCCCGGAAACGCCTTGCGGTAAACGCCGAGGACCGGGTCGTCCGGGTCCATTACATAAAATCGAACGGAGCCTTCGTAAACATCCACAATCACCTTCACGGAGTTTCGGATATAATTCAGGCCAATCCCCAGGGATCTTGATTGGGGTTTTGAGTAGGGAAAATGGTCGGAGGTCGTGTAGGCATCCTGAATCCAGTAGAGCTTCCCTTCGCTCAGGACGAGGTAAGGATCTCTGTCCAGTAGTAAAAAAGGGGCGATTCTCCCAACCCGTTCCTGGACACTTCTCCAAATCTGGATACGACTCTCAGGGCCGAGATAAGAGGTGAGCAGTATATTGACGTCTGAGAAATTCCATGCAAAAAGAAGTCTTTTCCAGTAGCTGTCCAGGGGAATGCCTCCCTTCCCCTGATAGCTGGTATAGATATTTTCACTCCCCTTCGGATAGTCAAATTCTTTCATCTTGGTCGCGACGATCCGATAACCCGGGGCCTTTTCGCCGAAGTAGATGGCAGGCCGTTCAACATTCAGGCCGTACTTGGAGACGGGCGGGATATTTTCGATAATATACTGGGGGAATCCTCCTTCGGCAATCTTCGAGACGAAGTTCATGACGAGACCATAGCCGTGGGTATATTGAAGACGCTCATTGACCCACGTCCTGGCCTGTTCGGGAAGCTCGGGCGCCAACTCCCGGGCGGAGAGCTCCACCTGATGATAGCCGTCCTCCGTATGGTAACGGTCAACGTCAACCTCATTGAATCGATAATAGAGACGCATCTCCTGAGTTTGCCGATAGGTCTGCAGCAGTGGCCGCCAATCCCAGAGGCGGATATTCTGAACGGTCTCCTGGTGGTCAGAGACCTGCCCGGGGGTGAGCTCCGATAACCCGGGGTACGTTTTCACTTCTATTTTGTCGAGTTGGAAGGCCTTGCGCGTAAAATCGATATTATGCTTGAGATAAGCGGTCTCCAATTTCAGCTCGCTGGGTTCCACCTCGAACTTTTGCACGACACCGGGGACCAGGATGATAACCAAAAAATAGAGAACGAAATAGCTTCCAATGCCAATGAGGATCGACCAGAACCGCCGTTTCAGGAAGTTTAAAAGAACCCAAATACCTAAGGCAATCGACGCAAAAAGCATGACCCAGAGACTGATCCTCGTGACGTTATAAGCCGTATATCCCACTCCGTAGACAACGCCAAGGGTGGAGTAGAGGAGCTCAAAACGATCCAGATAATAACCCCACACCCAGTTTCCAATGAAGAGAAGAAATAGGATAGCCACATGCCCCAGGGGTGCCCAATTTCTCCTTTGGGGAGAATTTACCCCGAACCGAAGCATGCCAAAGGATAGGTATCCGATAGTGATGAGCAAAAATGTGGTGAAGGTCAGACCTGTCAAGCCGTTCTGGATCATCTCATAAAAGGGAAGTCTGAACACATAGAATCCGACATCCGCACCAAAGATGGGATCGGAGAATCCGAAAGTCCCCCCCCAGCGGAAGCGCAGATAAGTGTCCCATTCAGAATAGTAGATAAGACCAAAAATGAGTGCCGGAACACATGAGAGGATGGCGGTAATGAATTTTCCGGTCTTTGCTGTGATCTCCCCGGCATTCTCAATGACCAGCACATCTTGTCTCCCAACGCTCTTCAGCCCGGCCCTCACGAGCAGACGCAGATTGCCCCAGAAATAGAGGAATACTAAGATAAAAGCCAGACCGAACCATCCCAGCCTAATGAACAGCAGCTGCCAGAAGATGTTTTCATACCCTAATTCCCCCATCCAGAGCCATTCCACCAGCCTGCCCGTAATGAGGGATAGAAAAATCAGAACGAGAACCACCGCGGCGAGAACGTACCAAAAAATCCTTCTTCCTATTGCGAGCCTTTTCATTCGGATCTCTCCTCTCTATCTTAATCTGGGGTTCCTCTCACCCATCCTTATAGAACCATCCGGCCAGCGAGCCGGGGCGATGGATGGATGCTCTATGCGCAATGCTCCATTGCTCTTTTTAGTTTAAATTCCGCAATCCGAAGCCTGCATTCTGGAATCGGTACGGGCAACTTTTTGATGGAGGACACCGCATGCTCTGCATCTCGAAAGGGTATCGATGTTATCTCCGGTATACTTCACGGCGATGTCGCACTCGCATGATCCTCACGGCCCTTGTCTTCTCATCAATCTCGTAAAGGACACGGTAGTCTCCAACTCTAATTCGCCAATCGGTCTTTGAGCCGGTAAGCTTGCGACAACCTGAAGGTCTTGGGTTTTCAGCTAACGCCCTAATCTGGGGAATAATCCGTTGGAAGGTGGTGGGGGAGTAGACTTCATACACTTGGATGATACTCCTTCAAAAAGTCCTCGAGCTTTCTGAACTTAAGAGGTCTCTTCCTCATCTCTTTGAGCAAATTCAAATCCTCAAGGTCCTCCAGACGCTCTAACATTTGTCGATATTCATCGATATCAAGAATGACCGCAGAGGGTTTACCCTCTTTCAGGACAATCTCAGGAGCTTTCCTTTTAGCCTTACCTTTCATATGTTAACCCCCTATTCGCTTAGCACTACACTATAGTACATCTATTCTTGTTAAATTGTAAAGCCTATTCCACATCTCCAGAATGAAAAAACCTTCTATTGTCTTTGGCTTCAGATTCCGCAATTGGACGCCCAACTTTTTATGGATGACACCCATGAATAGTGTAGATACTCAGCGCATGAAAAGTGCGAATTTTCGGCAACGCCCCCTTGGCTTTGAGAGGAACCTTAACGGTTTTCTCTTTTTATCTCTTTTTCAATCATCCTATCCCTGATTTCCTTAAATTTTCTGCCGGAGAAAATGAAGGTAGCCATCCCGTGGAAGAATAACCCAATTCCCCATCCCATAACGGGCCAGATAAACCAGAGATAGTGAGGAGAGGTGAGGAGGTTAATGATGATGAGCAGAACATTCACACCAACATAGACAGATAGATGGATGTAAAATCCAATCTTTGCCTCTACCCGTTTCCTTGCCCTTTGGTAGGTCTCATCTTTTTCCATAAGTCTCTCCTTTCTAAACCAGGTGTGTGACGCCCCGACCTGCTTCTATGACCGATCGGCTTTTTTATGGAGGGCAACCTTCCTAAGACTAATCTCTTCTTAGGAGTTGACTGAATAATGGAAGCACTTCAAATCGTGCTTCCCGGAGAGGTTATTGCGTTTCGTATTGTGCGCTTGACAGCGCACGCCACCGGCAGGCCCTGAACCTAGTCCCGCGTCTCGCGGGATACAGGGCAAGCCCTGAACCTTACATGGTACAGGGCAGTCAGGCACGATAGTCTTGCTTTGAGCTTTACGCCATGCGCTTTGCGCTCTGCGTGTATTTGAAAATGGCCAATTTTTTTAATGACTCTCGACTTTACCACTTGCCTGATCACTCAATCGCTTGTTGACCCAACGAGCCTGTAGAAAAAGTCGGTTTTTTAAAAACGCTTCTTCTGCTGGATCAAATATAGGAAATTATTTTTTGTCATCAAAAGTTTTTACAATCCTTACTGTAATGTTCCTGTTCCCATGATCGTTTTCCTA
>DBZJ01000247.1 GCA_002311635.1 Syntrophaceae bacterium UBA1163
TAGCCCAGGGAGTGGTTCATTTATGCTTACAACCTGCAGGAAAGGGGTGAAATTGTGAAAAGACAGGACTTCCATCTTAAGAGGGGTTATGAAGAGCTACCGAAAAGAACTGTGGTTTGAGGTGCCCACACGGAGGGCTTTCATCAATATTACTCCGAAGGTTGAAGCATGTCTCAGGGAGAGTGGCATCAATGAAGGAGTGGTGCTGGTCAATGCCATGCATATCACTGCTTCCGTCTTCATCAATGACGATGAATCTGGCCTTCACCATGATTTCGAGGTCTGGCTCGAGAAACTCGCTCCTCATGAACCCGTCAAACAATACCGCCACAATGTCGGCGAGGATAATGCCGATGCCCATTTAAAACGGCAGGTGATGGGAAGAGAAGTTGTCGTGGCGGTCACAGAAGGAAAACTCGATTTCGGTCCATGGGAGCAGATTTTTTACGGCGAGTTTGACGGCAGACGAAGAAAGAGGGTGCTTGTAAAGATCATAGGAGAATGAATAAGGTTAGTCAAAACAATCCCGCAATCACGTCAATCCTAACCGGCCTATCCGAACAATGAGTTTTTAACCTCTTTATCCACCTAAATCATTTTGTTTGGACGGAATAAACAGTGTGTGCGTCCAGTGCTTCTTTACATTATTTCCGAGGCTGTTATTTCTGTCCCGTATCGAGTAGTACGGGATAAACACCGTCCGGAACCCGGTTTAAAGAACTGGATTCCGGATCAAGTCCGGAATGACAAAGCAAAGAGATTCTTTACGCGGTGCACTGTGAACTAAGACTAAACTCGGCCATCCAACGGATTGGTTTTGCGAGGTTTGTTGAGTAATGACGTTACCGTTAACACAGAGTCCATGTTACTTTTTACACAACCTTGCTTCCTCCGAAGTAAAAATGGATCACAAAACAGAAAATATATCATATAACATACTGTAATTGTTTAATAATAAATTCTGCATCCACTTTGATAAAAATTTCACTTTTTTCTTGAAATTTTACTTTCTTGGTTCTATAATTACTGTCAATTTTTAACTTTGGAGCAGAGAGAAGTAAACAAGAATCGAGAGGAGGACAACTGGTATGGAAGGAGAAAAACTTGCGAACCCGGCACCACTTGGATTAATGGGGTTTGGAACTACGACGGTGCTGCTCAACATTCACAATGCCGGCTTTTTCCCGATCGGATCGCTCATACTGGCGATGGGAATATTCTACGGTGGGATCGCCCAGATCATTGCCGGGATTCTTGAATTTAAGAAAGGTAATACGTTTGGACTTACCGCCTTCGCTTCTTTCGGTTCTTTCTGGCTGACCCTGGCCTTCATCATCGTGTTCAAGGATCTCCCTGGAAATTCGCCAGCCTTCATGGGATGGTATCTTTTTGTTTGGGGGGTCTTCACCTTTTTCATGTGGATAGGGACATTCGGAAAAAACAGAGTCCTACAGTTCATCTTTTTTTCCCTATTCATTCTCTTTTGGCTTCTCTCAATCCGCGACTGGACAGGTAGTGCGGCTATCGGCGCTATTGCGGGGTACGAAGGAATCATCTGCGGCGCCGCTGCTATCTATCTTGCAATGGCGGAATTAATCAATGAATCTCACGGAAGAAAGGTTCTTCCCATCGGGGAACCCACGGCTTCTAAATAATCGTCCGTGTTTCTCACGACGGTAGCAGAATTCTCCAGGCCGCTTGTTGTAAGAGAAATGCAGACGACGGATTGAATACTTCGGCAACGCCATACCGTATCCGAAAAGCCCCCGCACGGGGGCTTTTTTTTGGCCTGTCGTTCAACGTCTATCCGGGGACCAGGCGAAAACCTCTGCCTACCATTTTGGTTGTGCCTCATAGAGAGGGTGTGTTGCTTCCATTCCAAAATTCGTTTAAAATTAACGTTTAGATAAAAAAACGCTCCGTAGGTCCTACGCGAACGAGGAGAGTTTGACCATGCCAAAAGACTTGAAGAGGACAGCCCTTTATCCCTGGCATAAGGGGCATGGCGGGGAATTGATTGAATTTTCCGGTTGGGAAATGCCTGTTGCTTATCAACGGGGCATTCCCGAGGAACACGCGGGGACGAGGAAATTTGGGGGGCTTTTCGATATCTCCCACATGGGACGTTTTTTGATTCGGGGAATAGACGCGGTCCCCTTTATGCAGCATGTCTTGACCAACAATGTGACGGCCCTTGATCCGGGCGTGGCCCAGTACACGCTGATTCAGAATGAAGAAGGAGGATCGATTGACGATGCCTATGTCTATCGACTGGAAGAAGAGGATCCTTCTCTGGAAGCAAATTATCTCCTGGTTGTGAATGCGGCGAATAGGGAGAAAGATTGGAATTGGTTTCTCGATCATAAGAAACAGTACAAGAATGTGGCGATTGATGACAAAACCGATGAAATCGGAATGATCGCGCTCCAAGGTCCTCACGCCAGGAGAGTATTGGAAAAGATTCTTTTGGAAGATCACCCAAAACTTCCTGACCCATGGAGAAATCGCTTGAGGGTTTGTGAGTTAGAAGGAGAGCACGTCCATATCACGATTTCAAGAACGGGATACACGGGTGAACCCATCTGTTTCGAGTTATTCTTGCCCGAGAAGAAGTCAGGGCTCATATGGGAGAAGATCCTCGACGCCGGAAAGGAAGAGGGGGTTGTTCCGGTGGGTTTGGGCGCGAGGGATACCCTAAGGCTGGAAGCAGGACTTGCCCTTTATGGCCACGAGTTAGGGCTCGATGCGCAGGGAATAGATATCCCGATTTATGCGGTTCCTTCGGCAGCAAGATTGGCCATGAGCTTCTCTCCTTTAAAAGGAGAGTTCCTCGGAAGGGATATCCTGAAAAGGCAATTTGAAGAGGTGACGGCAAGAGAAAGTGGGAAACCTCTACCTCCGAAAGAAAGGCAGTTGGTTCCTAAGAAGATATTCCCGATCACCCTCAGCGGTCAGGAGGTTGCCGGACAGGGCGACGAAGTTTTTGCAAATGGGGAACGGGTGGGACATGTGTCGAGCGGGACGATGGCTCCCTATTGGGTCTTCTCCGATCGGGGAATCCTCTCAGAGCCCACAGACGAAAAAAGGATGAGATCGATTGCTCTCGCTTATATCGATTCAGAATTAAAGGAGGGGCAGAGGATAGAAATCTTTTGCCGGGGGAAGAAGGTTGAAGGGGTGATCGTAGAAAGGCATCTCTCCAGCGAAGCCCCGCCTTATGCCCATCCCATCCTGATACAAGAGCCGAGGAAGGTGCGTGCTCCGTCGGGGAGCTTAAAGGACTTGTCTGAAAGACTTGTCCGTCGCGTGGCGGAGAATACCCATTGGAGACAGAGGGAGACCTTCAATCTCATCCCTTCGGAATCGACCCCTTCTCTTCTTGTGAGACTTCTTACGGTTTCCGATCCATCCAGCCGATACGCCGAGCATCGGCTGATGAAGGCCTTTAGGGAGAGCGATGTCTTCTATTATCAGGGGACCAAGCTGATCGGAGAAGTGGAGGCCCTGGTCGCCGATGAGCTTCGGCGCTTCATCGGGTGCTCCGAAGTCGAGGCGAGGGTGATCAGCGGTCAGATGGCCAATACCGCTGTCTTCAGCGGGATCGTGGATTACCTCAACCGGTTGGACCGGAGAAGCGAGCCCCGCAGGATCAGAAAGGTGATGAACCATCATATCGGGAGGGGAGGCCATCTGAGCGCCCAGCCCATGGGCGCCCTGAAGGATTTTATTGCTAATGATCCAATGAACGAGCGGCCAGCGGCTGTTCCTTTTCCCGTGATGAAAGAGGATCAATACAGGATCGATCTTTTGAAGACCCGGGAACTGTTGGAAGAGCATAAGCCCGAATTGATCGTGATGGGCAAGAGCATGGTGATCTATAAAGAGCCTGTAAAGGAGATCGCCGAAATGATTGCCCCGATGAATCCAAAACCGATTCTCCTTTATGATATGGCGCATGTCCTTGGACTGATCGGGCCTTATTTTCAGGAGCCTTTTAAAGAGGGTGCGGATATTGTGACAGGGTCCACGCATAAGACTTTCTTCGGGCCACAACGAGGGCTCATTTCGAGCAACATGTCAGAGGGAACGGAATACGAGGATCTCTGGGAAGCCATTATCCGTAGGGTCTTTCCCGGAAGCGTCAGCAATCACCACCTGGGAACGCTGGTGGGCCTTTTACTCGCCGCCTATGAAATGAATGTCTTCAAATCGGAATATCAGAAAGCGGTGATTTCGAACGCCAAGGCATTTGCCCGAGCCTTGAAGGATCAGGGATTAACGGTGGAGGGCGATCCACGCCTCGGGTATACGGAGACGCATCAGGTCATCGTCAGGGCTGGCTACGGGAAAGGGCCATGGGTTGCCGAACGATTGGAAGAAAATAACGTCATCGTTAATTACCAGAGTGCGCCGGATGACGAGGCCTTTACAACAGCGAGCTGCCTGAGGTTGGGGGTTCAGGAGATGACGCGGTTCGGGATGAAGGAAGATGATTTTGCTCAATTAGCGGAGTACATGAGTCAGGTCATTTTAAAGGATCGACCCGTGGCCAAAGAAATTTCCCATTTCAGGGAAAAATTCTTGGAAATGAAATATTGTCTTCCCGAAGCAGAATCTCGATCCTTGGTTGAAAAATTGCTGGAGGTTATTCGGTAACCGCTTAAATAGACGGTGTCAACTAATACATACGCATTAAATCATTTCACATGTAGCGCAAGGCTTTAGCCTTGCTTAAAGCAACCCTAAAGGGTTGCCCTACAAAATATTTAATGCGTTTGTATTA
>DBZJ01000241.1 GCA_002311635.1 Syntrophaceae bacterium UBA1163
GTGTGCATCCATACCCAGGGTGGCGTCCACAGGGATTGCCTTGCTTCCGCTTCGAGGTGCTCGTTTTATGAAAACCCGCCGTCTCACAGGGGGAGTGACGTGTATCGGGAACTCTTACCCGACAGATTGAAGAAGTTGTGGGAAAGTGTTGAAAAAGGACTGCTTTCCTCCGAAGAGTTCCACAAACGCCAGGAACTCTACACACTGGAGTACCGCAGCGAATGGCAGAATGCACTTCTGCTCAATGGCTTCAACGATTTGCGAGCGAGCATTCTCTCAGAGATCGGCGCCTACACGGGAAATCCGGACATGAAGGAGGTGGAGGCACTGTGCATGCAGGCACTGGCCAGGGTCAAGGGGGAATGGCGTGAAAAAGTCGCCAGCCCCGATAAAGAGTCAGTGGAACTTTTCTACAACCAAAGCCAAGGTATGCTCTACGAGTTGATGTGGTGGCACACCCTCATCGAGGACCTCTCCCCCCTTGCCTACGTGGTCGCGTTACATTTCGCCCGGCTGCATGCATGCGGGAACTATCTCGATTTCGGCTGCGGGGTAGGCTCCGGCGGGCTCCTTTTCGCAAGAAGCGGAATCAACACCACACTTGCCGATATCAGTTCAGCCGCTCTGGACTTCAGTTCGTGGCGATTCTCCAAAAGAGGGCTTTCCGCCCGCCATATCGATTTGAAGGAGCGTACGCTTCCTGAAAACAGCTTCGACTTTATAACGGCGATGGATGTTTTTGAACACCTGGTGCAACCGGAGAAGACGGTCCGCGATCTCCGGAACGCTCTCAGGCCGGGAGGGTTCCTGTTCGGCCGCTTCCACGCCGAGGCCGATGAAGACCGGCCCCACCATATCACTCTCGATTTCGGCCCCACTCTCGCAGCCCTGGAGTCGCTCGGCTTTTCCAGGGTCTGGCAGGACAGATGGCTTTGGGGGCATGAGGTTTTTCAGGCCAGGTAGCTGCTTTTTATTCCCTCAAAAAAATATCCCGCTACCCCTTTAATCTTTCATATGTTTTTTCAAATTGAGACACCGTGCTTCTAAATGCCTCCAACACTTCCGGGTTAAAGTGATGGAGAATTGTCCTGCCGTCGTCGTCGATAATTATCCTGCACGCCGACCCATGATCAAATGGGGGCTTATAAACCCTCTCATTTCTC
This sequence comes from Syntrophaceae bacterium UBA1163, assembly GCA_002311635.1. Classification (GTDB taxonomy): domain Bacteria; phylum Desulfobacterota; class BSN033; order BSN033; family UBA1163; genus UBA1163. The sequence continues at coordinate 1,164 of DBZJ01000241.1, forward strand.
AGGGCGTCATAGACATCGGCTATCGTGGTGATTCGGATTTCTTTGTCCATAAGGAAATCAGATATTTGACGGAGTTCGTTTTTCCACCTGTAGAAAATTACAGGCCCTCGACGCCGGATTTTTGAGAGACGGGCAGATCATACCACAGGTAAGTACCTGATTTAGTTGTTGGAAATGTCCAACATCTCAGGATGTCACGTGTACCTGTAAGAAGTGACAGCTGACTTTTGCCTGCTTTTGTTCCATATGATCTCTAACAACATTGGAAAAGGAGAGATCAATATGGCAATGGCATCAGATAGAACCATCATTAATAATAGAGATGAATATCATGATGTCTGTATAAATGAGAATTTATTGACATCACGGACCATACACAGATACGATGATTTGTGTCAGGCATATCGTCTAAGGCATGAGATATTCGCGGAAGTGCTTCATTGGGTACCAACACGTCAGAGCAAGTTAGAGACGGACGATTATGATATTCATTCAGAACATTTTGGCGTTTTCGATAATGATAAACTACTGTGCTATTTGCGGCTTATAACACCTGGGAACCCGTTCATGATTGAAAACGAGTTTAGTAGTCTTATCAGTAAAGATCACATAATTCACAAAACGGATGATACTTGTGAGGTATCCCGACTATGCATATCTTGCCATGCACGTACCAATAGAGTTCCTGTTGGTGCAGATACTTATAGTACCAGCATACTCCTATTTAAAAGTCTATATCATTGGTGCAAAATAAATTGTATTAGGTATGTTTATATTGTAGTAGCACATAAGGTCCTACGGATGCTGAATATGATAGGAGTTCCCTGTACGCCTATTGGACCACCTAAAGTGATGCCTGACGGTATAATAGCTGTAGCAGCAATCATAGACGACATAGACATTGAGATAAAGAATGCCATAAGGAAGCCGAAGGCGTTTCAATGGATCAGTCGAATTCAATCAGACCCAATGAGGCTGCCACTGCCACTGCATGAGGCCTATTTACCGCCTCAAGTTTCTGCATAATGTTATAAATATGGAAATTGACCGTCCTTTCGCTTATATTGAGGATAACCGATATTTCCCAGGAACTTTTCCCCTGCTTCAACCAACCAAGGACCTCCTTTTCCCTGACGGAAATCAGGTCCCCGTTGTCCTGCGGTAATTCAGGGGCATGGATATGGCAAAGGGCTTGGTGCAGGTGGGGGATCAGAAGCTTCAAAATAGCCACAACCCTATCATCATATTTGTCGAAATTACCCGAAAAGGAAAAAAGACTCGCTCTTCTACTATGACCAGGAGTCATTAGGCCATAGGTGTAGCCTTCTTTCAAACCGAAATCTTCGGCAAGAGAAATGAAATTCTTCGGTGGAGTGTTTTTTTTGTAGGTTTCTGACCAGTATTGGGGTCTGAATGCTGTAAAGTTCTCTTTTACAATGACATCAACCTTCTGGAATTCCCTCTCCTCGTATATTTTGAGCCATTCATCGGGATAGCTGATATTAACGATATTATGCGAGCAAATCCTGCCGTCATTATCAAGCTTCGTCAAACCGGTGAAAGCAAAGTCAAAGGGAATTAGGTTATGAATCTTCCTGAAGAGGCTTACAAAATCCTGTTCGCAATCACAGGAGAGACTGGCATGGATGATTTCGAGAAGTGTTGCCGCAGCCCTGCGAGAAAGCAGAAACTCAATTCCCGATATGTTGTCAGGAGGTTCCGAATCCGAGATACTACCGGTCAATCAAGAAAATCAAGTGGTTACGGCAAATAAGCCGTAGCCCTTTTTTGATTTTTGCCATAATTTTGCCAAAATCCACTTTACCCATTGTTCCCTGTTTTCTGGTCGTATGCAGCATTCAAGAGCGAACCGTCTTCTGTCCCCTTGGAATTGGCCACATACCTGGTATAGACTTTTATGATCATCTCAATATCACGATGCCCCATAACACGTGCAACCCATAGTGGATTTTCGCCATAGCTCAGCGCCATTGTGGCAAAAGTATGTCGTGTTTGCTTCATCCCCCGAATGGGCAGCGATGCTTTTGCCAGAGCCGGAATCCAGACCGTCTGTCGCAGATTGGTCAGACGGATTGCGCAGCCATTTGGTGTACAAAAAAAGTACTCGCAGCCAAACTGGTCATAAATCGCTTTTTGGGCTTTAAGCGATTCGAACATAGCGGGGGTAAGTTTGATTGTTCTCCTGCTGAACTTGTTCTTGGTAATTCCCTCAAAACGCTTTCCTTCCGAATCGAGGGTAATTGCCCTGCGAACGTGAAGAAGACCTTTTTCCCAATCGATGTCCTCTGGTTTCATCCCGATCTGCTCACCGGGTCTGAGCCCGGAGCGGAATGCGAAATCAAAATAGGGCTTCCAGTAATCCGGAAGTACCTTTCGCAGCGACATTTGTTCTTCAAGGCTGAATGGCACAATCTTTTCGATTGTGTCTTCTTCAGGAAGTCTCTTGAACCCAAAAAATGGATCGAAGCTGCCGCCCCATCGGAACTTGATTGCTGCCTGCTTACAGATCATCTTCAAAGGAATCAAGTACTTATTAATCGACTTATTACACACTGGTCGCAGCTTGAGCTTCTTTTTGCGAGACCACGAGACAAACTCCTCCAGCGAGTGGGCATTTATTTGGCCAAAGGTCTTTTGCCCGAAGAAAGGGACCAGATAATGTTTAAGGTAGCTCTTATACTCCCACAACGTCCGCCCGGAAATTCTCCCAGAACCTTCAAGCAGCTCAAACCACTCCGGGGCGTACTCTTCAAACGTGATCTCATCAGGACCAGACTTTAGGCCGCGTATCTCTTTTTCACGCTCGTCGAAATACTTCGCTTTCTTGCTTTTCGGAAAAATTTCAACAAACCTGAAAGTCCCGTCTTGGATCGCCACTATGATTCTGTCCAACTGTGCCCGAACCTCTTTTGCATTCTGCTCATTCCAAGGGAGGCCTGAAGTCTCCCTCACCCTTTCGTCCAAATACATAAAATCCACGTAAACCGTTCCATTCACATTGCGGACCGAACCTTCTTTATTGTGGTTCAATCCTGATTTTCTGGCCTTCTCGGCTCGCTTCCTCTGTTTAGGAAAAGCTATAACCTTGGCCTTTGGTTCTTTAGCCATTTTACTGTTCCTCCATATTGCACCTCCTTTCGCTGATTTTCACCGTCTGGCATTATACCAGAACTGAGTGACCACAGCGGCGGTTTAAGGTGTTCTTTTATTAGATATTGATCAGACTCTTTGTCTGTCTTGCTGCGCTGGTTTTTGCTGGGGTGGTGGGTTTCTGGGGGGTGACTTCGGTTTTAGGTTCTGAGCTCATTTGCTCTTTTGCACCCTGAACTTCGGTACCTTCTCCAATCCAGCTTTGAATTTCCGACCATTTGAAAAGAATTTTCTTTGGGGTTGGTTTCAAGTAATGTTTTCCGAGGATAAATTTTTCTTCATGAATAAAGTTGTAAATTGTCTGGACCGCCAGTTTTATACGCTGGCTGAGCTCTTTTACGGTTAAATACTCTTCCATTTTCACATGCTCCTTTAACTTTTTTCATTTCTGTTAGAGGAGGTGAAAGAAAATATTGCAGAGTATCGGCAGATTCGTTATTATGCCTTAGTTATTAATTAGTTATACCTATTTGCCCCATAAATAAAGGTTAATTCCATGAAGAAATGGGTTCCACTTCGTCCTTTTCAGACCAAACCTCCAATCCCACATCCCATAATAGAATGGCTCATAGGTGACATCGAGCAGAGTGGCGATTTAACAAGTCTCAGGCTGTTAAGGGAGTCCAAGATTAGTCACAATATTGCATACTTGAGAAATAGCAAGGTGCTTGCGACAGCACTCAAATTTGCCTACTTCCTTGGATTCAGGAAGCGAGAAATTCTTGGGCTGAGGGTTAAACATGTCCTTGATGCGAACCAAGCGGTCCACAGCGCTATCGTTTTTGACGATGAGACGATAAGTATACCTGGGTCTTTCACGCAGACTGTCATCGACTATTGTTCATACCTAGGAAAGTACCGGAAAAAATTACTGCCCGATTGGCCCTTTTTCTCGGACAGGAAAAGGGATAAACCGTATGACGAAGCAACCATTGTTCGGCATATAAACTACTTTTCAAAGGATTCCGGCTACGATATTACCATTGAAAAAATCCGGCAGTCCGGAATATGCAGGTTCTACGATCTTCTTGGAGCAACCCAACCAGGCCTGTTAACCGGCATGCAATAATG
>DBZJ01000060.1 GCA_002311635.1 Syntrophaceae bacterium UBA1163
GCTAATTTTTAGAGGAACCCTTATTCTGTACTTCACTTTTTCTTCCTTGTCCTTAGCCACGGGTACTTCAAACCGAATCAAGTGAGCATTAACCTTCTCATAAGAATGGGTCTTCGAGAGCATCTCCCAATCGCCAGGGATGGTTTCTTCCACGAAAACCCTGATGTCTTCGTTCTTATGATTTCTTAAGCTCACCTCAAAGGCCACCTCAAAAATATTTCGGCCCAGCCGTTTGTAATCCGTCTGAACTCTCTCACCCACCACGTCAAAAGCCTCTCCGATCTTGATCTTGAATTTTTCGTCCTTTGGAGTATGATCGATGCTGTCCTCTCCAACAAATTGGAGGCTTCCATCTTTATCCTGTTTATAGACCCTGATCGTACCCTTTGGGAGGGGAATTCCCAGGTTATTCTTTTTCGAGTTCTCCAGTTCGAGAAAGACCCCGATCTTCTGCTTATTCGGGTTCTGATCCTGGTAATAATAATAGGCGGGGTAACCTGAAAAGATAAAAAGTTTCCTAAGGGGCACTTGATTCGCGTCGAGAAGGGTCATCTGCTTGGTCTGATTGTCTTTGATCGTGGTTCTTCGATCCAAAGTGTAGAGATGATATTCGAAGAAAGATTCTTCTTTAAACTGTTGCCTCTCCTCTTTCGCCGCAGCCATCGGCTTAGCATAGTCCGTCTTCATCTCACCCTGAACCCGGTGGACATCACCCGCCACCAGTTTAAGCAGGGCATTCTGGTAAATGGCGCCGCTTCGATTGTCTATGGTCACCCAGCCGGTTAGGTCGGTACTCGTGTCCAACTGATTCAAAACCGCCACGTAATCCGCCTTCCAGTTGATACCGGAGGTGAGGTAAGAGGCTTCAACCTTTTGAGGCTTAGAAAGTTTGTTCTCCACCATCCATACCAGTGTCGGTTGCGGAATGAGGTTTTCAGGGAGTCTGGAAAGAAGGATGCGTCCAGGATGGCCGATGGAGATCTTATCCCCAATTTGAAAGATATTTCCTCCTTGGGTAGACAAAAGAGTTGCTTCGACGATCTCCTCCTTTTTCGTCTCGGGGTTGATGGTGGCGAGTTGGACGGTCTGCCCCACAAACTTTTCAAGGAGTTTCTGAGGGCTGAGAAGATCGTATTCATAATTCTGTTCTAGAACGTTGAGGCTCGAACCATTGATGAGTGATTTGATGTGGACTGTTGTCGGATCGATCTTGGCTGCCACATCCATAAACTTCAATTCATGGATGCCGGGTTTGAAATCGATGAGCCGGGTGTCCTTCACCAAACCCAAATTGGAATTGTAGATGGTAACTGCCAAATCCTGCTGATCCTTGACCGTGCTGGTCAGAGGTGCGGCGAAACCAGCTTGAATAGAAAAAAGAAAACAGATGAGAATAACGGATATAACCAATCTTTTCATCGGAAAATCCTCCTTTCCTCCACATTTTCCCTCTCCCCTGTCTGCCGGCAGGCAGGGGAGAGGGTTAGGGTGAGGGCGCATTTGTTTTATTACTAAAGACAACAGGCATCCCGGTTTGGTTCCCAAGAAAGTATTATTTTCTTGACAGCCGAAGCAGAAGTATTCATGCCGGATACTCCCATCCGTTCAGCCATGCCTTGTTCTCTTGTAGTGGTTAATCATACCACGAAAGTAGAGCTTGAAAAACAGGCATCCCAGATTTAACATTAGCTTGATCACATGGAATCTTATCATTTTAGCGGCCTCACCATCACCCTTGACAAAGAAGGATCAAGGGAGTTCTCCAAAGTCAGTTTTCCAGTCCGATACGGTCGATTTTCTGAGATAAAAACTCCGGGTGCGATTTTTCAATTTAATCCAAACGGAGAGGTCAAATATGTTCAGGGGATCGGTCAGGGCTGGCCTCATCCCGCAGAGTGGCTGAAGCGAACCGCCGGCAATGACTGGATTTACTACTCAGCCGGTGGCTATAAGGGTATTTACGACTATTTTGGTGAATATTATTTCCCTTGTCTCTCCTATCCGAGCAACTCCGTTATCGATGAAGATCCCTTGAGCGACCCTTCCGTCATTTGTGCCAAGAAATCTTTGCAGGAACTCCGGACGAAAATAGATAAACTGATTTTGAGGCCAGTGCCGGAGACCCTTAAGGATTTCTTGACCGGCGTCATGAGAAATGATGAAGAAACTCTGAGACGCAGAGCTGATCAATTGCATCGTTTCATCGGAGGGCGGGTGACCGTGCTTCCACCGGATACCCGGCATGTGGACTACGAAGTGATTCCCGTCATTGTGGCGGACGGATGTCTTTATCACTGCGGCTTTTGTCGAGTGAAGACAGGACAAGATTTTACTCCCCGTGGCGCCGGGGACATCGTCAGACAGATCAAGGACTTAAAACGATACTATGGGAAGGACCTGCACAACTACAACGCCATTTTTCTGGGGCAGCATGACGCCCTTTCAGCGGGCCAAGAGCTCCTTGAGCTGGCTGCGCAAAAAGCCTACGAACTATTTGAATTCGAGCACTCCTATCTCAAGGGGGCTTCTCTTTTTCTCTTCGGGAGCATCGATTCGATCATTCATTCTGAAGAGAAGCTGTTTGAATCACTCGACCGCCTCCCCTTTTCTACTTATATCAACGTAGGGCTTGAATCGAATGATCCGGCGACATTGGAGTGGTTGAAGAAGCCTGTTTCTGTCGAACAGGTTCGTGAGGCTTTTCTAAGGATTTCGGGTATCAACAAAAGGTATGAGAAGATTGAAGTGACTGCAAACTTCGTTTTCGGAAAAGATCTTCCTGCCAGTCACTTGTCCTCACTCTTAGAGTTGATTGGAGAAAGACCAAATCTCTCCAGCAATAAAGGGGCTGTCTATCTGTCCCCTCTCATGGAGGAAGGGGTGAGAGATAAAGAGGATAAGAGGGAATTACTGAAGAGTTTTCTTAGATTGAAAACCCAGAGTCGTTTTCCCACCTTTATCTACCTCATCCAGAGATTGTAACCTGCCGTGTTCTTCGTTCGTGATCGATTGTCTGCGATTTCGGCTACGCCCATTCTTATCCTTTCGTTGACGAGCATGGGAACATTCCAATACGCAATAGGGTTAATGGAATAGATGAACGTCAGCGAACAGGCAATATAATATCTCCCAGATTCCGAACCGTATCTCCAAAGGGACTTCCGCTCAACCCATCTACGACAAGGGAGATAAGAAATGCAATCGACAGGATACCCACGAATACAAAGAGGACAAGGTCATGCTGGTGATAGAATTTTCCGACCCATTGGGCTGTTTCATAGAAATGATTCTCCCTAATGGGTGGGTTTGAAGGCATTTTCCTTCCTTTTGAATAGTAAGGGGAGTCGATTCCCGAGAAGAGGAGAAGAAGCCGTGAGCCGAGGTAAGAAAGGTAGACGAGGACCGAAGAGAAGATGACAAATTCGTCAGGAAGTTTGAGGAACAGGGCAATCCAATAGGTAAGAAAGGCGTAGAAGATTCCTCCGATAACAGCCAACGTGATGCGGATGAGGAAAGAATTAAAGAAAGTCATTTTCCCCCGATATTTTCCTATTCTCTTATTTTCTTGAGCCGGCAGAGGTTTACAAGAGCCTTGGCAGCCCTTTCCGGGGTAGGATAGTTTGGGATACCCGATCCTTCGAGCCGTTTGATTTCATCCTCCCAGATTCCCGGAGGGGATGAAAAACAGCAGAGGATCGGCTTGTTTGTTCTCCTCTCCGACAATAGATCGGCTAAGGCTCCGACGGCAGACCTGTTGGCCGATGCGAACATGAGGCATAGGATCACGGCATCAATCCTTTTATCTTCGAGAACAGCCTGGACGATCCCTTTGATTGCCTCTGCGTCATACCATGCCGGTCCCATATCCACCGGGTTTGTTCGGATGGCAAGAGGAGGAAGAAGTTCGTCCACTCTCTTTTGGGTTTCTGTCGAAAAAGGAGGAATGCTTAATCCCTGCATCTCGCAGACATCACAGGCCGCCATCCCGGGGCCGGCCTGACCGGAAAGCACGGCCACTTTGGCTCCTCCGGGAAATGGACACGTGGCCAAGGCCTTTGCCGTATCCAGGAGTTCTTCCGAGCTTCCCACCGTCAAAATACGGGCTTGCCTAAAGGCGCCTTCGTAGATCTCATGTTTCCCTGCAAGAGATCCCGTATGAAACTGGGACGCCTTGTCCCCCGTGGAGGAACGCCCGACCTTATAGACGAGAATCGGTTTTTCCCTATTGCCTTTTTTGGCCACTTTCATCAATTTCTTTGGAGAATCGATTCCCTCCATATAGAGAGCAATGACTTTGGTCTGATCGTCTTGGAGCAGGTATTCGACCATCTCCGCGAAATCAACGTTGCAGCGATTTCCTAACCCGACGATTTTGCTAAATCCAACTCCGTCTTGAAGAGATAGAAACGCCATCAGGTGCGACATCCCTCCGCTCTGGCTGACCAAGCTGATGCCCCCTTTCTCCAACCAGGAGAATTCAGGCGTAAACGATGCGTTCAGCGGAAGATGAAGGTTTACAATTCCAAAGGTATTCGGGCCGATGATCCTCATGCCGGATCGGGATGCCAATTCTGTTATCTCTATTTGCAATGTCTCTCCTCTCCTGTCTTCAATTTCCTTAAACCCGGCGGTGATGAGGACGATTCCCTTAACGTTCTTTTCCGAACATTCCTTTAAGATCCGCGGCACCTGTTCGGCTGGGAGGACGATGATAGACAAATCGACGGTATCAGGAACCTGGAAGAGGGAGGGATAGGTTTTGATTCCGAGGATGTGATCTTTTCCCGGATTGACTGGATAAATTTTACCTGTGTATCTCCCTTGAATCAGACTTTTCATCACGTGGAAGCCCAGCTTTCCCGGGTTGTCCGAAGCCCCAATGACCGCGACAGACCCCGGATTGAAGATCGCTTCGATTCCCTCCCAATCTCTCCCCATCTGCATTCTCCTTTCAGCCCGTGCCTCTGGGAAATGAATGGCCAACCCAGGGCGAGAAGGCTTTTATCTTCGTCCCTGGTCTTCCCCTATACTTTAAACCAAACTCAGAGGACGTTCAAACAGTCTTGGCGGATTTCTACGTATTTGTTGTTGTCATGAATCATTTTTAAAGATATATTGGTTTCGATGAAAAGCGTGAGACGGGCTTTGTTCTTAGTCGTGGCGGTTTGCAGCCTTGTTTTTTTGGTCGAACCCCTTGCCCTCTCCAGCGCTCCATCTCCCTGCTGTTCCGAAGATCCGGCCCTTTCCTATTTTCTTTTCCCGAAGTCATCCCAAACGTACGCGTATCTCGTCCGGTATGAGATCTTTTTTTCCGCTCAACTAAATAAGGAGAAAGGTTTCTTCATCATCCTCCCGGAGGATTTTTTTCAAAACCCAAACGTCAGATATCCGGTTCTTTTCCTTCTTCATGGATATAACTTCCATCGGACAGGAATCTGGTGGAACGTCCATTCTCCCGAAAAGGCAAAGAGGCTGCTCTGTGAAGTAAAGGAGGAAGAGTATCACTGGCTTATTCACGATGATATAGCTGTCGTCGCCTACGGGATGATGGATTCAAAGAACAAGACCTATCGAGATTTGGAACAATCGTTAGAAAAGCGCTTTCAAGAGCTTTCTCAGTACGGTGGTCTCTCCGAGAGTGATTATACTCCAAAAGAAATCGCCCGGTCGATTGTCTCCCATAACCTTCATCCTCGCGGAAGCCCGAATGATCCGTTTCATGCCCTCGAGAAAATGATCATCGTCCTTCCGGACGGGGACAACGGATTTTATACGGATGCGAATGGCGGAGAGAGACTTTTCCCTGAGACGAAGAATCAGAAGGCTTGTGACGATTTTTACCCCGGAGAGGCCTTGAATTATTCACTCTTCCCTTTCCTCTATATGAAGCCGGGTGCCCTGGGAAGACATGAATCCTACTTCCTTGAGCTGCTTCAGTTCATTGAGTTTCAATCCGTCTACAGGGAGAGGCTTCTTCGGAGAAGAGGCCTGGGTGGTAATTCCATGGGGGGATTCGGGGCCATAAAACTTGGAATCAAATATCCGCATCTCTTCCAATCCGTGAGCAGCCAGAGCGGGCTTCTCGACATCGGACTCCTTCAAGACAAGTGGATGCTGAAGATGGTTATGCCTGAATTCCTAGAGGTGTTCGGTCGACTCGAACCGAATAAACTTCCCCCCGGTTCTTTTCTTAACTTGAAATATATCGAGGCCAACAATCCCTTAGACCTGATCAAGAAGCAGGGAATAAGCAGGCTGCCTCACTGGCTCTATTTTGATTACGGATCGAAGGAAGGGTTTGAGGGAATTACGGAAGGGAATAAAGAATTCGAAAGGCTATTGAGAGAAGGCAACCACCAGATTCCTGTCCAACCCTTTAACGGGAAGTCCGGACATAACTACCAATTTTGGCGCAGCCGTTGTGGGAATATCCTTCAGCATCATTCCGATGTGTTGAGAGGAGCTGCGGTTTGGGAATCCGGGACCACGATTCAAAATGACCCTGGATTAACGAGGGTGTTTCAGGGGACATCCCCGATGAGGTCTTTTCGCTAAATCGTTACTGATCCATCAAAAGGCTGTTCAATTTTTCTTTATCGATTCCGAGGCGCTCCCAGTTTTCAATATAGACGGGTTTCGCTTTCTCGTCGTAAGGATTGACTAGAACCTTCCTCAAGAAGAACGAAGATTTCCTGGAGTGGCATTCCTTGCAACCCCGAGCGCCGATGACATCCGGTCCGGACATCACATTATGGCTGAGAGAAAAGTCAACGGCTTCGGCTTGCTCATGCTTGGCCTTTTGCACTTCCCCTCTTTTATTCAGTTGATAAAGAAAGCCGCCTTTCATCAACACGGGATGGGCGGCCACAGGATTTCCAAATTTATCGTTCCCCTCCAGCGCTTTTAAAAAGTCTTTGATTTCCTCAAGAGAATTCGGTTTTGGAACGCCGTTTCCCTTGTCATCCTTGAGAGGATGGTTTTTCAATTCCCGTATCTTCCACAGGGGGATTGGCTTCACCACATTGGTTTTTAAATCGAGGTCTCCCCAGTAAATAACAATGAGTGACTTGACAGGAACGATTCTCCCTCTCCATTTTGTCAGGGTAGGATACCAGATATTTGCGTCTATTCCGGGGATAGACCTTTTGGGATCCAGGGGATCGTTGGAGAGAAACCTTGAGGTGTCGAAGACAATGGTCCATCCCGTTGAGGCACAATCGTATACAAGGTCTTCGGCAGCGGTCTGAAAGGGAATATGACAGGTCTGGCAGGCGATCAATTTCAAGTGCCGCGGTGAGAAAGGATGCTTGTATCTGGGCGCTCTTTTGTCCCTGCCTCTGTAATGGCAGTCTTCGCAGGAATGCATGCTGTTGTTCAGATCGTTTCGTACCGCCTGCTGGAGGGTATCCCCTTTGGCAAAATTATGTTCTTTATCGCTTGGATGACAGGAGATACAGTCGAGGCCCTTTGCTTTATGGATATCCCTTTCCGAATTCCACTGACGGCCTGTCCTTCTTCCATCGGCTGCGGCATGGCAGAGCCCACAACTCTCATCAGGAGGCCTCCTTACGATCTGAAGATGAAGATTCTCAAAAT
>DBZJ01000219.1 GCA_002311635.1 Syntrophaceae bacterium UBA1163
GTTTTCTGGCATAGCTTATAATTAAAAAGGCAAGATCATTTCTGGCCCTGCCCTTAATCTCTGAAAAAGGAATTACTATACACTTTTCTTCTGAATGCTTGCTTTATCCTTTTTTTAACCCATTGCAGGATTTGAAGATTCGGGCACAAAGTGTTATACTGTCGACGACCATTTGTTCCAGGATGGAAACCTCAAGTCTCGGAACATGGACTCAGATGATTGCCGAAGGAAGATAGAGGATGGCTGAAATCAGGATTGAGAAAGTTAGACTGGGCAGGACGGATCTAATCGTGACAAGACTGGGGTGGGGTGGCATTCCAATCCAACGGGTGGGTGAAGAGGAAGCAGTTTCTGTGATTAGAGCTGTCATCGAAATGGGTGTGGATCTTCTCGATACCGCTCGTGCCTACACCAACAGCGAGCACCGCATCGGATTGGCCCTTCAGGAAATAAATAAACCCATCGTTCTTTCAACCAGGTCAACTGAGAGATCAGATAAGATCTATAACGATGTTCATGAGAGCCTAAAACAGTTAAACGTGAAAAAGATCGATATTTATCATCTGCATAATGTTTCTAATTTTGCGGAATACGAGAAAGTCTTGGGTGCAGGAGGGGCCTACAAGGGTTTAAAACAAGCCCGAGATGAAGGATTGATCGGTCACATTGGCATTACGAGTCACAGTCTCCAGGTGCTGGAGAAGGCGATTGAGGATGGCCATTTTGAGGTTGTCATGGCCTGCTATAGCTTCCTCGAGCCAGAGGCTGCCAATAAAGTTTTTCCTTTGGCCAAGGCTAAAGACGTTGGGGTACTGGTCATGAAGGCCTTTTCGGGTGGCGTGATTGAAGAAGCTGGTCCAGCTTTGCGGTTTGTGCTCCAGACGAAAGAGATTGTGGCCATCCCTGGTTCGGAGACGCTGGAGAGGGCTCAGGAGAATTGGAAGGTTTTCACCGAAGGAGGATCCCTCACTGAGAAGGACCAAGAGCGGATTGAAGCCATCAAAAAACAACTTAACCAACAATTCTGCAGGCGGTGCGACTATTGCCAGCCCTGCTCAGAGGGGATCAATATTCAGTTTGCTGTCGGACTTAAGTCGATTATCAAACGTTACGGTCCTATGGCCCAGGAGTTAAAATGGATGCCGGACCTCATTAAGAAGGCTCGGAACTGTTCAGAATGCGGCGATTGTCTGACGCGTTGCCCTTATCAATTGCCAATCCCTGAATTGATTAGGGAGAATTTGGCCTGGTACGACAATCTGAAGAGTCAATAGGAGAGAGCAGGGGGTTCTGACGCGGGAAACAAAGCTGTTGAGATCCTCTCAGAAGAAGACGAGGAGAAGGTATATGTTTTTCTTGTGTCTTCTCAATACAAGAGGTTCATTGAGCGTATTCCAGAAAAAGGAGTGAAGGATGTTTTGAGGATAGATATGCGGCAGCAATGACAACTTCCATTCACTTCTTCGATCATACCCCACATAGTTATATGTGTGCCATCTGCGATTGCCCAGCCCCCAATCATTGTACCACACTCAGAGTTAGACTTGTTGAACCATAGCCCGGCATGATAGCCTCAGGTGCAGGGGGTCGGTAACCCAACGCACTGTGAGGTCTGATCTGATTGTAGTCCTTTCTCCAGTTATCGATCAGCACCTGAGCCTCAAAGAGCGTTGTAAAAATCTCCCTGTTGAGTAGCTCATCCCTTAACTTCCCGTTAAAGGACTCAATGTACCCATTCTCCCACGGACTCCCAGGCTCAATATACAGGGTCTTTACTCCAAGATCCCTTAGCCATTGCCGGATCGCCCTTGCCGTGAACTCCGGCCCATTGTCCGAACGAATATGCTCCGGAATCCCTCTCTCAACAAATAACTCCGCCAGCTGATAAATCACCTCTTGAGACGTCATTCTTCTCGACACCGTGATGTTTAAAGATTCTCTCGTATATTCATCCAGGATGGTCAGAATCCGAAAAGCCCTCCCCTCCTGGGTCCGTGCTGCCATTAGATCATAACTCCAGACATGGTTTTTCCTCTCGGGCCTCAGCCGGATGCAGGAGCCCTCCTTGAGCCATAACCTCCCCCTCTTGGGTTGCTTCTGGGGTACCTTTAACCCCTCCTGCCTCCAGATCCGCTCCACGCGCTTATGGTTCACCCGCCATCCCTCCTCCTCCAAAAGAACACTTTCGAGAAACATTCTACATTCCTTCAGAGATAATAAGGCCCAATCTCTCAAATTCGCTTCTGAACTCTTTAAATACTTTTCAAGTATTGTATATGATTCTGGAGTTGCAAGATGGGCCAATTGGGAGAACGTATTGAGAAATGGAGGTTGGAACAGAGGCTATTTCGGGTGGATATCGGCAATATGATTAGGGTGAGTGGAACGACCATTATTAATTGGGAGAAGGATAGGAATAGGCCAACGAAGAAGAATATAGGGAGAATAGGGACGGTTTTCAGATTTAGGGCGTCGAAGTGTATTACGGGATAACACGGATATGACAATTTACACCATTAGTCGGTTGAACCTTCCCATCCTTAATATAATAGATATAACTTTCCAGGGCGTGTGGGCCAGAGTTATTGGCCCGAACCTGCACCTTGATCGTTCCGGGTGATCCATAATCCACATCCGTTACTTTGTAACAGTATGGCCCGTCATCCGAGAAGGCGAAACAGGCTGTCCGAATCTCTGGTTTACCATTTGCCTCAAAATTGATGTTCACCACAAATGGGAAATTTACCCTGATGTCTTCCTTCATTGAAACATGCATACCTAATAATCTTAGCTCACCCGAAGCAAGAGGCTCTGTGGGTACGGTGGCACAAGAAGAAATTGATAAAATTACAACTCCGCTCACTAAAACAGCAATCCATATGGATCTCATAATCGTAAATCTCTTTCTTATTGAAGTCTCTTGACGTTACTCGTGAGGTGCCCAGCAATATTCTTGGATAAATGTAGCACCAAAACATTATAGCATAATGACCATATCTAGAATACCTTAAGTTCCCCGTACTCGGCGCGATTCGTATCTACATATTTCACTTCATAATGGTAATCGCCAAACTCTTTGAATCGAAACCGCAGAGTTCCCTTTGGAGGCATGGAATTAATTATCGCAAAGCACTTATCTGGGTCTAACCTCGCACCTAATCCTGGAAATACCTCCGAACTAACCTCCTTACATTGCGTTCCCTTACGAAATTTTATTTTAACATCGCTTTGCGAGTCATTAATCCAGGTGACCTCAGTGTATCTGTCAATTGACAACACCCGTGTATCCAGTCCCTTATCAAGAATCATAATGGTCTTTACATTTTTCGGCGGAAAATCTTCCAAAAAAGGAGACATTTTTGTAGCCGAAAGCTTTAGCCTGCGATATTTTGACCTGGGCGGCACATTAAGCAACGTAGCCCTAAGGTTGCAGTTACTTCAATTGCTCAACTCAAGCCTGAATACTGATCCATTGCTCGTTCCTTCAGGAACTTCGCTTCACTCGATCGACAAAAGCTGATATAAGGTTAGAAAATCGTTCTTTTAAAGCGTAAATAAGATCACTTATGACGTTCACTATAGTTTTACAAACGCTTATTTTCCAAAAACTTTCAAGCCCAAATTGATTACTTGGCTGAAACCATTTTTGTCTCGACAGTTATTACTGTCTTCCTTTAGTGATGAACTTTGGCTTGAAATAAATCACCATAGGATGAAAGACTAATGTAAGAATGACGTTCGTCCCCATGATCATGGAAAGATAGAGGCCCACCTGAGCCTGAAACTTCATATCCGAAAAGAAATACCAGGTAATGATAGGTACAATAATCGTCAATCCGGTATAGATAACCGCCTTGCCGCACGTGCACATGGATTGGATAATCACCTTGTTCCAATCACCGGCCATCAGGGCGAACTCTTCTCTACTACGGGCATAGAGGTAGATGGCGAAATCCACACCAACGCCGGCCCCTATTGCAGCGACAGGGAGCGTATTGATCGAAAGTCCAATATTGGATAGAGACATATAACAAGCCGCCACGCTGTTGGCTAAGATCAAGGGAAGGGTTAACATGAGGCCCGCAGTAATCGACATAAAAGAAAAGGCGCAGACAGTGAAAATGGCCACATATACCGTAAGGTCTATGAGCATATGGGACCGTTTCATCTCCTCATTGATGGCAATCTCCATCCCAATCCTCCCCCCCGCCAACTTAAATTCCCCTTTTTCAATTTTCATGGGATGATCCTTGAAAAAGTCATAAGCGGCATCACGAATTCGGAGCAAGTTCTTCGACGTATGGTCCGCAAAAAAAAGTGTAATCTGAGACCGCTCGTAGGCCTGATCCATATACCGGCTAAATGTACTAGAATCGACTATGTATCCCCGCATGTACTCCATTAAAGCTCCCAACAAATCTCTACCGGGCGGCAGCTGGTACCAAGCTTCGTCCCCGTCATGGAAGCTTATATTAATCATCTTTGTCATATCGATCAGCGAGGTGGAGGATTTATAGATATCAGGCAACCTCTCTTGCATGTGCCTTGAAAAAGCCTCGAACGTTCTGACAACAGCCGGATCATATACGGAACCTTTTTGTCCTTCATAATAGAGGACTAAATTTTCCGATGAAGCATCAAATTTTTTGTTGATCATGGCCTGGTCTTGGTTATAAGGATGGTTTGGCCAGAGAACAGGTGAACCAGGGGTCGGATCTCCAATCTTTAGTTTGCCCGCTTGCCAGAAGCAAAAGACTGCAAATATAATAATTATGGTCCAAACCACATACCGGCTGCGTGAACCAATGGCAAAACGGGTTATGCCCATCATGAACTTGGCTAGCCAATCAACATTACAGCTTTCCTTAGCCCATTTCTCACTCGCCACCTTAAGGGGGACTAAGTTGCAAATGGCCGGCACCAGGAAGCCTGTTAGGAGAATGGTCATCATCCAAAAGCTCATAATGATAGCGAGATGCTGCATTAGGACGACCCTGGCAATAAACAACACCAGGAAGCCTGCTACATCAGCGGCCACAGCCGCAGCGTTGGGCATGAACATGGTCCGCATCGTCTCGTAACTCGCACGGAGCTTATCATTGCCGCTCGAATGCAACTCCTCAAAATAACGGTAGGTGATCTGATGACAGTTTCCTACCATTCGGGCGACAACTAAAAAGGCCAAGACATACATCATTGGGCTGAAGTTTATCCCTGTGAAGCCAATAAATCCCAGCCCCCACACAGTGAGGATCAGAGTATTGCCCATCACTACAATCATGCCCAAAAAATTCCCATAAAAAATGAGTAACAAAACCACAATCATGCCGATGATACTGATCACAAAAACATTGAATATTTGTGGCTTTAAGCTATAAATCCAGCCCATGAGCATTGGGAAGCCAACGACATGAACCGAGGTTTCTTCATCCGAATAGTCATGGACCAATTTTCGCAACAGTGTAAATGCCTGCCCGTAGGAGATATCCTCCTTAAACTCTGTTAATATAAGGCCTGCTGTTCCATCTCTCGAAACGAGAGTACCATCATAGGTTGGGTTAGAAAAAATATTGTACTTCAACAATTCCATCTCATCGGCCGTCTTTGGTACCTCAGGCCACATCAAAGGCACAACATTAATCTCCCCCTTTTTTCTAGGGGTCACCACTTTTACAGAACGGCTTGCAATAGAAATAGTCAAACCGCGATAGACTTCACTCCAGAGCTCAACTTCCTCTGTCATTTTCTTAATCTTGGTCAGAAAGCTCGGCTTAAAAATATCTCCTTGTTTTGCCTTGAGGGCAATGGCCACCCCTGAACCTCCGCTACCAAAAATTTCACCAAATTGGCTCACGATCTTGAGATAAGGATGGCCATACGGAAGCATCTCCTGCAGAATAACCTCCCCCCGAATCTGGAAAGCACCGTACAAAAAGACCCCGGTGATTACCAAGATAATTGATAATGTCCACAGCCTATTACT
The DNA here is from genome assembly GCA_002311635.1 of Syntrophaceae bacterium UBA1163. Taxonomy (GTDB): domain Bacteria; phylum Desulfobacterota; class BSN033; order BSN033; family UBA1163; genus UBA1163. The sequence goes on from DBZJ01000219.1 coordinate 5,984, forward strand.
GGATAAAAAGAAACAAACGCGATCTAATCTATTACGTTGGTTATTATTATCCATATCTCTTTCCTTCCTTCTATAAAGCCGCATTCGACCCTAATAATATATCTGTTGCCAGGAAGTTTTAGAATTAGAAATATAAATCACTCCTCTCCCACCTATGGCAATAAAGCCAGAAGAGCCACGCTGTGCGATTTTTTGTATCCAGCCATAGGTAATGGGGGGGTTCAACTCCGACTTTTTCCAGGTACGCCCCTGGTCAACAGAAAGCAGAAGGGCACCTTTACCCCCGATCATGATAGTATCTTTTCCATCTGAAGCAACGCAAAAAAAGGAAATCTTAGAATCACCTGTATTAACTCCCCTCCAAGTCTTCCCTCCATCAATTGTCTTAACAGCATAGCCATCTATGCCTACCGCCCATGCCGTCTGAGGATTAACAGCCACTACGTCGAACAAAAAGGAGGCTCCCTCCATCCCACCAGTCTCTTCCGAAATACGAAAAAACCCAGCTTGTTTCTTCCACGTAGCCCCCCCATCACTGGTGTGATAGATGTAGCCATACTCACCAACAGCCCAACCATGAACCGGATCACAGAAAGATACCGCTCTAAGGATATAATCTTCATCTTTGAACTTAATGCGCCAATGCTCCCCTCCATCCTCTGTAAACAGAATATTGGTTCGCTCGGTCACAACCCAGCCTTTCAAAGAATTTATAAAATGGACACCCATCAAATAATAGGGTACGGGACTTTTCTGTTTTTCCCAGGTCTTTCCACCGTCCTTGGTATGGAGAATGGTCCCTCCATCACCGACAACCCAGCCATTTTGTGTATCCACGAAATGGATCGACAACAAAGTGTAATTAACACCTGTATTCTGGCGAACCCATGTCTTCCCACCATCCGAAGTATGAAGAACAATCCCCCAACGACCGCATGCCCACCCATCCTTTTCATTCGGAAAACTAACAGAGAAAAGGTCGTCATACAATTTCTGTTGAGCATCTAGGATCCCAGGAATTAAATAACAACTAAAAAACATCACCACCAGTAGGCTCCTAAATACCCGTTTGAAAACATAATCCTTAAATGTCCCTTTTCGCATCCTGATTTCACCTCCCATTCTTGGTCGGGTAGACCCGAATGGTTGCCCATTCAGGCCCCTCACAGATCCGGACGTGCGGAATTGCCGCATACGGCTCTTCAAATCATGGTCTCACTGCAATTTGTGCAACCAAACAATTAAGGGGAGCTTCAGGCAATGGATACCGGTCCAGTAAGCGAATAAATCGCTCCCAGAGCATACTTCTTTTCTGAGAACGCCGGTCCAACCACTTCCGCCATATCCGCTTTACTTGAAATAAGAAACGCGACAAAGCTTCATGGTTTCCGATAATTCCACAGTACTGATAATAGCCTTGAAGTTTTCGGACAAGGTTTGGATACTGAATCCTAATAAGCAAATGCCGATTGTTCCCACACCATTACACTACTCTTTTGAGGGATCGTCCAAAACGATCCTTGGCCGTCTTGCGTTTGACAACAAGGCCCCCTTTCCGAGTTTTCCCCCAGTAGTGGGTGAACCCAGTGAGGTCAAATATCCCTGGCTTTGGATATGGTCCGGGACTTCCCTCGTAGGAGGTTTGTTTAAAGCGTCGGAAGTCTACCAGCCTTGTCTTCTCTGGATGGAGGCTCAAACCAAATCTCACGAATCGCTTCGGGAATACCGCCATTACCTTCTTGGCATCTTTCTCTAAAGAAAACACCATGAGAATATCATCCGAATACCGAACCAAGAAAGCATCTCCTGATAGCCGTGGCTTGACCTGTACCTCATACCACTTAATCAACACCTCATGGAGGAAGATGTTGGCTAACAAGGGAGAAATCACACCCCCTTGGGGCGTCCCACTCTCAATCTCTTGAACCTTCCCCCCTCCAGCACTCCTGCTTTCAACCATTTCCCGATTACCCGTCGGATTACTCCATCTCGCACCCGTTTGTCCAGAAAATCCCTCAGATGGCTGTGATCCAATGTATCAAAGAATCTCTCAATGTCTACCTCCACAACAAACCTACCATCCATATTCATCAGGTTCTTCCACAGCTGGGCCAGAGCCTGATGGGCTGACCGACCTGGACGAAATCTATACGAACAGTCCAGAAAGTCTTCTTCGTAGATTGTTTCCAACACAAACACCACCGCCCTCTGCAGAATCTTATCCTCAAAGGTCGGTATCCCTATCGGCCGCTTTTTCTTCCCATCTCCTTTCGGTATGTACACCCGTCTCACTGGTGGAGCTTTGTAGGTACCAGACTTCAGACGTTCGAGTAAGGATTTGAAATTCTCTTCCAAGTTATTCTCGTACTCCTCCGCCGTCTGTCCATCTACCCCAACCGCTCCGTTCTTACGGGTAAGCCGATAAGCCTCTCTGAGCAATTTCGTGGCAAATTCCTCTGGAGGGGGCTCGTCCAAAACCTCCAAAATCCGACGCTCCGTCCTTGGGTCATATCGACTCGGAGCACCTTGGCGACGGGCGTCTTGAAGTCCCTTGATTTCTTCACGCTGAAACCGTGTCCGCCATTTGCTCACCCGTGCAGGCCGCGTCTTCAAGGTCTTGGCTATGCTCTGAGTACTCTGCCCCCAGCTGCCGCAAGAATGATTTTTGTCCTTTCGGTCAATCGATATTCTGTTGTCCCAGAACGCAACCGAGAAAACAAGGTCGTCGTAACACATAACTCTAAATTATACAATTAAGCACTAATGAATTCCTGCTTGGCTTTGTGGATGGATAGATCTCCCTTCGATCAGGCAAGAAAATGCCCCTTAACAGTATCTTAAGGGGCACTGGTCACAATCCCCGCCCATTACTTGCCTATTTTCGTCAACCGGCCTACGCTGCAGTCTTCACGCGTCAGCCAAAAGGTGAATTGGTCAAAGTAGCCATGGAGCAAGGTGGAATGCGTGTCAACATGATCAGCCATTACATCATATAACCAAGTAAACCAACCTTGCTCAGGATAGAATCCAAATATATTTTCACCGGTTCGGTACAGACGTCCCTTCTTGTCAAAGTTTTCGACATAGAAGATATTGAAAGTTTCTTTATCCATATACATGATACGCTTGGAGTAAACATAGTTTGGATCTTGTTGAGTCAACTGAAGGACATACACAGGTCTTCGCTCAAATTCAACATTATGTAATTCCACGCCACTTTTCGAGGTGAAAAACTGTGATCCATCCGATGTAAAGGTTGGAACAAGGTATTCCCGCTCTGCAATAATTTCATATTTATACGGGAACCGGGTTGGGGATAAATTTACCGAAAATAAATAACTATCATCCAAAATCTGATCTGCCCCTGGCCAAGGGTCTTGAGTATCTTCCGCCGACAATTTTCGTATGCGTCTGATTTGGTTGAAGTACAAAAAGGATTGGTTATAATCCGAAGGATCTAAATAATGTATCTGAGCAATGACGTTGCCGATACTATCTTGGGGAGACAAAAAACGAAGGATATAAAGAAACTTCTCTTTTCTTTTTCTAGCCCTCTCATCATACCACCCTTTGGGTTCAAAGATACGCGCAGCGACCCTAAGCTGGTATTGATCATTTAATGCGAACCAATCCAGGCCCAGCTTTTTGTTAAAACCTTGGATAACAATAAGCCCCGCAGAATTACTAAATTCATAACGTAAGAGCCAATTATAAATGGCCTGCTGGGCCTTAAATTTTCCGGAAGGTCTTGGAAATGGGACGCCGGGCTGGAGACTGCTTACATTCAAAAATCCCTTATCATTCAGCTCGGTACGACCCATGTTTTCCTTTGTAGCCTGACTGATCGCAAGAGAGTAGTAATATTGCCGTGTGGGGACAACCTTTATCACAGGAAAATTTCCTATAAAAGGCGGTGCACCGGGAGCGAACTTTTGATAATGGTGCGGAATCATCAATTCTTTAAATGGAAATTTATCCTTGTCGTGATAGGAGTAGGTGCCCGGTATAATCTCCGGTGCAATCTTGCCTGTCTCATCTGGGGCCTTAAATCCTACCAAATCGGCCCAAACTCTTTTCATGGTCTCCACATCAAATGTCACCTTATCATAAACATCAGGAGGCAAGTACTTTTTTGGATTCAATCCCGTTTTCAAAATGGGCCTTGGATCGTCATTTAGATCTTTTTCACTCCTCCATTCATCCAGGGTAGGCACTTTCCTCGCTTTCCATTCATCTAAAGTCCAAGCCCATACGGTGGGTGCTACCGTCGCCAGCATTAGTAAGAAGACTGTAAATCCAATGCCAAACATCTTAAATTTTTTAATTTTCTCCACTTTTTTTCTCCTCCCTTTATAGTGTAGTGAATCTAACACTTCTTTACATAAATTCCGAGGCCGTCATTACTGCAAAGGCTGGAATCCCGCCCAAAAACTCTGGATTCCCGGTCAAGCCGGGAATGACAAATAAAGGATAGACATTTCTGAATCACTACAATAGTTTTTCTATGCTTTAGGTCCCAGGCCCTCCTAATCCCATTTGTATTCAGCCTTAAAATAAATTTGATTCTTGTCTTTAAACAGCTGAAATGATTGATTTGTCTGCTTTCCGGCAAATAACAATGCCCCTACGTTAAAGTGCCAATTATGAGTATAATCATATGCCAAATCGAGTTTATAAAAGTCTGCATGGCAATCAATGCTATGCATCCAAAAAACTGTAGGGACTAATCTCGCATTAAAATATGAGGTATTGACCAATAGTGTTGTCATATAGTTGTTCGCATATAGAGTTGGGTTATTCATGTCCGAGAGCAGGTAATTTGTTGGATAATTGAAGATTTTTCGGTCGTAAAATTGGGCACTTATCAGAAAAGAGGCTTTGGGGTTCAAGGGATCAATTTTCACCTTCCAATCCATCCCGATGGCAGCATGCAATTCATCATGTTTTTCAATGGTGTTAATTGCGGTGTTTGATGCGTTATCAAATTCGTAAAGGACCTCCAGACGCAGAACTGGCTCAGGCGCCCCCCCGAATGGTATTTTCAAGAAGGGTACATCCCTTGTAAAGGTAGCACCCAAAAATTTGAGAGGGGCGTAGTAGCCTTTAAAGGGGAGATGGAGGAGCAATTCCCCGTCTGAAGCGACGCCGATGACCGGGGCTCCCACCGTTTGCCACACAGGATCAAGGTTCCGACCATAAAAGCCATTTAAAGTGACAACAGCATTCCATAGCATAGCCTCAATCTTAGCAGCGTACTCAAATCCTTCGGGATCGAAACTACTGGGCGATTTAAGACCCCATAAAGGTGAACCCAAATGGGCTTTCCCGCCAGGGAAAGGGCCATAAACAACGACGTTTGGGGACCATATGCCTCCAACATCGTTGCCAACCTCATAGAACAGGGCCTGATTGGGAATAAACTTTGCGTTGGGGTTAAAGACGAATTGAGCCCCTATTTCTTGTAACCACTTCGACATGACCGGAATGGAATATTCACCCCGGGCTAGCCAGACCGGAATGATTGTGTTTTCGAACTTGACATCGCTAAATCCACGGCGCTGGTCTATAGGATTGATCTGATCCATTAGCCGGAACCCGTCAGTTTGCCCCCAACTTACAATCTGTTTACCTATCCGCATCATGAAATTCTCTGAAGACCAAGTAACATGGGCTTCGTTCAGCACCTGCCAGTATTTATCATCGAAGTTTAGGTGACCGTGCGATTCCTCAAATAATTGATCATTCCATTGCCTACCATCAGCTTTAACTTGGTAAATCCAATCTGCTGTCATTTTGGTTGAGGCATAGAGTTGCAAATCCTTATATGGAGTGTATTTGCCTTCCAGAAAAAGGTTCCATAAGAAAGATTGAAAACCCCGTTCCGTATCATAGTGCTTACCTTCCAGACCATAAGATGCCCCCTGAGTCATATACCCTGCGAGACTCAACGGTTCATCAAACAACCTGGTTTCTAAAGCCTTGACGGGTTGTATCATAAGGGCCAATACTATAATAAGGGATAAAATCAATAGTTGGATTCTTTTCATAGTTCCCCCTTCTTAATCCTCATAATAAGTTCGAAAAAAAATGAATTAACTCCCTTCTACCTTATCCCCATTAGATCATCAATATAAGATCATCGGTATAGCTTCTCATCACCTCCTCTCGATGAAATCAAAGTACCAATAACTGCCTCCGCCGTGAAACTCAGCGGAACCTAAAGACTCCCAAAAGCCAATACTCTTCTCATTCTGGGGGGTGGTTCCGGCTCTTCCCACAACAAATCTCCCTTCGGAATCGACCAAAAATATGTCGGTGATGGTGCCCCCGGTATCAAAGGCTACCAAATATCTACGTTGATCCGCGAGTGCTTTGCGTTCCTTTCCCATTTTCGCTCCTTTCAGGTCGCTTTATCCAATTAGGCATTAATTATCTCCTTCCATAAGAAAATCTTATTCCCTCTCAAGATCGCAATCGAATCGTTTCCGTTTCCAAATCGGAAACCTTATACTGAAAAAAATTATTGGCCTTTATACGAGAACATTACAGCCATAATCTTGGCTTTTTTCTCCCCAACACTTCTACCACTATGGGGTATTATAGAATCGAAATAGATACTATCTCCTGCATTCAGTATATATTTTTTACCTTCGTAAACAAATTCATCTGTTCCTTCAAGAACGTACATGAATTCTTCACCCTCATGGGAAAAGACCGCCTTTTCTTCAAAAGCTGGCTCAATAAGGTATGGCTTCATATTCTTACCAAGTTTTTTGTAAGCCAACGCTTTATAATGGTTTCGGTAAACCGTTCCTCTTGAGGCGACTTCCTTCGCTTCATTTTTCTTTATAATACAAAGCCTTATATCTTGAGGTGCATTCGAATCTTCCGCTATCAAAAGATTAACATCGGCATTGAGACCAATAGCAATCTTAATTATTGAGACCAATAGCAATCTTAATTAATGTTGAAAAAGCCGGAGCTTTGTCAGAATTCTCTTTCTTGCAAATGTACCCTTTCGTTAGGCCGGCAAGTTTGACTAATCGCTCAAGGGACATTTTCATATTTTTGCGCATCCTCTTTATGTTTCATAATGATCTTTTTCTTCCATCTTGATCCGTCCTGCCCCCACCTTTTACTAAATTGCTGGTAAGAGGTTGGATTTACGTTCATTGTAGGACGCGCTTCTTTGTCTTCCTGTATCATAATAGGAAACGCTTGTCAAGAAAAAAATTTGAAACCATTTAAAAAAAATGATCCTGTCAAACCAATTTAGAAATGTACTGTTCCTACCAAAATAGAAGCGTCCCCTTTTCAAGTTGCGCACCTACGCCTAATTGAGCAAACTGATAACCTATCGTTTTAGCTCCTAAAACCAGTGCTGCCCAAACACTCATGCCCTACCTGATCTTAGAGAGTATTTTTACACCTATTTCTTATGGCGGAATTTCAGCTTCCTACTGGACTTCATATCTTCTCGGTTATCTTGCTTTTACCAGTGCCTGGATAGTTTGAGACAATAGTTAGCCGCTTGGCTCCGTAATCGCGCAATGTCAAAATAAGATTTTGCGGCATATTTGCCAATGGCAAAACTCATTCCCCGGTCATTATTGTCATTGTCGCCCGGTCAGGTATATCAGCCACTGCCTCGTCATAACTTGTATATATCTTTACTGTTGCCGTCCGCCGCAGTCCTTTGTTTAGGGTCAATGACTACCTATTGAGATACTCCGTAGAATCTTTTCTGCTTCAGCAACAATCTCTTTAACTATTTCCTTGGCACTCTTTATCTCCGCAATCATACCGGCTATCTGCCCAGCCGGGGCACAGCCGTATTCGGAGGGACAACTACAATGGATGCCCCTCATTTCCATGTATTATTCATAATATTCCGGTGGCAATTTCAGGGTTTTGAACTGCTCGGGGTCATGTGAATAAAAGATCTGCCCCTGGGTACGCTCTTTTTCCAATTTCACCCTCTGGACAGATTTCACAAATTCTTCTGCATTCCAGAAAATGCCGGGCATAGTTCCCCGTAAAATTTCCGGCAGGTAGACCGCATCCCCTGTGAGGATTATGGATCCCGTCTTTGGAAGGGTGACGACAACCGATTGGTGACCCCGGGTATGACCAATTGTTCTGAATATCTTCACGCTTCCATCTCCGAATAGATCCCAATCGCCCTCGAGCGCCACAACATCGAAGTCTTTCAGCTTAGTCCAGTCTATTGGCCAATAATGACCCTTTTCATATGAGGAAGGCCAGTTGGCCTCATTCAACTCGTCCTTCTGTATAAAGAAAACCGATTTAGGGAAGGAGTTTACGTAGCCGGAATGGTCCACATGCAGGTGTGTGAGAATAACATACTTTATTTGCTCAGGAGAATAACCAATTTTTTTAAGCTGGTTCACTAAATCCGCATCTTTGCACTGCACACTGTTCCTGTAGTTCTCAGGCTTGTTGTCACATCTCATCCCCATATCAACGAGAACTAGGCCCCTAGGATGTTCAACGAGGTAAGTCGATATCGGGATGGTAATCTTCTGTCCTAAACCTGAGAATCCCGTCAGGAATTCCTTAGGGAGAGTCAAACCCCCACTCGGAATTACGTAACACTTCATGCCTTGCGGGGGTTCCCCAAAAGAAATCCTCACAAGAATTAATGCAAATAAAACTATGAACAAGTTAACCAGTAATGTCTTCTTCCAAATTTTGTTAATCATCTCAATTCCCTCCTTTTTTCTTAAAAAGACTTTTTAACAAATTCATTTTCTAAATACGGTTTACTTTCCCCTTCCAACCATACCAAAACAATACCCAATGCTGCTACAAACATCCCCTCCTTTCTACAATTGTCTTCAAAAACCTCAAACAATCGTCGACAATTTACAATGCACAATTTTAAAAAACCTTCAACCTTCTAACGAGCCTGTAGAAAAAGTCACTTTTTTAAAAACTGCCTCTTCTGCTGGATCAAAAATAGGAAATTATTTTCTGCCATCGAAAGTTTTTACGATCCTTGGTGAAATGTTCGCCTTTTCATGATTTTTTTCCTAACCCAATACCCTATCGACAGAAAGTACAGGTATCCCCACAATAGCGTACCACTTCTATTAATTACTCCGGGTTGGACAAGATCATTTGTCGGTATCTGGCGGCTATTTTCATAAAACCTCAGATTGTAAATAGGGTGCGCGTCTAAGTTTCCAACTGGCACACAAAAAAGATGGTGTCCTCACAAGCGTATTACGGAACTCTGCTGCCTCACTCGAATCTCTCCTTTAATTCCAGTAAAGGTAGTGATGCACCCTTGGTATAACTAATATAAAGGTCTAAAATATTTGATGTCTAAGATACTACCTTGCCTTTCTTCTTTAAACACCGCTTCTAGCCTCATCCCGATTCTCAGGTGTTCTGGGTCAACCTCACTTATTATGTGAGCTAGGCCGGTATCAGCCCCATCCAATCGGACAATACCATAGACGAAAGGAGTATCCAAAGGATAAGTTGGTTCTTTTTGATGAACCACCGTGTAAGTCACTAGTGTGCCTTTATTACTGACCTCAACCCACTCATATAGCTGACCAAAGCAGACGAAACAGGTTGGTCTTGCCGGCAGGTAAACCCGGTTACATACTGGGCATTTAGTCCCCATAATCCGCTTATTATCCCTGAGTTCCGCCAGAAATTTACTTCGGACCGGTCCAGCATAGTGGCGGTACTTCCATAGCCTTGTCTTGGAATGAACTACAGGTTCTAATTCTGCACTCATAGCTCCTCCTTAGTCTATTCCTGTATAACCTTGAAGTATTTAATATCGCTTACCTTACCCAGCCGTTCCTCTCTTGGCTTCCACACTGCCTGAACTCGGGTTCCCGGTGGCACCTTTGACGCATCCATCTCCTCTGAGATATGGCCGATAATTGTCCATTCATCGCCACCATCCAAGCGAATAAACAGGTTGGGGTTAGGCGCACCCACCATCTCTCCGGTAACAGCATCTATCTCCCTGTCCTCAATAGTCATGGTGTCAGTAACCGTCCCCTTATCACTGAGCTCGACCCAGTTCTCTGGCTTATCCTCTATCTTAACCTTGCAATAGCTGCAAACGATTCTGGGTGGCACTATGATTCGGTTGCATTTAGGGCACTTATTAGCTACTATCTTGCCTTCATCCCGAATCTTGGTCAAAAACCTGCTGATGTATAAACCAGCCGATTCAGTAAACGGCAGCTTTACAATCTGGTCAACATAGAGATACTCCTCAGTCTCTTTCTGGCTCACGCCTTTTCCTCCTCTTTACAGTAATTTCCTCATCAATACTGCGGTTGAATAGTTATCACCGCCAGCGGTGAACGCTGCAGCCTGCTTTGCGTTAGGTACCTGTCTATCACCACCATCACCACGAATCTGTATAGCTATCTCAGCAATGCGTTGCATGGCTGAGGCGCCAATGGCATTGGTAGAAACCACCCCGCCTGAAGGGTTAACCGGAATGTCACCACCCATCCAGGTAGCCTGCTCCTCTACCAGCTTATGTGCCTCGTTCTTCTCACACAGGTGCGTGCGTTCATACCACTCAATCTCTAACCAGGTAGCCATATCATAAACCTCAATTACATCAAGTTCCCGTCGTGGATTGGTAATACCGTTGCGCTTATAAAGCTTAGTGGCTGCCTGCTCAAATGACCAGAGCCACATCGGACCAAGGGGGGTGGCCGATATAGCCTGGGTCATTGTCCCAAGGAAGGGCATCGTTCCACCATGAACAGTAACCCAATCAATAACCCAGGCTGGATTGCTTGAAATCTTTTTGGCGCTTGACTCCGGGGCGACAACAATAGCACAGGCCCCAACCGATGTCGGACAGATATGTAACAGCCTTAGTGGCCGGGCCAGTAATGGAGAATTCATTACATCCTCAACAGTAAGCTTTCTCCTCAAGTGGGCATGAGGGTTCCTGATGGCATTCTCAGCCTGCTTAACCCGAACTATAGCCACCTGCTCCTCGGTGATTGATTTTCGTCTCAGCATATCCAGGGCTATTCCTTGTGCTCCCGTGACGGCTGATTTGCCTCCACCACCCACATCATAGAATACGTCCTCATAGATTGACCTCAGGGATGCCTGACTACTTCCCTCATCCTGCTTCTCAAAGCCTATTCCCAGCACCGCTCCAAACTCCCCGCTAGCTGCCAGGTTAAAGCAGGTAGTGCTCACCGTTGACCCGGTAGTACCGCCGGATTGGACTTTAAACCCCGATTTGAGGTAGGCACCGGAACCTTCAGTCATCCACATATCTACCTGATAATTTCCCTCAAACAGCTCCACATTGCCAATTACTACCGCATCTATATCCTTAATGGTTAGCTGGGCGTTATCCAGAGCCGCTCTTACTGCCTGATTCACCAGCTCAACCTGAGATATATCTGGGCGACGACCCTTAAACTCAGTCTGACCTACTCCTACTATCGCAATTCTTTCTGCCATGAAAATCCCCCTTTGCTAGTGCAGTGCGTCTAACGCTTCTTTACA
>DBZJ01000074.1 GCA_002311635.1 Syntrophaceae bacterium UBA1163
CCATCTCCCGAACAGCCTGATCTAACCCTACCAGAACCGCCCGGGCAATAATGCTGTGGCCGATATTGAGTTCCTCGATTTCCTTGATTTCTGCAATCCGTCGGACGTTCACGTAATTCAACCCGTGGCCTGCGGCAATCCGGAGATCACGGTGAGAGGCCTCGGCGACTGCGTCGAGAATTATTTTTAGCTCTTCATCTTCCTCGGAAGGATTCTTTGCATCGCAGTACCGACCGGTGTGAATCTCGATGGCATCCGCGCCCACATCCTCCGAGGCCTTGATTTGATTTTTTTGGGGATCCACAAAGAGGCTGACCGGGATTCCTCCCTTGTGGAGTCGTTGAATCGCCTTTTTGAGAGATGGACTGAATTTGATGACGTCGAGCCCGCCTTCTGTCGTCAATTCTTCTCTTTTTTCAGGAACGAGGGTGGCGATATTTGGCTTGGTTGATAGGGCAATGCGGATCATCTCTTCAGTAGGCGCCATTTCAAGATTCAATCGGGTCTGAATCGTCTCTCTGAGTATTCGTAGGTCTCGATCTTGGATGTGGCGTCGATCCTCCCTCAGGTGACATACGATTCCGTCCGCTCCGGCCAATTCCGCGATTCCTGCAGCGGTGACAGGATCGGGGTACATCACCCCTCTGGCCTGCCTGACCGTGGCGACATGATCAATGTTGACACCCAACCTCGGCATGATCCCCCCTGCATTCGAATGTCGAAAGTGGAAAGGAGAAAGCGGTTTAACCACATTCCCCTCTCTAGATTCTACTTCCCGATGTATTTCTTAACCAGCTCGACAAGGTCTTGGGCAAACCGATGGAGTTTTGTTTCATCTTCTCCCTCGACCATGATTCGGAGGAGAGGTTCTGTTCCAGAATAGCGAATCAAAATCCTTCCGGACTGTTCCAATGTTTTCTCAATCTCCCTGATCCTCTTTTCGATTTCTGGAAACCCAGACAGGTTTTTCTTCTCTTTGACTTCTACGTTATAGAGAACCTGAGGAAGAGGTTCCATCACGTGGGTCAGTTCGTCTAAGGGACGTTCTTTCTGTTTCATGATGGCCAGAACTTGTAGGGCCGTGAGGACCCCATCGCAAGTCGTATTGTAATCCAGAAAGATGGTATGGCCTGATTGCTCTCCCCCAAGATTGTAATCTCCCCGGACCATCTCCTCCACAACATAACGGTCTCCTACTTGAGTCCTAATGACTTTCCCACCCGCATTTTTTATCGTCCGGTCCAGCCCAATATTACTCATTACGGTAGTGACCAGCGTTCCCTTTTTCAGCCTGTTTTCGGATAGCATCTGGTGAGCACAGATCGCCAGAATATAATCTCCATCCACCTCCTTCCCTTTTCGATCCACAAAGACGATTCGGTCCGCATCTCCGTCGAGAGCGATCCCGATATCTGCTTCCTTCTCCAGGACAAGGCGACTGACCATTTCCGGATAAAGCGAGCCGCAATGGTCGTTGATATTTTCTCCATTGGGATCTACCCCAATTGGAATCACCTCGGCTCCCAATTCCTCGAGGACCGTCGGAGCTACTCGGTAGGCGGCCCCATTGGCACAATCTAAAGCGATTCGAAGACCGTCCAATGTTAAGTTGTTGGGAAAAGTATTTTTGAGAAAGACCACATACCTCCCGACGGCATCGTCGATGCGATGGGCCTTTCCAACTGCATTCGCTGTGGGACGGAGGGAATGGAGATGATTCGAAAGGATCAATTCTTCGATCCGGTGTTCGATTTCGTCCGGAAGTTTAAAGCCATCCTGAGAAAAGATTTTGATTCCATTGTCGTAGTAAGGATTGTGAGAGGCCGAAATCACGACACCCGCATTGGCCCTCATACTGGTGGTGATGAAAGCGATGCCGGGAGTGGGTAAAGGGCCCACCAACATGACATCCGCTCCCATGGAACAGACGCCGGAGGCCAACGCGGTTTCCAGCATATATCCCGAAAGCCGGGTATCTTTTCCCACCACAATCCGATGTCTTCCCTTCACGTCCTTAAAGATATGGGCGATGGCCCTTCCCAACTGCATGGCCATCTCTCCGGTCATGGGATCTGCATTGGCGACCCCTCTGATTCCATCCGTTCCAAATAGTTTACGTGTCATTCTGTTTCACCCCCACCCGTAAAAATCCCTATTTTTTCCCTCTGCCTGCCTGCAGACCGTGTACCTAACTACCGTGCGAGGCAGGCTTTTCTAAGATGGATTGGGAAGGATTAGGTTAGTCATCGTTATCATATTTTCTAAATAAAGGTCAAGTAGCGCCTGCATTTACTGCGGACGCATTCTATCCCCCCATAAGATGAGGGCGCTACGCTTCTCCTGCCAGACGGATGGCGTCGGCTACAGCGATAGCCCTTTTTGCCTGGAGCACATCGTGACAGCGAATGATATTGGCCCCGTTGAGAACGCCAACCGCAATACTTGAGAGCGTTCCTTCCAATCGCTCTCCGACCTCCGCGTTCAGAATTTTCCCGATGAAAATTTTGCGTGACGTCCCCAGAAGAATAGGCTTTCCAAGTACTCGAAATTCAAAGAGATTTTTTATGATAGAAAGGTTATCCTCAACGGTTTTTCCAAAACCGATTCCGGGATCGATGATGATCTGGCACGGGTCCAACCCCGCGGATTCTGCCCTCTGAATAGAATCTTTCAAATACTGAAGTATTTCAGAAAATAGGGAATCGTAATGGATATTCTTCTGCATCGTTTCAGGGGTTCCACGGATGTGCATGAGGACAAGGGGGATATCCTCCTTCGAGGCCACTTTCGCCAGGTCGGGGTCGAAGTTCAACCCGCTGATATCATTGATTATTTCAGCTCCTGCCTCGATCGCCTTCTGCGCTACAACCGATTTATAGGTATCGATGGAGATGGGCACATCCACTTTGGCGGCAATCGATTTGATAACGGGAATGACGCGGCGAAGCTCCTCTTCTAATTGGAGAGGCTTCGAGCCAGGTCTGGTCGATTCCCCTCCGATATCGATAATATCCGCCCCCTCCTCAACCATCTTCAGTCCGTGCGAGATAGCCTTTTCTCTGTCAAAGAAGAGGCCACCGTCTGAAAAAGAATCCGGAGTGATATTGAGAACCCCCATCAAAAGCGTTCTCTTTCCCAGCAACAACGTCCGCTTTCGGCAGCGGATGGCGTATTGTGTCTTAGAAATGTTCTTAAGGGTTTCTTTAATGGACTGACCAAGAGGGTTGAGGCCTGGATATTGTTCCAATTTGGAGATCAGTTTTTCGAAATGTTTCTGATTTCCCATTAGAAGGGCGTCCGTCTTTTCGGTGCTGCAATCAAATCCCCTTTCATCGACAGCAATGTCCCCGCCCAATGCGAACATCTCCTGTTTGAGAAGATTAGCCGTCCGAGGTTCGATCCCTTCTACTTTGAGATTGAAATGGAGGGTCTTACCCTCCATTAGCCCGATGCTCGCCGGATCCACCCCCATGCTCTCCATTTGGTGAATGGCTTCGCTGGCATTTGTAATGTGAAGGCATCGAATCAGATTCATCTTGCCTAAACATTCTCACCCTTGATGATGGCCTCGATTTGATTTCCGTCAAGAACCTCTTTTTCAAGAAGCGTATTTGCCAACGTATGGAGAGTGGTCATATTCGTCTGGACGATCTCTTTCGCCTTTTCATAGCCTTGGGCGACGATGGTCCTTACTTCACCATCAATCAAACGTGCTGTCTCCTCACTATAGTCCCGGTGGCGGGCAAACTCTCTTCCCAAAAAGATCTCTTCTTCTTTCTTACCAAAAGTCAGAGGGCCAAGCTTTTCGCTCATTCCCCACTCGCAGACCATTTTTCTGGCGATCTCCGTGGAGCGTTCGATGTCATTTCCCGCCCCGGTGGTTTGGCTGTTCAACACCAGTTCCTCCGCCACCCTCCCACCCATCATCACGGCGATGTTGTTCAGCAGATAGTCCCTGGGGTAGGTATGCTTTTCGTCTATGGGGAGCTGTTGTGTGATTCCAAGAGCTCGGCCCCTGGGGATAATCGTGACTTTGTGAATGGGGTCTGTTCCCGGGATCATTCGTGCGACCAACGTATGACCTGCCTCATGAAAAGCGGTAATTCTTCGCTCCTCCAGAGGGATGATCATTGATTTCCGTTCGACGCCCATCAGGACTTTATCTTTGGCCTGTTCAAAGTCGGCCATCTCGATGCGTTCTTTTCCTAACCGGGCGGCCAGCAGAGCCGCTTCGTTCACGAGGTTCTCCAGGTCGGCTCCGGTAAATCCAGGGGTTCCTCTGGACAGGACTGCGAGATTGACATCTGCCCCCAACAGGGTCTTGCCAGAGTGAACCTTCAGGATTTGCTCTCTTCCTTTGACATCGGGAAGGGGCACAACCACCTGACGGTCAAAACGACCTGGCCTGAGTAGGGCAGGGTCTAAAACATCTGGCCGGTTTGTGGCTGCGATCAGGATGACCCCTTCGTTCGATTCGAATCCGTCCATTTCAACCAACAGCTGATTTAAGGTCTGCTCTCGCTCATCGTGCCCCCCGCCCAGGCCGGCTCCTCGATGCCTTCCAACGGCGTCGATCTCGTCAATGAAAATGATGCAGGGGGCGTTCCGTTTTCCCTGAAGGAAGAGGTCTCGAACCCTGGAAGCTCCGACTCCCACGAACATCTCCACGAAATCAGAACCGCTGATGCTGAAAAAGGGAACGTCAGCTTCGCCTGCAATCGCTCGTGCGAGAAGCGTTTTCCCCGTTCCGGGGGCGCCGATGAGAAGAACTCCCTTAGGGATCCTTCCGCCAAGCTTCGTAAACTTTTTGGGATCCCTGAGAAAATCGATGATCTCCTCAAGTTCACCTTTGGCTTCTTCAATTCCAGCGACATTCTCAAATGTTACCTGATGGAGTTCTTTCGTCAGAACTTTCGCCTTACTCTTTCCAAAAGAGAGGGCCTTTCCACCGCCGATTTGCATCTGCCGAATGAAAAAGAGCAAAACGCCTACGAGAATAATCACCGGAAGCGATGTGATGAGAATACTCCAGAGAGAGAAGGACTCCTCTTCTTTCTTCACATTGATAACCACCCCTTTATCTCGGAGAAGTTTAATCATCTCGGGGTCTTCAGGGGCATAAGTTTTGAAGCGTCTTCCTTCTTTATCCCTCCAAATAATGTTTCTACCGCGTATCTCCGCCTCCTGAACCCGATTGTTTTCCACGGTGGAGATGAAATCGGAATAATTTTTTTCTACCGCTGTTTGACGGGGTTTACTGAAAAGCTGGAAGAGAAGAACCATCAGGATGACGATAATTGCCCAGAAGATCAGGTTCTTATAAAGAGAACTCAAAAATTTTCCTCCGATATTGAAATTTAGCTAAAAAAGATTAACATAGTCTATATTTTATTTCAATATCAGGGATTTACTCGTAGACATAGTCCGGAGCCCATGGAATCCTTGAGACGGGATCGCACCCTAATCTCTTAACTCTTTGAATTATTTGGGTAAATGTTCTATGAGAACGCATGGTTTATTTTTATTAAAAAAAGACTAATAATATTGCTGTGTTACGAATAAATATTAAAGTAAAATATAGTTTTTTTGCAAAGTCCAAATAAAGCGACGGAGCGTTTAGGGAGTAAATATGGTGATTGAATCATTGAAACGGTGTCCTCTTTTTGCCGGGCTGAAAGAAGAAGACCTGAAAAAGATCAAGGCAGTTGCTTCGCTAAGGCGGGTCGGAAAGAAGCAGATTCTCTTTTCCGATGGGGAGGAGGCAAGGGGATTCTATGTGATCCTTTCGGGAAAGGTGAAACTCTTCAAGATATCGCCGGAAGGCAAGGAGCAGATTCTTCATGTGGTGTCTCCGCCGGAGGCCTTTGCTGAGGCAGCTCTGTTTCTCGAAGGAAATTACCCAGCCTTTGCCGAGACCCTAACAGATAGCCAGCTTCTGTTTTTCCCCAAGAGGGATTTCATCCATCTCATCGAGCGGAATCCCCAGCTTAGCATCAATATGATCGTCTCTCTTTCGCACTTTTTGAGAAAATTTGCTTCCCTCATCGAAGAGCTTTCCCTCAAAGAGGTTTCATCGCGAGTTGCAAAATATCTGATCGATCTCTCTTTGAAATCAGCAAAAGAGGGAAGGAACCCCAGAGAGGTCGATTTGGATTTAAGCAAAAGCCAATTGGCTTCAAAGCTGGGGACAATTAGTGAGACCCTTTCAAGGAGCCTGGCAAAGATGAAAGCCAAAAAGATTATCGAGGTGAAGAAGAACAGGATTCTCATCTTGAATCGAGAAGCCTTAGAAGCGGTGGCCTCAGGTTTGAAAATATAATCCGTCCTCGATCAGAGGTTTCCGCCGTTTGCACAAGAGTTATCCACAGAGTAGGTGTCGATGATTCCAATCCATTTGTGAGAAATGCCGAAGAGATTCAGAAACTGCTTTTCTCAATTAAAAGTTTTACTTCTGGAAGGGCCACCTCCTCTATCGTGGAGGGCTGCCAGTGCGGCAGGTCATCTTTGTCCAGAATGCGAGCGCGGATGCCTTCGAGATAATCCGAGTGTCTTATCATAAAGCGGGCCGCCCTGGTCTCCGCAGCAAACACCTCCTCCAGGGGACGTCCTTCATTATGCCGCAGCAGCGCCAAGGTGAGGACGAGTGCTGTGGGAGATCGTTCCGACAGCCGGTGATAGACATCCTGACACAAACGGTCCTCCTGGCTGCATCGGGAGAGGGAATTCATGATTTCAGGGAGCGAGGTCTTCCCAGCGAAATGGGTTGCTACCCACTCATCCATTTCAGGATTGATAGGCATGTCTTTCTGGAAGAAGGAGGCAAGATAGGATTTGAGGTGCTCTATCGCTACCGTTTGGTCATCGGTGAGCTTTCCCTGGAAACTTTGAAGGGCCTTTCTCAGTCTCGGCAATCGCTCTCCCCTGGTTAACGAGTTTGCCAGTCCCAGGCGTACGCATTCCGCCCCTTCCATTTCGTAACCTACAAGTCCAAGGTATTCGGGGTATCCTCTGGGACACTTTGTAAACATCCAGCCTGTTGCGCCCACATCGGGGAAAAAGCCGATACGGGTCTCGGGCATCGCCATGAGGGTTCGCTCTGCGGCAACCACAATATTGGCCCCGGCAGATATACCAAGACCTCCTCCCATGGTGATGCCATCGGCGATCACGATCACCGGCTTCGGAAACCGGTGTATAAAAAGGTCCAAACCATATTCCTCTCGAAAAAACTCATCCGCAACGGAGAAAGATTTCTCCTTGACTGCTTTTGCGAGTCTCTTAAGGTCGCCACCTGCGCAAAACCCTCGGTTCCCGGTTCCGAGGAACAGGACAAACTGATATTGGTCCTCTTGAATCGCTTCGTCAAGGGCTTGGCGGACCCGCAGGATCATCTCAGTAGTGAGAGCATTGATGACGCGGGGCCGGTTGAGGATGATCTCCATCATAGACGGGTGACGCGTTACAATAACCTCAGGTTCTCGTTGATATGAACCGGTTGCCATAAACAATATCCGCTATTTCCTCCATGAAAAAGAGTTCGCTGACGATGGCTTTCCCATTTTCTTATACATGAGTGATCAAGATAAATGGGGTGAATCAAGTATTTTTCGGGTTAAGAGACTGTATTTGAACCCCGCTTATACCAAATTCTTTTCTCTCCGGGCCTGTCATGTCGGATCTTCCGGGAGCAAGAGGAAAGATGAAATTGATAAATCGATAAATTGTTGGTAAATTGGTCTCAGTCCCACGATGAGGATGAGAAGGCATGTATCGACATCGTATAAGAGAAGGGAGACCATAGATGGAGATCGAGAAAGTATGCGTGGTCGGTATGGGAACGATGGGAAGCCAGATCGGGATAGTCTGTGCCAGAGGCGGTTTTCAAACCATCCTGGTGGACCTTTCCGAAGAGTTAACAAGAAAGGGCTTAGGATCTATCAAATCATTTCTAAGCAATCAGGTCAAAAGGGAAAGAATGAGAAGTGAGGAGATGGAGAAGGTTCTTTCTCTTATTGCCACGACGACAGATTTGACGAAAGCCCTTTCAGACGCGGCATTGGTGATCGAGGCGGTTTTTGAGGATATCAAGGCGAAGAAGGAGTTGTTCAAGAAGATGGACGGGATCTGTCTTAAGGAAGCCATTCTGGCAAGCAACACGTCCACGTTAAGCATTACGGAGATGGGAGCAGTCACGTCTCGACCGGAAAGATGCATTGGAACACATTTCTTGATTCCGGCGGCCTTGACGCCGCTTGTCGAATTGGTGCGTGGGATAGAGACTTCTGATGAGACCCACAAAACGATTATTGGCTTCATTACAACCTGCGGGAAAGAGACCGTTACCGTCGTGGACTCTCCGGGTTTTGTGGTCAACCGCCTTTACCTTCCGATGGTGAACGAGGCTTTCTATGTCTTGGAAAGTTCCCTTGCGAGTCCTGAAGACATCGACAGGTGTTGCGCAAGAGGCCTTGGCTTTCCTTTAGGCCCCTTGGCCGCGGCGGATGCCTTCGGGCTGGACATTCTTTTGCAATGTATGGAAACGTTTCATAAGGAGCTGGGTGAAAAATATCGACCGGCACCCCTCCTCGTCAAACTGGTCAAAGCAGGACGCCTCGGCCGCAAGAACGGAAGAGGAGTCTATGATTATCGCCTCTCCCCCCAGGGGACCGCATCGTAATGATTGGAGGAAGTTACGAGACTTTCCGCTTTCGTTAAGAGGGAAGATATAAAATCCTTCATGTCACGCAGCTGGTCTGTGAGCTGGCCGCTGACGGTGATCATGTTTTTTGAGTTCTTGATGGGCCTGACGGATGTTTACATTGCCGGCAAGGTGAGCAAAGAGATCCAGGCGACGTACGGTTTTGTCATTCAGCTCTATTTTGTTCTTATCGTGATTGCCAATGCCCTTACGGTGGGCACTGTCTCAGTCGTATCGAGGTTGTTCGCGTCACGAAATCAAAATGACTTAACTCAAGCGATTTTTTCCTCCCTCACGGCGACTGCCGGTGCAGGAATCGTCCTCGTCGCAGGGGGTTTCTTCTTTAGCCCTGAAATCATCCATTTTGTAAACATCCCGGAGGAGCTCAAATATCTTGCGGTCCCTTTCATCAAAATTTATTCGGTTGGTTTATTCTTCCACTACCTTCTCATCAACTCCAACGGGGTTTTGAGGTCTTGTGACAGGGTGAAAGAGTCTTTGAAAACCCAGGCCCTTGTCTGTGCGCTCAACATCGGTCTCAATTTCTTTTTTGTGTTTTATACGCCTCTGGGATACAGGGGAATTGCAACGGCCACCGCTTCAAGTGTCTTGATTGGTAGCCTGGTCAACCTATGGAAGGTGAGAAGTTTGATGACTGGGGAGAGGACATTTTCCGTCGGTACCGTGCGAAAGATGATGACCATAGGCTGGCCGATTGGAATGCTTCAGGTGCTGTGGCAGCTCTCTTCCATGGTTCTTTTCCTGATCTTGAGCGCATTGCCCGAACGCCGGGTTGAAATTCTCGCTGCCCTGACGACCGGCCTGAGGATCGAATCGGTCATCTACCTTCCGGTCTTCGGGTTCAACATGGCCAATGCGGTGATCGTCGGAAATCTGCTGGGCGAGAAGAGAAAAGAAGATGCCTTGCGAAGCGGATTCATCACCGCTGCGATTGGCGTGGTGGTTGTCACAATCATAGTCATCGCGGTCATCTTGAATGCTCGATGGATCGCCTCGTTCCTGTCACATAATGAGATTGTGGTCAGGGAGAGCATGAAATATATTTATATCAGCATGATCAGCGAGCCATTTATGGCCTGGGGCATTATCCTCGGTGGAGGCCTGAACGGAGCGGGGGATACGCGAAGCGTCCTGATACGGGTTGCCCTGAGTGTATGGCTTGTAAGGATTCCTTTGAGCTATATCTTTGTCGTCTTCTTTGGGTTCGGACCGGCCTCGGTCTGGTGGTCGATGAATATCTCTCAATTCGTCCAGGCATTTCTAATGTCCAAAAGATATTTCGATAGAAAGTGGCTGTCCCTGGAAAAATAGGAAGTCAGAGGCCGTCCGTATTTTTGTAATCTTTAACCCATTGCGTGCAACCCAAATCCCAATTTAGGAAATGGTCATTGCGAGCGAAACGAAGCAATCTCTTCTTTTGCAATGAGATTGCCACGCCTGCGTACCGAAACTATTACTTACCAAATGCCTTTGACGGGCCACTTCGGCGTGCAGGCACGCACCTTTTAGGTGCTCGCAATGACTGGATATCGAAGGGGTCTTATTCTTTAAATGGGAATTTGGGTGCAACATCTGTGTTGACTTAGGTCAAGGCACTTATTTTATTCTGGAATTATAATTAAATAATAGATGGTGATGAAGGAAAGAGGAATGAGATTTAAAAAAGAAGGGACACCCAAAACGGAAAAAGATGATGTTCGGACTTTGATCAAGTTTGTGGGGATCTACTGTAGAAAGAATCATGATGGAGATAAGTCTCCTTTTTTATTCAAACTTTTCGATATCAAAGAGATCGAAAAGAGGGAGATCTCGCTATGCCCGGATTGCACACGACTTCTCACCTATGGCCTGACGATGAGGCTGAAGTGCCCCCATGATCCTAAACCCATGTGCAAGAAATGTGAGACTCAATGTTACCATGGTGAATATAAATCGAAGATCCGGGAAGTGATGAAGTTCTCCGGGATGTACCTGGTGAAGCACGGTCGGGTGGATGCGCTCTACCATTATCTCCGGTGAAATTCAGAAGGCGGAAAGCACAAGGCAAGAGGCAGTGATTAATCTGCATTCTCCTTTCAGCCTACTGCTTTCTGGGGTCTTGATCTAAGTCAAAACACTTTTAGGGAAGGGATGTTAAATTTAAACTAAAGGAGACAAACGAATGGCTGAGAAAAAGGAAATCGCCTGTTTCCTCTGTCACAAAACGGAACACGAGGGAGTTTTGATTCCTTGCCGGAAGGGTGGGCAAGATCTTTGGGTATGTACCCGATGTTTACCCATGCTGATCCATGGTGGGTAAAACAGATAATCCCCTCAGTTCCTATTTTAGTTAAGGGGGATGAATGGGAATTTGTTAAGGAGGCACTGGAATGGATAAATATGCAAAGGCATTTGTCAAATCGAGCCTGATCTATCTCGGAATTGGGACCATTATGGGAGTATGTATGGTTTTGTCTCCGGATATTCGATTTACCCTCACGCAAGTTCATGTCCATATTCTTCTTCTGGGATTTATGGCGATGATGATTTACGGCGTAGGATATCATATTCTTCCCCGGTTTATGGGGAGACCGGTTTACAGCCATCGTCTTGGTAATATTCAGGTATGGCTTGCTAATATTACGCTCATAGGTCTTTCCATTTCGTGGATTACAGAGGCCTCGCAAGGCGGAGTCTGGCACCTCTCAGCGATTTTATTCGGAATCGGTCAGGGGGTTGCGATTTTTTTGTTTATTTTCAATCTGTGGAAGAGCATGGTTCCTCAAACCACGGAATAGTTCGGAGTTTAAAGCTTTGAGTTCGGAGTAAATCGATTAAATCTCCGCACTACAAACTAATTAATCCGAACCGAAAAGGAGTGTAGAATGGCTGAGAAAAGGTTTCATAAGGATATGGTTATTGGAGATGTTTTGAAGGCGAACCCTGCAGCGATCAAGGTGATCGAAAAATATTTTGGGCAGGGCTGCTTCACTTGCCCTGGGATGAAGATGGAATCCATCTCTTTTGGAGCGATGATGCACAACATGGATCCAGAAGCAATTATTAAAGAGCTGAATGAGTTGGAATGAGTGGTATGATGGAGCCTATTCATCTTTTTGAAAAAGCAGAGTTCTCTAAAGAGAACTTTATACCCAAGCAACTCCATATCGGGGATGCAGGAGCGGCAGTGCTCATCTGCTTTGAACCCGGCCAGTCCATGCCTCTTCACCCTCATCCGGGGGCTTTAGAAGTGATCCTCTATGGGGTTGAAGGGGAGGGGACTTTGATGATCGGGGATGAGGAGAAACCCTTTAAGAAAGGAGACCTTATGTTTTGTAAGGGGGAGGTTCCCATCGGCCCCAAGAACACGGGTCAAGGAAGGTTCATGGTTCTGGTCATTCTTGTCTTAAAGCAGTTGGTTTCCAAAGGGTAAGCTTTTTATAAAGGAGACCGTATCTCACCCCGTGGCAACTGATTAAGGCAGAGGGAGAGTTCAGTTCCTCCATCGCCAGATAAAGAATCGCTCCTCCAGCCAAGATCACATCCGCCCTGGCCGCGGGAAGACCGGGTATCTTCTTTCTCTCTTCGATCGTTCTGGATCGGTAGAGGAGAAGCTGGTTTTTCAGGCCCTCCCTTCTTAACACGAAATGATGGATCTTTTGAGGGATGAATTCCTCCAAACCCTGTTCAACAGAGGCTAAGGTCGTCGCCGTCCCTCCCACAGCGACCATTGACGACGGCTCCTGTGAATGCGGGATTTTGGCAAGTAGCTCTCGGATTCTGTTCTCCATCGTATTCCACTCTTCCTCTTGAACAGGATCGGAGTGAAGATACTGTTCTGTGAAGCGGACCGAACCGAGTGGAAGGCTTATCCACTGATTGATCTGATTGCCTCTCCCCAGGATGAACTCCGTACTTCCCCCACCTACATCGACCACAAGGATAGGTTCGTTTACCTCCATGAGATCCTTTGACACAGCCAAGTAAGAGAGTCGGGCCTCTTCTTCTCCGGAGATGACCTCAATGGAGAGATTCAGTTTTTCCTTAATCAGTCTTAAGAATTCTGCGGAATTTTTGGCTTCTCTGAGAGCGTTCGTCCCGACGGCAAAGATGTTTTGGACCTTCATCGCCCGGCATCGTTCCCAATATTGTGACAGAGTTTCAATGCCCCTATTCATTGCCTCTTTTGCAAGAATTCCACTCTTTTGGACACCCTCACCCAATCGGGCCACCGTCTCCGTCTCAAAAAGCGGCTTTATCTTCTCCCCTTCTACTTCGGCAATGAGGAGTAGAATTGTGTTCGTCCCAATGTCAATGGAGGCCAACCTTTTACGCGAAGTAGGGCTGAATTTCACGACAGAGTTCCTCGGGGATGATGTTGGATGTCAGCTCAGAGTGAAGGGTCTCGAAGGAAGTCCAGTCATTCAGATAATAAGGCTGGAAAGGGGCGCGCGAGATAATTCGGGTGAGAAGCTGGTAATGGGCTTCGCCGGAAATGGAGTAGACGGAAAAGTTGAAGCTATTGAGGCCTTTCTCGTCGTAATACTTCAGGGTGGAGGCTATTCCCCTGGCCAGAGAAGCAATCTCCTCCTTGCCGAAGGTGGCCACGGATCCATGTCCTTCCGCACTTGCACACACTTCGTTGAATCCAGTAGGGGCAAAGGAGACATACCAGTGGACCTTTCCGATGCAGGCGATATATCGTTTTCCAAGTTCCTTTTCAATCTGGATGAGATCCTTCCAGTAGACGGTTCCATTCTTCTGGTAATAGGAGGAACTGGCATCTAATAGCCATTCAATCTCATTCGTCGGAATAGGATCACCAATGACCTGAAGATGGGGATGGAGGATGGTACTTCCTCCAGGGAGAAGGAAATTTTGACTGATTTGCCAATAGCGGGTATCCGGATCAAATGCCGTTGTTCTTCGAATGATCTCGATAGCAGCCGTAAGACCCTCTTCGTAAATCTCGGACGTAAATTGGGTAAGGCTGAGAAAATGCTCATGACAGAGGACGACGACACTTCCGTAGGATCCCACTGGATTGAGATTCGGAAAACCGACTGCCCTTCCGATGCAAACCCTTCCTTCCGGGACGATTTCTTTTATGAACTGAGGAGTCTTCTGAAAAATATTCTCAGGACAGAAGAGACATCCTTTCGATTCCTCGGCCATATTCGAGAAATCGAATTTTCCCGGAGAGGGAAGTCCCCAGGTGATGATGCGACTTCGCCGTTTTGTCAGGGGATCGATCCGGACCTCGGTTGGAACTGAGACCGTTTCAAATCCCTCAAGGGGAGAACGGAGGTCCGATTGGAGATGATATCGCTCGAACTTGATTTCCATCGTTCGAATAAAATGAAGGACGCCGATATCCCCCTTTTTAAGGGGACAACCAAGTCCTCCCTTCATCAAAGGGAGATTGGGAGGGGTTTTCCGGTCTGCAACCCCAAAGAGCTTCGTTTCACGGGTTCACCTTGAAGAAGAGGTAGTGCTCCACCATTTCACAGAGGATGTGTCCGATGAGAATGTGGGCCTCCTGGATGCGGGGCGTGCTGGTGGAAGGAACGATCAGAGGGAAATCGGCCATCTTCCCGACGATACCGCCGTCATTTCCAGTAAGGGCAATCGTCTTAATCCCCATCTCTTTCGCCACTTCAAAAGCCTTGACGACGTTCGGGGAGTTCCCGCTCGTGGTGATGCCGATGGCGACATCCCTTTCTTTACCGAGGGCCCTAATTTGTTTAGCAAAGATTTCATTGAAAGCAAAGTCGTTGGAAACACTGGTCAGAACAGAGGCATCCGTGGTGAGGGCGATCGCAGGCAATGGCGGACGGTCCATGACATATCGATTGACGAATTCCGCAGCCAGGTGTTGGGCGTCGGCAGCACTTCCCCCATTTCCGAAGAAAAAGAGTTTGTTTCCTGCTTCGAAGGTGTGAGAAATCAATCTGATTACGTCGAGAAGTTTAGGAAGATTTTCTCTGAGAAAACGACTTTTGACTTCGGAGCTTTCTTTAAATCGCTTCAGAATGATATTTTCCATTGAACAAAAATATTATACTTCCCGGGTTCCCATGTCAAGGGAACCTTTTTGATAAGGCTGTTTCCAGCGTCGATTCAGCCATGGCCATTGGCTCGGATATTGTCTGATGGAATCTTCGATGGTCTTTGTAAATTTGGCGGTCAGTAATTCCGTGTTCTTCCTTTGGTCTGATGTTAGTTCTATTTCAATAGGACTTCCGATGAACAGGGTCTTCGGGATCCCGTTTTTTCGCACGAGAAACATGGGCAAAATAGGAGCCCCTGTTTTGAGCGAGAAGATGGCCGGTCCAGGGGGAGTATAGGCTGTTTGGCCGAAGAACGGGACGGGAACTCCTCCGAGAATTTGTTGTTCATCAGCGATCAGATAGAGGATTTCATTTCGACGGAGGCAATTGAGGGACTTCTTGATTGACGCTGTAGCAGGTTTTGGAGGAAAGGGTTTCTGCCCCAGCCTTTGCTGATAGCCTCCTAATCTGTCCCATATCTTTGGGAAATTCTCTACCTTGATGATAATATTAAATGGGTAGCCCTCCTTGGCAAGGATCGTCCCCAGCGTCGTAAAGGCACCCAAATGGCCGCCTAAAGCAATCACTCCGTTCCCTTTCGCCAATGCCGCATCCAGATATTCCCTCCCTACGATTTTGATTTCCTTGATGAATTGGCTGGAAGGAGCAGCAGCCGTAAGGATGATTTCGAAAAGCGTGAGTATAAAGTTGAAGAAGACCTCCTTGGCGAGTCTTGTGATCTCCTTGAAATCCTTCTCTCGTCCAAACGCCAAGAGGAGATTACTAAGAACTCTATCCCTATATTTCTTGGCCAAATAGAAAGCCATGGTCCCGGAAATTCTTGCAAAGAAGACGATGCTTTTCGGAGGAAAGATACGAAATGTAAGGACGGAGAAGGCCAATAGGAGATCGCCCAGAAGATCCCCGAGCCGGTATTTTATTTTCTTAGAGTAGGCTTTGACCATGCGATTTCGATACAGAATAAAAGCGGTCCAAATGCTCTCAACATAGATTATTTTAGGCCGGATTTCAATAGATATCCGCGGAAGTGCCGTATTCAAAGTAGGATTGACGTTTGGAACTATATTGTTTATCATGTTCTGGAGATTTCGGAGAAGCCTTCGGAAAAATTCCAATCCACCGATTAAAGTTAAAAAATCAACACACAAAATGCTCTCTCTGGTCAAAATGAAAGCAAAAGTTCTCCCAAAGAAATGCTTTGGTTTACTTACAAGTGTTTTCTCTTCCAGCAGGGCGTCCCTTGCTTTCTTTATCTGCCTTTTAGCCGTCGTATTCGCCTACCGGATTCAACTGACCATAAGTTTATTTACGAACGCGGTCAGACCTTTTGACTTTAACCCAGCACAGCATGCGGTCTGGCTTGTTCTTGCTTATTTGCCGAGTGACCTTGCCTTTGTCTTTGTCTGTTTCTCACTCTCTTGGCTCCTATCTCGGGTGGCTTCTTTCATCAAACAGAGTAAGATGTTTCGGATCTTAAGAATTTCAGGACTTATTTTTTTGCATCTTGTTTTGTTGGCTGCGGTTCTTATCCACGGAATTCACGGCAGGCTGCTCTTTGATGTTCAGACAGGGTTTGACAGTGCGGTGATGAAGGAGGCGTTCTCAGGCATTTCGCTGATCGAGACCCTCAGGCTCGTCGGATGGAGGGATTACGTATTTCTTCTTTTTCCCTTTGGATTTTTTTGGCTGACGCTCCTATTCTCCCTTCGTCTAAGAATTTGGATAGCGGGGATTTCTTTGACATTGGCCATCTTGCTGCTGTCGCTTTCCTTGTTGATGATCGATAACAAAGCGGAGAAGGTCCCTGACGAGATCCGTCTCAACCCAGTCGTCTTTCTTCTTTCCGATATGACGAAGAGTACGTCCTTTATACATCTTAAGCAAGGTCAAACCATGAGTGCTGTCGGAGGAAAGGGTTCAGGTATCCAGTCCTTTCGTCCCATGGAAACTAAACCCATAGAGCGAGCGCTATCTCTGCCGGCGAAGAACAATCGTCCTTGGAATCTGATCATTTTCATCATGGAGTCAGCAGGGGCCCGATATATCTTTGATACAAGCGACGGCGATGCGATGCCCATGCCGTTTCTCCATAAGATATCGCAGGAAGGCTGGTATTTGAAAAGACACTTTACGACATCGAATGTCAGTACCAAGGCAGTATTTTCAATACTTAGCGGGCTTTACGATTTCTTCAGTAAGGAGACGTTCGGCACACGTCCGGACGTTGAAGTCCCTGCGGTCTATAATTGGCTGGACCAGGGATACGACAGGTTCTTGGTAACCCCTTCTTCGATCTCTTGGTACTTTCCGACGAAGTTCGTCGTCAACAGTGGGCTGTCGGAGATCCATAGCTATGAAAATCTGAACTTTAAGATAAAGGAAGAGTTTCATTCGCTGGGCCATTATATTGCAAGAGACGAGGTCCAAACGACGGATTTCTTCATTCAGAGATTGCGTGAAGCGAGAGAGCCTTTTCTGGGCATCTACATCAGCTTTGCTGCCCACTTCCCTTATTTCGACTATGGCGAGGACTATCGCATAAGGAAGGATGACGGACATTTGATCAGCCGCTATTATAACAATTTGAATCTTCTGGACCACGGGATTAAGCGGATTGTTGATCATCTGCGGGAACAAGGTCTGCTGGAACATACCCTGCTGGTCATCGTGGGAGATCATGGCCAGGCTTTTGGTCAACACCATCCGAATAATTTTATGCACTATCGCTATAGCTATAATGAGAACCTGGAAGCCCCGGCGATCCTCTATCAACCGGCGCTTTTCAGGCCGAAGACGTTCGGGTTTCCCACAAGCCACGTAGATTTATTGCCGACCCTGCTTGACGCCATGAGAATTCCGTATCCTTCAACGGCCTTTGACGGGAGGTCTCTTTTCAGCCACCGGGCGAGGCAAGCCCCCATCTTCTTTTATGGATATGAAGAATCCATCTCGTCGTTGGACAGTCATCTCATAAAAGTTCAGTATTCGTTGAAGAAAAATAAGTGCTGGGCCTTCGACTTGAAGCTTGATCCGGACGAAAAAAATCCCCTTGATTGCTCTTCATTTCCGCTTGAAGTGGAGGGACTTCACAAATTCGTCGCAGAGCACGATGCGAATCTCCTCAAATACAACGCCAGTTTGAGGGAAAAGAAGGGATTGCAGGGGGCAGGAGTGCCCATCTTGAAAGCGGTGAGCTCTCCGAGATGAGATGCTTGGAGACCGGCAGAAAACTTGGCTCGTGGGCCTTTTATTTTGGTTTCCTAAATAAGCGTCGGAAATGAGGTGTTGAAAGATGTTAGAGCTTAACGAGAAGATCAAAGAGCATTTTCGCAATCCTCATAACGTAGGGGAGATTGAAAACCCAGAAGGGACGGGAACGATTGATAATCCGGTATGCGGGGATACGACAAAACTTTATTTGAGAATCAAAAATGGAGTCGTTGAGGATGCCAGGTTTTTATCCTTTGGATGCGCCGTAACCATTGCCTCCGCCTCTGTGTTAACCGAGAAAATTAGGGGCAAGGAGATTTCTGAACTCCTCTTGGGGACTGATGAAGAAGTCGTCAAACGTCTCATGAGCTTAATTGAAACCGAGCTAGGGGAGATTCCTCCGGTAAAGCTCCACTGTCCGCCCGCCACGGTTCAGGTTTTTCTCGAATCAATTGGCGGATACTTTGAAAAGGAAGGAGAGAATGAGTTGAGTTCGAAAGCCAAACGCTTAATCCCCCAGATCTCTGAATATTACAAAAGAGGCGGAGAGAAAGAATAAGGGGAAAACGCTGCGTTAAAGATCGAAGTTATCCCTTTTATGTGCCTCTAAACCTTCTAACAGAAATCAATAAAAGGGCCTTTCTAATTTAATCTGTAAGTTACTCTGTTTAAAATCAAAATTCCAATCTTGTCATGTAGGATTCTTTTAACCGGGAATTCTTGTCGAACTGATCATCAGTATTGTCGAAGCTCATTATTAATTGAATTCTAAGAAGAAAGCATTTACCGCTTTAAAAAGATCGACAAAACATTCCGGTTTAAGACCAAACTTTTTTACTCTGTTCTTTATAAGAATTCAATTTAACGAGAGGTCGAAGGTCTTAATAAGCCATTAAATATTCTGGATAAGGTAGGTTGGAGATGGTGCGAAATATCTCCTAAATTCTCTTGAAAATGGATTGGCACGGGAGTTGCTTCCACATCTTTTGTTAAACAAAAAAACTCAGAGGAGGTGAGATCGATGAAAAAGGCAATGATTGCATTAGGGTTGGTAACTGTGATGTTTTTGGGTGTCTCATATGTCTATGCCCAAGAGCAGGGTAATTCTCCAGGACATGGGTGGATGCACGGTCAGAAACACGAGGGTCAATGGAATAAGCTCAACCTCACCCCGGAGCAGAAGGTGAAGTTTAAGGAATTGCGCCGAAGGTTTAAAGGAGAAAACGCTCAACTCATAGGGGGACTTGTGGCCAAACGGTTGGAGCTTCGGTCACTTTGGACCGATCCAAAAGCCGGTTCCCAGGCCATTTTGGCTAAGGAAAAAGAGTTGAGAGATCTTCGAAACCAGATGAGGGACAAGATTATCCGGTATAGATTGGAAGCTCGCAGTTTCCTCACGCCCGAGCAGATTGAAAAGTTTGGAATGATGGGTGGAATAGGTTTCGGTCGTGGTTTTCACCGCCATCATCACCATCATGGCTGCGGTTGTCACCATCACCATGGTCAAGAAATAGGTCGCCCCGAAATGAGGGAGTAGGAAAAAGACCTATCAATTTGAAACGAAGATAAATAAGGTTTGGGATGACCTTTCCAAATACCGGAAGAAGTGCTTGGCACTTGTCAAAGGAAATATCTCCTGCCCTGGCCGTTTTGTTCTTCGCTATCTTTTTCTCCCTTTTCTTGAACAATTTATCGGTACAAGGTTGGGAGACTATCTACAGGGCACTAATCCGATTTTTCCGGCTCACTTTACTCCTTTGCCTTCCACTTTATGTGCTTTCACCCATCTATAGTTTTGTCGTCAACAAAATAAGGGGGAAGCTTCTTCACACGGGAAAAATGTGGGAATTGCAGATCAAGCCCGTTAAACACTGGATTTTTCGGC
The DNA here is from genome assembly GCA_002311635.1 of Syntrophaceae bacterium UBA1163. Taxonomy (GTDB): domain Bacteria; phylum Desulfobacterota; class BSN033; order BSN033; family UBA1163; genus UBA1163. Next base: position 19,865 of record DBZJ01000074.1, read on the forward strand.
CTTTTCAAGGAATTGGCATAGAACTTCTGTTTGAAACAAAATTGCTTACAGCCCTTCAGGTAATCACAGGGGTGACGACCAAGCCTTTCGTTTTATTCCCCCGAAGTCAGTTTCAGCCTGGGTGGTTGTTGGTCATCGGTGGGATTACGGTAGTTATTTCCCTTCTCCTATCTATTATCTGGACCCTTGATGACGTAGGGATAAGATATGTCAACCGGAAGGATCAAGAGATCAGGATGATCGGGAAATATGTAGGGACACTTATGCCCATTATCTTTGGATTTTATGGAATATTCAGCCTGAGTACGGATTTTCCAACATCACAAGTTTTCGTCTACATATTTAAAACCGTTATCATTCTTTACCCTCCGTTCACAGTCTTCACGGTCTTCCACACCCGGTTCCTCAAAAACAAAGCAGAATATTTTTTCTCAAAAGCATTACTTGGAAAAGGAGGCGTCTGGTCCGGAGCTGAAAATGATCAAAGGAAGGGGGCGTGGGCGGATGATGGGTTATGGCTGGGGAATGGGCTACCGCCTCGCCCCGGAGTGTGAGAGTAGGAAGACACATCTTGTATATGGAAAAAGGAAGAGGAAACTTCTTTTTTTTCCATATTTGATTAATAAGTTTCTTTGTCAAATTATCTGCTTCTATAAAGAAGAGTGTGTATAAGTTTCGCAGAATTCTGCCCACCAATAATTTTTCATTCTGAGCAGGGGCGTAGGAATCGATGAAGAAATGGATCGTTCCCTTATTATCCTTACTCTTGATCGCTTTGTTGCTCTTGATCTCCAGCCCCTTCAATCTCCTCAAAGCATCGATGACCAAGAAGGAGAGCGGAGAGAAGCCCGGGATTCTTTTTGCCCAGGACGAGGGGAAAGAGGAACAGACAGACCCTCATCTGATTTTGGTCTTAAAGAGATTGCGTGAAAAGCTCGATGAATGGCTAAAATCGATCAACGACCGGATCGAGAGTGAAGATGTAACTCGTTTAGAGGTTCGGTTCTTGGAGATTTTGAGGAGTATCTTGGGATGGGTGAGAGAGAAGGTAGATGCAATGATCGCATCTTCTGAAAAGGGAAAAGCCAAGGAGACTTATCAGAAAGTGTTTTCATTACTCAAAGCAGGATGGTGTTTTGCTGTTTAAGACATAGCGGCAGATAAAAGGCTAACGCTGTGAGACATCGAAGTCGCAAAAAATCATTAGCGGCGCAGGGAGATAATTATGCGACGGACAGTCGGAATCATGGTCCTGGTCGTTATCGGGCTGGCTGTGATGGGTAGCGCGGGCATGTGGTGGTTGCGGTCCAAGCGGGACAACGAGCCGACGTTCCACACGGTGCCGGTGAAACGGGGCGATCTGGTGGCTAAGATCAGCGCGACAGGCACGCTCGAGCCGGAGGCAGCCGTGGACATAGGCGCTCAGGTTGCTGGGGTGATTATCGCCTTCGGCAAGGACAAAGGCGGGAAGGAAATTCAATGGGGTTCGGTCGTGGAGAAAGGCATGATACTGGCGAAAATTGACGACTCCCTTTACGCCGCTGCTGTGGAAACTGCCAAGGGCCAATTGGAGCAGGCCATAGCGAACAAGGTTAGCGCCGACGCCAATGTGCTCCAGATGAAAGCGAAGTTGGTGGATGCCGAGCAGGACTGGGGTCGGGCGCAGAAGCTCGGTCCATCCGACGCATTGGCACAGAGCGCTTACGACCAGTACCAAGCAAATTATGAGGTTGCTAAGGCCAACCTGGCGGCGGCCGAGGCTGCCGTGGAGCAAATGAAGGCTGCCGTGGCACAAGCAAAGGCCAGTCTCGACACTGCACAGATCAATCTGGGTTACTGTACCATCAAGTCGCCCGTCAACGGTGTGGTTGTTGACCGGCAAGTTAACATTGGCCAGACCGTCGTGTCCAGCCTGAGTACGCCAAACCTGTTCATCATTGCAACCAATCTCGAGCACATTCAGGCATGGGTATCGGTCAACGAAGCTGACATTGGCAGCATTTCTATAGGCCAGGCAGTTACGTTCGCCGTGGACGCCCATCCTGGCCGGGTGTTCCAAGGGCAAGTCGGCCAGGTTCGGCTGAACGCGACGATGCTGCAGAACGTGGTCACGTACACCGTCAGGGTCGACACCAATAACGACGACGGCAAACTATTGCCTTACCTGACAACCAACGCGCAGTTCACGATCGGCCGTCGGCAAGACGTGTTGCTGGTTCCGAATGCGGCGCTGCACTGGTCACCGAAGCCCAATCAGATCGCGCCAAAATCTGGCCAAACGTCCCGCGCTCCTTCTGACTTTTCAAGTGGAGACAGAAGCAGTGGGGCTGGCGCCGCCGGTGCGCCGAAAGCGCACGGAACCATTTGGGTCGAGCAAGGCGAGTTTGTCCGGCCTGTTCACGTGAGCGTGGGGTTGACGGACGGGACATCGACAGAGGTCGAAGGCAACGATTTGACGGAAGGGATGCGCGTGGTTGTCGGCGAAGCAACGAGGGAAGTTGCAGGTGCCCCGAGCACTGAGCGCAGTCCATTCACGCCCCAAATTGGACGCGGGCCGCGGCAAGGCCAAGCCAGCTCGGGCGGTGCCAGTGGCGGACGCTGAAATTAGCGGATGGAGTAAATTAGTTTATTACAGAATAAGAGGGAAGAGCAAACCTTTCTCATGGTTCTTAAGTCCCCAGAATTTTTGGAACCAGGGGACAGGAAGAATAGAGATACGACATGAAGCTGCTTTGTTGCCATCCGAGCGGGCTTATGTACACAGAAATCTACCTTCGTCTTGAGCCACTCGGCGTGGAATTGGTTGCTCAGGCTGCGCGCCGCGCTGGACACAAAGTACGTATTCTGGACTTGCAGGTCTTTTCCCATCAAGATTATTTTAAGGCCCTGGATCAATGGCATCCTGACGCCGTCTGCTTCGGTATTAACTATCTTGCCAATATTCCTGAGGTCATTGATCTTGCGAAAGAGACCAGGCAGTGTCTTCCCCAAACCTTCTTCTTCGTGGGAAGGCACAGTGCCTCCTTCACCGCGCGGGAGATTCTGGAACATGCACAGGGGACGATTGACTGCGTCGTCAGAGGGGAGGTGGACCAGATCGGTTCATCCTCTCTGCGGCGATGGATGATCGAAAAAGAATCGGCGTGCTTCCGGGGGTGGTCACACAAGAAGGGGAAGGACCGGCACCTCAAATGGTCGACGACCTCGATCGCAAAGGTACCCATGATGGTGGCTCAAGTCACACCTTAAAAAGCACCGCTCTCCTCCCCTCGCTTCCTAACACCGCCTAATAACTACCTCTCACATCCCGGGCACAATATCATAGCCCCTCGTCTAAGATTAGACTGGTTCCCTCCATTAAGCGTACCAAACTCTCCTGCATTCGGCACACTCATTATCGAGATTTTCGGCTATCTTGACTTTTGCTCTACATCCTCATAATAATTGAACAACGAGAAGGGAAAAATGGGGAATGATCAGAGAAGGAGTTGCCAAGGCATTTCGGGAAATATTGAATATGGAGGAGATCCCCTTCAATGTACCCCCTCAGCGAGAGTTGGGGGATTTTTCCAGCGCCGTTTGTTTGTCCATGGCAAAGCAAAGAAGGGAATCCCCAATGAAAATCGCTCAGGAAATGGCTGAGCGATTGAAATCGAACCTCCCACCTTACATTCAAGATATCAGTGCTTCTCCGCCCGGGTACCTAAACTTCAAAGTGGATTGGGTAGCATTGGCTCAAGACCTCGTCCCTCGGATCCTTCAGGAAGGAGAGTTTTTTGGGAAGCCGGCTTCGGGATCTGGGAAAAAGGTCTTTATCGAACACACGAGTGTGAATCCCAACAAGGCGATGCATATCGGCCACCTCAGGAATTCGGCTTTGGGAGACACGGTCGCCAGGGTTCTGAAATGGCTTGGTTTTTCAACAGAGGTCTGCAATTACATTGACGATACTGGTCTCCAGGTGGTGGATGTGGTGACCGCGCTTCTTTATCTGGATCGTCCTTCCTATACAGAGGGGTCTGATTTTAAAGTAATCTGGGCAAAGATCCCCCCGGAGAAACCTTTGGATTATTTCTGCTGGGACCTCTACGCCCGTTTTCAGAATGAACTTGAGAAGAATTCTTTCCTCCTTGAGAAAAGGGAGGAAGTTCACCGCAACATCGAAGGCGGAAATCATCCTATTGCAAGTTTTGCTAAGGAATTATCGATAAAGATTGTCGAATCTCACCTGGAGACAGTGGCTCAGCTCTCTATCTTCTACGACCTTCTCAACTGGGAGTCGGATATCATCGAGCGTGGATTCTGGGAGGCTACCTTCGAGCTTCTGAGAGAAAAGGGGACCCTTCGATTGGAAACGGAGGGTCCGAATAAGGGGTGCTGGGTAGTTCCGTTTGGCGGTATCGTCGAGACAGCTGAAGGGATGAAGAGCCTGGACAAGATTCTTGTTCGATCGAACGGGAGTGTGACGTATACCGGGAAAGATGTTGCTTATCAACTCTGGAAGTTCGGCCTACTCAAGAAAGATTTTTTATACAGACGCTGGGGTCCCCAAGCCAACGGAATGATGCTCTGGACAACGGCTCGGGATGGCGAGCCCGGGGAAAGTCTTGCGAGACCATTCGGCCACGCAGAAAAGGTCATCAATGTGATTGATACCCGACAGAGTTATCCTCAGCAGGTGGTCATGGAATGCCTTCGACAAATGGGCTTCGAGAGAGAGGCGAGCGAGTCGGTCCATCTGGCCTATGAAGTCGTCAACCTTTCTCCCCAGGCTGCCCGACTTCTGGGGATGGAGGAGACAGAGGAAAAAAAAACCTATGCCATGTCGGGCCGTTCCGGGACGGGCGTGAAGGCAAAGGACTTTATCCGGATGGTGAAGCAAAAGGTGATCGAGAAGGCAGATCATCCGCTGGAAGAAAAGGTTGCCTCGGCCTTAGCTTCGGCGGCCATCCGGTACTATTTGCTCAAATTCACGTTGGAGAGTCAGATCGTCTTCGATTTCGATGAAGCCCTGAAAACGACGGGGGATTCGGGAGTCTATTTAGAATATGCCCATGCCCGGGCGTGCAGTATCCTGAGAAAGGCCGAGGGCCAGAAAATCGATTTCGGATGGAGAAGGGATTGCATCCCCAAACAATTAACCGAGACGGAAAGGGGACTGCTTGATGCTCTATCGCGGTTCTCTTCAACCGTTGGAAAAGTCGGGAAGGCGCTGAGGGTCTCTCAACTGGCAGAATATGCGTTTGATCTTGCAACCTCCTTTACTAACTTTTATGAGCATCCTGATCCGGGGGACGACGTACGGACTCCATTTATTCATCTTCAAGATCGGGGAATTCGAACCTTCCGTCTTTCTTTGGTCAAGGCATTTCAAAAAGTGATGGAGAATGTGCTCAACCTGATGGGCATGCCCACGCTTGAAAGAATATAAGTCAGTTCAGAGTGAAGAGTTCAGAGTTAAGAGTTCCGGACTCGTAGAGGTCTTCACGACTCACGATTCACCAGTCACGAGAGAGAGGTGAAAGCCATGAACCGAAGAAGAAGAATTTTGCCGAGGCGATGGTATCCTATTGATGGAAAGGATTGTAAAAGAGAGATCGAATCTTATCTGGAAGGATGGACACCCTCTCGACTTCCTGCGAGCAAGGGATTGGGTGGAATCGTCCCTCACGCAGGATGGTATTTCTCCGGAAAGCTTGCCGCAAGGGTGTTCTATACGTTGAAATTAAACAGTAAGGCTGATGTCGTTGTTCTTTATGGGGGTCATCTTTCCGCTGAAGACTTCCCCCGGATTGTGACAGAAGAGGCCTGCGAGACGCCTTTTGGTGATATGGAGATTCATACACGCTTTGTAAAGAAACTCATGGAGAGCATGGATATGGGAAAAGAGGGCTCAACCAGCGGAGACAATACGATTGAGATTCAGCTGGCCATGGTGAAGTATTTTTTCCCCGAGGCAAAGCTTATCGCCATCCGGTCTCCTCTGTCGCTTAAGGCAGAAACATTAGGGAAAGAAGTCGCGGCCATTGCAAAGAAGGAAGGCATTTCAATCCTTGCGATTGGATCAACCGATTTAACTCACTATGGGCCTAATTATGGGCTTTTGAGGAAAGGGGTTGGCCCTGCTTCTGTGGAGTGGGTCAAGAAGGAGAACGATAAGGGATTTATTGACCGAGCCTTGAGCATGGATGCAGAGGGCCTGCTGAAACATGCCATGGAAAATGATAGCGCCTGCAGTGCAGGAGCTGCCCTTGCCGCCGTGGCTACCTGCAAAGTCCAGGGATCAGAAAAAGGAGTGCTTCTCGACTACTACACCAGTTACGACATCATGCCAGACGATAGTTTCGTAGGGTATGCAGGAATCGTTTACTAACGGGTGCCAGCGAGGATTCAAGCTTACAGGGAAGATTATGTGCTAGAAGGGAATGGGATTAAAGAGATGCAAAAATCACGCGTATTCGCCCACGATCATTTTGCAGTACGGCGGCCTCTCATGCCTTTTTCAAGTGTTGCTTTCGAGCCCACTCCCATTGGAATCTTGGAGGTCGAGGGCGGGTTGAGAGTAACGGGCTGGATCCCGAAAGTGGATTTGAAAAATATCCCTGGGGGGTGAAGATGCGAGCTTCCCCGCAAATACTTCCCGATGGCAGAATCACCATCGTCCTTGTGCCGAGTTAGAAAATTTTAGATTTCGGTAGGTTCAGCTTAATAACGGCCCCTGCCGCCCTGGTTGGATCTTCCCCCCCGGCCGCCTTGACCTGGGGATCCTCCACGGTTCGGGCGAGGCCGCGCTTCATTCACATTCATCTGCCGGCCGAGGAGCTCTTTTCCATTGAGGTTCGCAATCGCGGTGCGAGCCTCATTTTGATCGGGCATTTCGACGAACCCAAAACCTCGAGGCTGGCCGCTATACTTATCTCTCACGATCGTAGCCGAGTCGACCTTTCCGAAGGCTTCGAAGGCTGTTTGGAGGTTTTCTTCTTTCACGTCAAATGATAAATTCCCCACATAAATGTTCATCGTCTCTCTCCTTTTCAATATTCGACAAAGCTCTTCAATTTCTCTGCTCGGCTCGGGTGTTTTAGCTTCCTCAATGCCTTCTCCTCAATCTGCCGGATCCGTTCCCGTGTGACGTTAAAGTCCTGTCCCACCTCCTCAAGCGTATGGTCGTGTTTTTCCCCGATCCCAAACCGCATCCTCAGAATCTTTTCCTCCCGCTTATCCAGGGTGGAGAGCACGGTCTGAGTCTGTTGGGCCAGGTTGGAAACGATGGCGGCCTCCTGAGGCGAGATGGATCCCTTATCCTCGATAAAATCCTCCAGGCGGCCATCCTCCTCCTCGCCGATAGGGGTCTCAAGGGAAATCGTTTTTTTACTGACCTTCAGAATCTTCTGAACGTGGTGAAGGGGGACTCCCATTCTTTCGGCGATCTCCTCCAGGGTGGGTTCCCTTCCCATCTGCTGAACAAGAGATCGAGAGGTCCGGTTCAGTTTGTTGATGATCTCGATCATATGGACCGGGATGCGTATGGTCCGGGCTTGATCCGCGATGGCGCGGGAAATGGCCTGACGAACCCACCACGTCGCATAGGTGCCGAACTTATAACCCCGCTGGTATTCGAACTTTTCAACCGCCCTCATCAACCCGATATTTCCTTCCTGGATCAAATCCAGAAACTGGAGCCCTCGATTCAAATATCTCTTGGCAATGGAGATGACCAATCTGAGATTGGCTTTGACCAGTTCCGCTTTCGCTTCCCTGATTTTGACCTCTGCTCTCTCAATGGCTGCCAACGCTTCCTTCAGCCGGCGCGGAGCAAGGCCCCATTCCGCCTCCATCCTTGCCATTCTACGTTTGGCATTTCGGAAAGCCCTGTTTCTCTCCTCGACCTCTTTTCGCTTGAGGTTGACCTTCTTCATCTTCGGAAACTTCTTATCCCCTTGGGCGGCGATCCCCAGATCTTCATTGATTTTCTTTACGTCTTGTTCGGCGTTTTCCATTTGAACGTGAATTTGCTTCAGCTTCTGAATGATCTTACTAACCTGTTCTCCCCTTAAGTTGATTCGCTTGAAAGCGTCGAGCACTTCAGTCTGCTTCTTAACGATCTCTCCCCCCACTCTTTTCTTGGAGGATTCCTTCTTCATACCCCTCAACTTCTTTTGAAGAAGTTGAATTTTATTTCCTCCCTTCCGGATTTTATCGATGAGGCGGAGAACCCTTATTTCTTCAAGCCTCTTTGCTTTGGCCGTCGTCTCCTCGTCGTCGATCTCATTGGTAACGTCATTGATCTTGATCTTCCCCGTCCGGAGGGCCTTTCCAAGGAGGGTGATCTCCCTGATCGAAATGGGACATTTGAGAACGGCACCGAGGACCTCATGCTGTCCGCTCTCGATCCTCTTGGCCACTTCCACTTCCCCCTCTCGAGTCAAGAGTGGAAACGATCCCATCTCCTTCAGGTAGATCCGAACAGGGTCGATGATTTTCGCGGGAATGTCCACATATCCAACCTCAACCGTTTCCTCTTCATCGGTCGTTTGGATATTTTCATACTCTGTATCGACTCCCGGCAATTCAACGAAGAAATCCATGTCCAACTCATCAGACAGGATGCTGGGATCTTCGGTCGGCTCGAACACGTAGGATTCTTCCGATCTTTGTTCTTCCAAGCCTTGCCCCTTTTTCCAATTTTCTTGCATCGGATTTGTCTCAGTAAAACACGGTGAAGGTTGTAGCGGGAGAGGACGAACATGGGCGCCCGACAAAAAGGCCACAAAGAACTATCGGGAATTCCCTGCGCCTGCCCCCGCGATGGAACGATCTCGCTTCCACAATGAACGTTTGACTACTATACACTATCGTCCTCCGAATAGCAAGGCGATTTGTCCTGTCAATTTTTGTTGACACCTTGTTCCCGATTTAATACACTTTTATTGGACCGTAGACCACCTGCATTAATTTCAATCCTATAAGGTAAAGGTGGCATTGCTTTTGCACGGTGACCTGTTGTTCATGAACCACAGGCCTTGCCCGCAGGGTTCTACAATGAAGGAGGGGAAAATGCCAGAGATCAAAATTACGTTTAGAAAAGCGCCGGACTACAGAATCATTCCTATAACGGGTGCTTGGGGTGGTGTGAACCCTCAGGGAGAAATAATTTTTGATCTATTTGTTGAGAAATTAGAAATTCCTGAATCAGTCCAGCTGAAGGTCGAACCTGGTCGGCCTCCTGTGGAAATCGCAAGAGAGGGTCAGGTTCATGTGCGTGAGTCCCAGATCGGTGTGGTTGTTCGTCCCGATATCGCCCGTTCCCTGGGAGAATGGTTGATTCAGAAAGCCAATGAAGCCGCTTCTGGCATTGTAGGAGGAGGCGAGGGCCACGCCTAACAAAAGTCCAAAGGGAAGAGGGCATGCTCTAACCGATAGGATGAGTTCACGGTGTGCAGAGTGCTGATACGCACTTTTGCAATGCAAGCGGTAAGTCCCATTCCTTGCTTGTCATTCCGGACTTGATCCGGAATCCAGCCTTTTTAACTAGATTAAATTATTAAGTTCGTCCGAGGCCATAAAATGCCTGAAAAAGATGAAAAGATTAAATGGTATTTAAGACCGGTCAGTGTAATTCTGCTCTTGTTTTTTGTACTTGGACCTCTTGGACTGCCTCTGCTTTATAAAAGCCCTAAATTCAACAAGACATTAAAAGCCATACTAACCATTATCGTGGTTCTTTACACATGCTACCTGATCTACGCTACCTTAGAGATTGGAAGACTATTTTACCTGAGGATGGAAGAATTGCAGAAGTATTAAAGTAAAGGTGACATACCTTTGAGAATTCTTAAATTTATGTATTTTTCCAAGGGCTTATATCTGCCCACTTTTCGAGCAAAACGGTGGAGACGGCCTCTTTCAAGAGGAAGATAATCTAATTCCACAACGACTCAACAATTCTTTGTGGATTGCGCGGGAAAAGCTTTTCAAAACCGATTTTTGTGAAGAAAAATTGGATGAAAGACGGAGAAAATAAAATTAAACTCCCTGACGGGACCGGGAACTTTGAAAAAAGAAGGCATCCCAGGTTTACTGTTGATTTGCCAATAGAATATCGACGGAGGGATTTAGTCGACAAATATGTTCGCGTGATGAATGCCAGTGAAAGCGGATTATCGATTTATTTATCCGAACAGATGGAGGTGGGTCAATATCTGAGGACAAAGCTCTTCTTCCCCTTCGGTTCCGAACTTAACTTCATAGAACTGGTGACGCAGGTTGTTTGGATGGACGTTCAACCGGGAAAAGATTGGGGAGATTACAGGGCCGGGGTCAGGTTTATTGATATTTCTCCTGCTGACCTGAGTAATCTAAAAAATTATTTGGGAAGCCTTTGAGGATAAACGAATCTGAAAATGACCGTGGGATGTGATGCACTGGTTAGAGAATATCAGGAAAATCGAGGATTGAAACCCCTTAGCTTTTTGACAACTGCGTATTAATTTACTTACATCAATTCACGATATGGAGTGGTGGACTCCTTTATTGCAACTTGTTTGAGATCCTTCTTTAAAAGGAATTGTTGCAAAGAGGAATGAGCAAGGCGTTGTTCAAGTGCGGGACCTACTATTATCTCATCAATTGGAAAAGGTTCGACGTTGGCAAAGCTCAGCTCTAAATAAGGTAGAAAGATAGACTTCCTAAGCCCGAACGACATCCGGTTATTCTCTATTGGCTCGGAAATAATTCTCCACTCGCATTCCTCGTTAAATGCCGGGTGCTTTAGCTTGCTCGCTATTCGCGAAAATTCCATAACAAAATTAATCGTAACCTTTTGCATTATATTTTCAAGATTATCCGGCTCAGCAGACAGTTTCTTTATCAGATCATCGCCCTTTTTAACAATCTCTTCTCTAATAATAGCCTCTTGTTTTGTCTTGTCATAAATACAGGGTTCTAACAATAATTTATTAGACTTTAACCAAGGAATCAGCAATTCTGGACGGAATCCAATTGAATATCCCCCATTAGACGGGCAGTATCCTCTCCATTGGCTTAAGAGGTCTCCACATGGCGAGAAAGAGAAAACACAAACAGGCATTCTGGTTAATACGTCGAACTCAAAATATATTCTTTCTATCGTTCTATAAAATAAATCCAACGATTCTTCTGTGTCAAGCGGAGGCACAGGTATGGCACGCTTCTTTTGAAGCCTGTCCTTAAATTCGGGAGTCAACTTCTTTAAAATATCAAATGAATATTTAAATTCTTGGGTGTCGTTAAGAAAATGAATTTGGCTGGCAAAAAGACAGCGTGATTCCAAAATGCCTTTCAACCCATCAATAGACGTATAGTGATACAGGCGCTCTGGGAGTTTCTTTTCAATTGTCCGGTTTGGTTCTTCCATGTTAGCGCAAAAGCGGGTAGCTTATATCTGGAAGGAGTCTATACCTTTTGGAAGAATTTGTCAAAACTTGGTTGGAGCAAATAAGGAAAGAAAAGTTTTCTAGATAGGATCTTTCAAATCGGGTCGGAACAAAAAGCTTGACGAAAGAAATAGATTGTGTATGATTGACTCACAAGATGAAGGGAGGTTATGTGCCCATGACGATGAAACGGATGAACTTCTATTTGGCAGGTTTACAGATAAAGAGGTTGAAAGCGATCAACAAAAAAACTGGCCTTCCACTGTCAGACATTTTAAGACGAGCGATTGACCAGTATTGGGAAAGGTTTGAAAAGAAAGGAGGCATGAAAGCATGAAAAAGATCATATTGGTTCTATTGCCTATGGCCATTTTGAGCGGATGTACTCACACTCTTACAAGGGTTGAAAGAAAGTATGGAAGCCCTGCAAGAATTGAAATTGAATGTATTGCTGGCGCTATTTGTGACGAGAATACTTACTACAACAATAAAGATGCCGTGAAATATATTTATTGGTTTTACTACTGGAAAACGAGCAGATTGCTCCAACCATGGGATAGACAAGAATGGTGTTGGGAAATTAAGGCCGATAAGAATGGTAAGGTTATTTCCCAAAGTGAATACATAGAACAGCAAAATAAGGTGAGATCTGCCAGAGCTCCGGTTCAGGTAAGAGGTGGAAAATTACCAGGGGCCGAATAAGGGATTGACCAAAGAAAATAAGAAAAGAAGTGACCTGAATAGCAATCGCTCTTGATCCTAAACAAATCGTTTCCTCTGATGAACTCCTCATGTCCCAGGTAGTCTCTCAGGAGGCCGTTATCCGGTCACTTGTGGAAAAGGGAATATTCAGCAAAGAGGAGTTTTTAAAAATGGTGAACATGGTAAATCTCGAAATCGCGAAAATGGTGTAACAAGCCTGGAAAAGGGGTGAGACGCAGTGAAATTCAGGATTAACCGAGCGGAGCCAATGATTACGTGGCCTGAGAAGTGCGTCTGGTGTGGAGGCAAGCCTACATTGAAATTTGAAGATTCTGGTACGGGCTTTGTTGGAAGTGGGTTTTATCGCCGGACCCGGGGAAAGGTGGTGGTTTACTATCCGCTATGTAAAAGGCATGGGTTATGGTTAAGTGTTTTACAGTCAGTATATCCGATTTCTATCTATGCGGTGATTCTTAGTTGGTGGATTCACTATTCGCTTTTCTGCTTGCTTCTCGGCGCAATATTTTTTTGGAATCTCTTCGTGAGACCAGTCAGGATCAAGAAAATAACCAAAGACTTCTATACATTGAAAATTCGGAAGAGGGATTATGCGAGGGAATTTGCTCTGCTTAATAGCTTAGACCCTTTATAGGAAAGGAGGTCCCCTAATTCGTTGGTTCATTGTATGGGGTTTATCATTGGCAAAGGTGTTTTGGAGAGCATTGTGGGAAATGATTTTTAAGCGTGCGATTGATGAGTATTGGGAGAGGTTTGAAAAGAAGAATAAAAGATCATAAAATGAGGAAATGGCTGAGTGATATATAAAGAATTGGCAGGAACATGAGAGGCGTTCGGAGGGTTATGCCAGAAAAGAAGAAAAAGAACGGATCGAAAATGGGAGGTACTCGTATCTTCCTTGTCCGTCACGGTGAAACCCATTGGAATCTGACGCATCGATTCCAAGGCAGGAAAGACGTCCCATTAAACCAAGAGGGTAAAGACCAGGCTCGTGCTTTGGCTTTGACGTTGAAAGATGCGCCCCTTACGGCCATCTATTCGAGCCCTTTGGTTAGAGCTATCGAAACAGCACGATGCATAAAAGAATTCCACCCGTCAACGCCCTTTATTGAAGAAGAGGGTTTAATCGAGATGGATTTGGGAGAGTTTGACGGAATGGAAGCTGCTTACTGGTTTGCCCATTACCAAGATTTCATTAAAGCCTGGCGGAGTGCTCCAGGATGTCTCAAAATGCCAGGTGGAGAAAGCCTCCAGGAGGTTCAGACGAGAGCCATAGATACGCTGAGGCGCATAAGCAAGCTTTATCCATCTGGGAGTACGTTATTGCTCTGTAGTCATAATTTTGTAAACTGTGCCCTGTTATGCCAAGCATTGGGCTTTCCTCTCGATAGGTTTCGGGACGTGCATCAGGATACTGCGACGCTCAATATTCTTTATATGCGAGGGCAGCGGTTACGGGCGGAACTGGTGAACGACATATCTCATCTCAAGAAGTACAAAGGCATCTCGACACACAGATAATCTGCGATGATCTCGACAGAGGTTTCTACGGCAACCACATTCGACTCCGAACATGTGGTCTTTTTTCAAAAAAACTCCTAATGTCCCGGGAGGCCGTTAGGGAATATTCAGCAAAAATGAATTGTTAGAAATATTGAAGGTGGTAAATCAAATGAAGTCCTTATCAGGTAAGTTGGGAGTTATTCTTATCGGCCTAATTATCTTTGGATGTGCGCAAGTGTCGGGGGCGGACAAGACGGTTTATCGCTCGACCGGTGCGGGGTATATTTTTCATCCAAAAGTTTCCAATGGCAGAGCCCTCGTATATTGCCATGGCGGTTTTGGAAAGGTTCGTAACCCGGATTTACCCGATGTCGATTACTTTGTCAATCATGGCTGGACAGTCGTTGTCCTGAAATACGAGGAAGAGACCGGGAAACGGATGTCCATCCAGGGGGATATTCAAGAAATAATGGGGGTAACTCTGTCTTTAAAAGAAAAATTTGGGAGCGTTGACCTCCTTGGGGTTTCAAGAGGCGGATTTGTTGCATTGCAGACCTTTATAAGACACGGTGAGAAATTTGGAAAATGCGTTGCCGTGGTGGCTCCCACCCATGTTGAATCGTTGGAGGTAATACGAGAGATGACCCGGGAACAGCAGCAGTATGTTAAGGAATTGGATGACCCCGATGAGTATGTCGGGGAAATGTCCCTGGTTGACAGACTCGAACTGGGAAAGAAATTATTGCTAATTTATGGCAGTAAAGATGATGTGGTCCCAGCTTCCCAAGCGGCGGAATTTTGTGAGAAGACAAAATGCAAACTTATTCTGGTAGACGGGAACCACATGTTATTTTCTAGACAAGAGAATGAAAGACTGGCGGAAGAGTTTTTATTAAATTGAGTAAAGCAGTTTAACGTAACTCATTGATTCATGGTACGGAACGAATCAAAAATTGACAGCGACCTTGGAAAGTGGTAAAAAGTCTTCAAGGGTGATTATGTCTTTTCGGTAGCCTGGGCGATTAGCTCAGTTGGATAGAGCGTTGGTCTCCGGAACCAAAGGCCGTGGGTTCAACTCCCGCATCGCCCGCCATTTTAAGAGCTACGGAAGGTGTATCGATTATGAAAAAATGGATCGGTCCTTTCATATCATTATTTCTGATTCTTTTCTTGGGAATTGGTTTGGTTTACGATTTCTTCCCCATTGCGAGAAAGACGTCACCCAAAGAAATAAGATTAGAAGCGTACCAGGTTGTCCCCATCCTGGATGAGGGGGAAAAAGGAGAAGCAGACCCTCACATGCTCCAGCTTTTGAAAGAAATACAGAAGAAGTTGGATGGATGGCTAAAATCGCTTAACGAAAAGATTGAAAGTGAGGATATCAGCCGTTTTAAGGTTCGTTTTTTGGAAATTTGGAGAAATATCTTGGAATGGGTAAAAGAGAAGGTCGATGCAAAGATCGAATCTTATGAGAAAGAAAAACCCAAAAAGCAGCCGGGAAAAGGGCTATTTCCGGAGACGTATCAGGAAATTCGGCCCTTCTCTAAAATGGGATGAAGGAAGAAAGAGTATTTATTGCGTCTAACGGGGTTCAATTAGAAGGCCTCTTGAGTATTCAAGAGGCTTCTTCTTTTAAAGGCGGAGTCATCGTTTGCCATCCTCATCCACAGTACGGTGGAGATATGGACCACCCAGTTGTTACGACTTGTGCGGAGGTCGCCTCTAAAGAAGGACTTTCCACACTTCGCTTTAACTTCAGGGGAGTGGGCGAGAGCCAGGGATCTTACGGAGAGGGGATTGCAGAGAGACACGATGTGAAGGCTGCTGCCGACTACCTCTATTCAAGACTGAAGGACGATCATCTTCCGCTTATTTTGGTAGGGTACTCTTTCGGAGCCTGGGCAGGTTTCCCCATTGTCGTCGAGGATGAAAGATTTGGAGGGATGGTAGCCGTGGCTCCCCCTCTTGAGATTTATGATTTTGGTTTCCTGAAGGGCTGCAAAAAGAAAAAGCTTTTCATTGCGGGAGACAAGGATCTTTTCTGTCCACTCTCTCTTTTGGAGAAATGGTATCAACAACTCAACGAACCGAAATCCTTAGCCGTTATTCCCGGTGCAGATCATTTTTTCCTTTTTCACACCCAATATCTCACCGAGCCCCTGAGAGAGTTCTTAAAGACCTTTTAGGGTTCAAGGATTCGAGGGTTCAAGTGGTTCAACTTGTAAGGATCTGTTCGCGTCAAGACTTCCCAACGCCTTACAGAGTCAATAACACGAAGGTTTATTCGTTTATTTTTTCCCTCGAACCCTATACCCCTCGACCCCCAGGACCCCACAATTCTTTCTACTGCCCAGCCGAAGCGATATAACAAAAGCCGAAGCGAATAGGTTCGAAGCGCCTTCTCCATCGTCTCCCTGATTTCTTTATCGTCTCCGGCATAGGCCAAAAAGAAACGCCAGCGATCCGTTCGGGTGATCGGTAAGCCAAAGCGTCTCCACTTTTCCACGGAACGGTTGAGGCGAAGAAGATTCTTCATCTTTTCCCGATTAGAAAGTTTGGGTTTCCTATAGGAACGATCAAAATCGATAAGCAGGAGCTGTTCTCCTACTATCAGAATGTTTTTAAGCTGAAGATCGCCATGGAAGAATCCAGCCTGATGAAATTGCCGGATAAGAAGGCCAGCAGACCGAATCGTTTTTCTCTTTAAAGGAAGAGTTTGGCGCGAACGACGTGTTCCGAACTGCCTCAGATATTGAATCAGGTCGGCAGCCTGAGAAACCTCCAAGGAGAGAAAGTAGGCGTGGTAGAGAGGATAGAAGATGCGATAGTGGATGGCTCCGATGGGCTGGATCGTCGGGATCCCGCAGGATCGGATCTCTTCTGTTAAGGCCAGTTCTCGGAAAGACCTTGCCCCAAAGAAGTAAAGCTTTCCGGTGATGGCTCGTAATAGTCCTCCGTGTGAATATTGGCGAACAACCATCCTCCTCCCATCCTCAAGAGGAATGCAGGGATGCGGGGCTCGACCTTTAAGATAATGGGAAACTTGGCTGCTTTTCTCAAGAAAAGTTTTTAAATCATCAATTCCTTGTTTGAGAAGGGCCTCTTTATACCCCCTTCCAAGGAGGAAAAGGGTCTTTCCTTTTTTGATGAGGGAGAAGGATGGCGGGATCTCGTTATGTTTGAACATTTTGGATTAAGGTAATGGAATCGATCAGGTTTGTCAACCCCGAACCCGGCTGGAAACCCGGCTGGATTCATGGCGAAACTACTTACCAAATGGTATATTTGACATGGTCTTGTCTTTATTATATTTAATTGGATATGACAAAACCTGGAGGGGAATCTTGTGGAATATGAACCTGTTATCGGCCTGGAAGTCCATGCACAGCTCCTGACCCGATCGAAAATATTCTGTGGTTGTTCCACCACATTCGGGGAAGAACCGAATACACAAACCTGTCCTGTGTGTACCGGACAGCCCGGCTCTCTTCCGGTGATCAACCGGAAGGCGGTGGAGTTCGCAATCAAATTGGGTTTGGCGACCTCCTGCCGAATTGCTCCTTATAGCCTTTTTGCCAGAAAGAATTATTTCTATCCTGATCTCCCAAAGGGGTATCAGATTTCCATGTATGAGTTCCCTTTGGCCGTGGGTGGCTTTATTGACATCATGGTGGATGGCAAAAAGAAGCGCATTCAGATCATCCGGATTCATATGGAAGACGATGCCGGGAAGTTGAAGCATGGCGAGACACCCGAGACGGCATCCTTCAGTTATGTGGATTTCAACCGCACAGGCGTCCCCTTAGTTGAGATTGTAAGCGGACCGGACATCCGATCTCCAGAGGAGGCGGGTGATTATTTGAGAAAACTCCGGTCGATCCTTCAGTACCTGGAAATCTGCACAGGAGATATGGAGAAGGGTACTTTTAGATGTGACGCAAACGTTTCGGTCCGGCCAAAAGGCCGGAAAGAATTCGGGACGAGGACGGAATTGAAGAACATGAATTCCTTCCGTCATGTAGAAAAGGCATTAGAGTTTGAAATCAAACGGCAGATGGCGGCGTTGGAAGACGGAGAAGAAGTCGTTCAGGAGACGCGGCTCTGGGATGTCGATCAGGGAGTCACGATTTCGATGAGGGGAAAAGAAGAGGCCCATGATTACCGCTACTTCCCGGATCCGGATCTTGTTCCGTTGAGGATCGATGAGAACTGGGTTGGGGAAGTTCGGAAAAAGCTTCCCGAGCTTCCTGATGAAAAGAAAGAAAGGTTTATCCGGCAATATGAAATCCCTGAGTATGACGCGGAAATCCTCACCTCGGCAAGAGCTATGGCCTATTATTTTGAGGAATGTGTCAGTTTCTTTCCGGAGCCTAAAATCGTGAGCAACTGGATGATGGGAGATTTGCTCCGGGAGTTGAAGCGGGACGAAAAGGAGATCGATCATTGTCCTGTTACTCCCAAGCACCTGGCAGAGATGCTTTCGATGATCAAAAAGGGGACGATCAGCGGAAAAATTGCCAAGGATGTTTTTGAAGAGATGTATCGCACGGGGGCCTACCCGGAAGACATCGTGAAAGACAAAGGTTGGGTTCAAATCCTTGATGAAGGGGAGATCGAAAGAGCTATACAAAAAGCGATAGACGCCAATCCGAAGCAGGTGGAGGATTATCGAAAAGGCAAGGAGAAACTCTTTGGCTTTTTCGTGGGAGAAGTGATGAAGCAGACCCATGGAAAAGCGAATCCGAAGTTGGTCAATGAATTGCTGAAGAAGAAACTCAAAGCGTAGGGATTCTATCGGGCTATGCCCTCGTAATGACTTTTTTCCTTTTGGTCATTGCGAACGGAGTGAAGCAATCTCAGAAAAATGATCCATGAGTAAACAATACTATGTTTACATCATGACCAACAAAAATAAT
This sequence comes from Syntrophaceae bacterium UBA1163, assembly GCA_002311635.1. Lineage (GTDB taxonomy): Bacteria > Desulfobacterota > BSN033 > BSN033 > UBA1163 > UBA1163. Next base: position 38,418 of record DBZJ01000074.1, read on the forward strand.
AGAGTCCTCTACACCGGTATAACCAATGACTTAAAGAGGAGAGCATACGAACACAAAGAGAAACTTGTTGATGGGTTTACGAAGAAATATAATGTTTCAAAACTCGTTTATTATGAAGCCCATGAAGATCCAGAAAATGCCATTTTGAGAGAAAAGAAGATAAAGGCGGGCTCAAGACAAAAGAAAATTGATTTGATTAATTCAATGAACAAGGAGTGGCGCGACTTATATGAAGAAATTTGAGATTGCCACGCTACGCTCGCAACGGCTTCGTCGGATTGCCACGGGCTACGCCCTCGCAATGACAGCCCTTTTGGCGCTGAAAGGTTTCTTTCCTGTCGTTGCGAACGAAGCCCTGCACCGCATGGTGTTCAGGGCGGAGTGAAGCAATCCCAGATTTTGAATACATTTTATGAAATTCAAAACCATCGAATGGAAAGGTGACCGGGTGAGGATCCTCGACCAGAGGAGGCTTCCGCAGGAGGTCCGTTATCTGGATTGCCGGGATGCGTCTTCTGTCGCCCAGGCCATCCGAACCATGGCTGTCCGCGGGGCACCTGCCATCGGTGTCGCGGCGGCCATGGGAATCGCGCTCGCAGCAAAGAGGATTCGATCCAATCAGGCTAAGATGTTCCGAAAGAATCTCAAAAGGGTTTGTGATGAAATGAGCCGGACCAGACCCACGGCAGTCAACCTCTTCTGGGCCGTGAACCGAATGAAAGAAATATTGAATCTGGTCCATGCGGATGGGGCTGAGAAGACGAGGCATCATTTAATAGAGGAGGCTTTGCGGATTTACGAAGAAGACGTGGAGATCAATAGAAAAATTGGGGAGAATGGGAAGAAACTTATTCACAGCGGAGATGGAATCCTGACTCATTGCAACGCCGGAGCATTAGCGACGAGTGGATACGGGACGGCACTGGGAGTGATCTACGCGGCGCGAGACCAAGGAAAGAAGTTTCAAGTCTTTGTGGATGAGACAAGGCCCATGCTCCAGGGATGCCGACTGACGGCGTGGGAGCTGGTTCAGGAAAAGATTCCGGCGACTCTCATTACCGATAATATGGCCGGTGTTTTAATGAGGAAGGGCTTGGTTAATCTGGTCGTGGTGGGGGCGGATCGAATTGCAAGAAATGGAGATACCGCCAATAAAATTGGGACCTACGGACTTGCGGTTCTCTCGAAATTTCATGATATTCCTTTTTATGTGGCGGCCCCGACCTCTACACTTGACCTCTCTTTAGTTTCCGGAGAGGAGATACCGATCGAAGAAAGAAACATTGCAGAAGTGACCCATTTTTGTGGGTATCCGATCGCTCCAAAAGGCGTGAAAGCCTTTAATCCCGCCTTTGACGTGACTCCCCATTCACTCATTAATGGCATCATTACGGAGAAGGGGATTATTCGAAAACCTTTTGAAAGAGGTCTAAAAAGGATAATGACAAATTCCAAATCACCCCCCCACCCATCCCTCTCCCCGCGGGGAAGAGGGTAAGACGGGCTGACAAGTCCATGAAGAAGCCAATCATCACCTTACTCACCGACTTCGGCACCAAAGACCATTACGTGGCTTCGATGAAGGGCGCGATTTTGAATATCAACCCTCGGTGTCTCCTAGTCGACATTACACACCAGGTGAATCCGCAGGACATAGAAGAAGGCGCCTTTATACTGGCCAATGCCTATTCTTATTTCCCAAAGGGAACGATTCATCTTTCGGTGGTGGACCCAGGGGTAGGGGGGATCAGGAGGCCCATTCTTGTCGTGACGCCACATTATTTTTTTGTGGGCCCCGACAATGGGCTCTTTACGCTCGTGGCACAGAGGGAGAAGATTAAACAGGTGGTGGTTCTCACCCAAAAGAAGTATTTTCTTTCAAAAATCAGCAGCACATTTCATGGAAGGGATATCTTTGCCCCGGTGGCTGCACATCTCTCTCTGGGTGTCAAGCCCAAGGCTTTTGGACACGAAATCAAATCCCTGAAAGAGCTTGGGCCTCGGAGACCCTTTGTCAAAGAAGGGAAATTATTCGGAGAGATCCTCCATATCGATGCGTTCGGAAACGTGATCAGCAATATTGATGAGGAAAAACTTCTTCGGTTCGTTCAAAGTAGATCTTTTGCCATTTGTGCAGGAAGGAAAGTTATCTCGGGTTTGAAGAAAGGATACTGGGAGGGCAAGAAAGGCGAGCCCATCGCACTTTTGGGAAGCGGCGGGTTTGTCGAAATCTCTGTAAGGGAAGGGAATGCTCAAAAGATACTGAAGGTGAATAGGGGAGATCAGATTATAATAAGCACCAAATAACATGCCCCGTACTTAATATAATGCGGGAAAAATTCCCTTCGCTTTGATTGTCATTTCGGGCTTGACCCGGAATCCAGGGGAAGGCTGGATTCCTGCTTCCGCAGGAATGACCGCAACAAGAACTATTGAGAATTGGATGGGTGAGGGGGCCGAAAAAACGAATAGGGAGATAGGGTGCGCCATGGTATCGAATAAGGCTCAAGACATTCCTCCATTCATTGTGATGGATGTTCTGGAAAAGGCTCAAGAACTGGAGAGAAATGGGGAGCATATCATCCATTTAGAAGTAGGGGAGCCGGATTTCGACACTCCGGAATGTATCAATGAGGCTTGTTATCGTGCAATCCGTGAGGGGAAGACCCATTATACGCACAGCCTGGGGTTGATCGAGCTACGGGAAGCCATTGCAGAAGATTACTTGAAAAAATATGGGGTGAAGGTTTCCCCCGAACAAATTCTTGTTGCTTCAGGAACCTCTCCGGCCATGCTCCTTCTCTTTGCTGCCCTCTTAGAATCTGGGGATGAGGTTATCCTGTCCAATCCCTATTATCCATGTTATCCCAATATCATTCGGTTTGTTGATGGATCTCCTGTTTTTGTCAAGGTGATGGAAGAGGAAGGGTTCCAGTATCTTCCGGAGATGATCGAGGAGAAATTGAGGCCAAGGGTGAAAGGGATCATGATCAATTCACCTTCCAATCCCACTGGAAATTTGATGCCTGCGGAAAGGATGAGAGAGATTGCTCGTTTCTCTCCTTTTATCATCTCGGACGAAATTTATCATGGGTTGGTCTATGAAGGGGAGGTCCATACAATTCTTGAGTTCACAGACCGCGCTTTTGTGATCAACGGGTTTTCAAAACTTTATGGGTTCCTCTAAAAATTAGCTAA
>DBZJ01000244.1:0-4955 GCA_002311635.1 Syntrophaceae bacterium UBA1163
ATTTAGGACGTTTGTATTAGTTGGATATGGGTTCCAACGGCTCAACGGATTCTCAACAGTTTTTTCCTTAAACCCAAAGAAAGGAGGCAAGTATGGCGGCGAAGAAGATTTTGATGATTGTCGGGGATTTTGTGGAGGATTATGAGGTCATGGTTCCTTTTCAGGCATTGCAGATGGTTGGCCATACTGTCCATGCCGTGTGTGCTGGAAAGAAGGCCGGTGACAAGGTCAAGACAGCGATCCATGATTTTGAGGGAGACCAGACCTACAGCGAGAAGCCGGGCCACAATTTTGTATTAAACGCAACCTTTGATGAGGTGAAGCCAGAAACTTATGACGCCCTGGTGATCCCTGGTGGACGAGCGCCGGAATACATTCGCTTGAACGAAAAAGTGCTTAAGATCGTTCAGCATTTCTCCAAAGCAAATAAGCCTATTGCCTCCATTTGCCATGGCGCGCAAGTACTCGCAGCAGCGGGAGTGGTTTCAGGCAAATCGTGTTCGGCGTATCCGGCGGTAGGACCCGATGTGAAAATTGCAGGTGGTAAGTTCGTTGACATACCGGCGGATAAGGCCCATGTAGACGGCAACCTGGTTAGCGCACCTGCTTGGCCGGCCCATCCTGAGTGGTTAGCGAAATTCCTGAAAGTGCTGGGGACGAAGATCGAACCGTAGCGAGATCTTTTGTTGAAATCGACTTGTGGAGTGATTATATGTTCCATAGGAGGTATTCAAATGATCTCGAAAAGACTTCTGTATGTTGTATTTTCTTTTGTGCTCTTGGTATTCGGGTGTGCTACGAGTCAGCCGAAGATTCCGGTGGATATGGCCTCTGCTCAGCCAGGGGATCAGGTCATGTTCCAGGGCAAACCTGTGAAGCTCCTCGGTCCTCCGATCTCAATCGGAAAACCACTTCCGTCCGTTGACTTGGTCGATGCAATGACGATGAGTAATGTGGATCTGTACAAAGAAAGAGGCTCTGTCCTTCTCCTCAGCATTGTTCCATCCCTCGACACTCCGGTTTGTGAGGCACAGACTCATTATTTAGGAGAAAAGGGGAATAATTTACCTCTGAGTGTTAGCAGGATTGTTATCAGCCGCGATACTCCCTTTGCTCAGAAACGGTTTGCTAAGGAGGCTAAGCTGACGAACCTTCAATATCTGTCGGACTAGAAACAGGGAGACTTTGCGCGTGCCGCTGGCCTTTTAACAGATGGGATGATGCTTTTCGCACGTTCTGTAATCGTTGTGGACCGTACGGGAATCGTTCCATATATTCAGGTGGTTCCGGAAATGACCCATCTGCCTAACATGGATAAGGCTTTTGAAAAGGCTGCCGAACTGGCCAAATCGGGATCGTGAAAAGTCATGCAACTCGAAAAATATATCGACGGAAGCACGACGCTTTGGATTAAAGGACAAACGCCTCCGTCGAGATGGAGGGTCGAACCGAATTGAAAAACTGTTCTGTGAAACCAAAGTAGGATTTGGTGAAGCAAATATTAGGCGGAGCATATTATAGCTTGCATTAACCCCAGTGGGTCATTGCGAGGAGTGCAACGACGAAGCAATCTCAAAGCGAGATTGCCACGCCCTTCGGGCTCGCAATGACAACTTTTTGTGGTTCCTAATGCGGACTATTTTATGCTCCTGGTAATAATTAAGGTAATTACAGCCCGCTCGGATTTTCCTGTTCGGTTATTCACAAGCCAGAATTGGATCCGCTGAACCGAGATACCTTCCAAAATTTGGCATCAAACTTGCTTTCTTCAATCTTGGAGAAGAAGGTTCAAGGTGTTTTATGCCTGAAACATTTCTCGGCGATCTGGCAGAAGTTAAACTCTTCGATATTCTCAAGCCCCTTTTCATCGATAAAAGAACCGGAAAGATCCTTATCAGGGGGGAAGAGCGTGGAGAGTTGTATTTAGAGCTCGGAAATATTACTCACGCCAAAACCGATAATTCTGTGGGAGAATTCGCCTTCTCCACGCTGATGGGAGTAAAGGCTGGAAAGGCTTCGTTCGAGCCGGATGAAGTCCCGTCAGAGAGAACGATCTCTATCTTGACTGAACAACTCATTTTGAATTGGTCATCCCAGAAACAATGGAACAAGATCAAAGAAGTCGTTCCTTCGGCCAACGCGATTTTTCGGGCCCTCCCCCAGGAGAATCCGGAAAGTATCAGTCTGACCGGTGAACAATGGAACGTATCAGCTCTATGTAACGGGATGAAGACCGTCTCAGAAATCTGTGAAGCCCTTAAGTGGGATGAATTCAAAACATCCAAGACCATCTTCCAACTCGTCCAGCTGGGCTTGTTGGAGAGGGGAGAGGACCGGAAGCCCATCAAGAAAAAGCTCATTTCAAATGGTTTTTTTCATACGGTCGAAACCGAATTGAAAAAGGTGATCGGCCCCATGGCTCCGTTTGTCATCAGCGATAAACTCTCTGATATGGGTGCGACAAAAGATTCTTTTGCCCAAGACCAGATCTCTCCTTTCGTCCAGGCACTGAGTGAAGAAATTTCTGATGACTATATGAAAAAGGAGTTCCTCAGGGCGATGACGGATTATCTCTTAACGGACAGGAAGGCGAACTGAAGCTCAACCGGATACATTTGAAATTTTGATGTGACGCAGTCTTGGTGTGCAGAGAGGAGGGGTGAAAGGGTTCTGTCTTACCGAAAAACGGCGTTATTGTGACTTTGTGTCACATACGAACAGATGCAAATATCCGTAAATTCTAAGGGGAAAAACACAGATTGGAAAGGATTGCCCTGTGGGGGCATAGAAGTTGCTGAAATAAGTTTTTGGTATAAATCGCCGGTATAGAACTTAGAGAACTAAGGGTTCATAAAAAGATATTGAAAACTCTCTGAGCAAAGAGAGATACAGAAAAGAGGAGGTCTCAGCGATGAGGAAAGTTTGCTTCGTGTTGACGGCAGCATGTATAGGGTTGGTATTGTTTGCGTTAGGTCCCCCTGAAGCGAAGACCGCATCCATAAAACTCACCTATAGCAATTTTTTCCCCCCGGCGCACATTCAGAGCCAGCTGGTTGATTCCTGGTGCAAGGAGGTTGAAACCCGAACGAAAGGTAGGGTCAGCATAAAACACTACCCTGGCCAGACCTTGACGAAGGCTGCCGAATGTTACGAAGGTGTCGTGAAAGGACGCTCTGACCTCGGGCTTTCAGCCCTGTCGTACACCTCGGACAGATTTCCGGTGATGGGGACGGTGGATCTCCCCCTCGGTTATACCAGCGGAAAGGTGGCCACGGCCGTCGCCAATGAGGTTTATCGGAAATTTAGGCCGAAGGAACTCAGCGATACCAGGGTGATGTATCTGCATGCCCACGGTCCGGCCCTAATAAACACGAGGGGAAAAGCAGTGAAGAGATTGGAGGATATGAGAGGGCTCAGGTTGAGGACGACCGGAGCCGCTGCGCAGGTTATAACGGCCCTGGGCGGAATGGCGGTCTCCGCACCCATGCCGGAATGCCATCAACTGATCAGAAGCGGCAAGGCGGATGGTTCCACACATCCCGTGGAGTCCCTTAAGGGATGGAAGCTGGCAGAGGTGGAGAACTATCTTACGGCGGCCTATTCCATTGCCTATACAACGACCTTTTTTGTGGTCATGAATAAAGAGAAATGGGAAGCGTTACCACAGGATATCAAGGTGATCTTTGAAGAGATTAACAACGAATGGCTGCTGCAGCACGGCGAGGCTTGGGATACCAGCGACATGGAGGGCATGCAATTTTTCCTGGCCCACGGGGGTCAGCTGATTGGTCTTGAGAGCAGCGAGGCCGCGCGCTGGAAGGCTGCAATTGCTCCCATCATCGATGGTTATGGAAAATCTCTGGATGAAAAAGGACTGAAGGGTGAGGAGATCGTCAATTTTACGATCAACACTCTGAATAACATGCAATGAGCACAGGAGATGAAACCATGAGAACGACCGGTAAACCCGAAAAGTCGGCAGGCCCATCGAGCGCCCCTCAAAGGAAAGGGTTCGGCCTGAGGGGTAAGATGTTCGTCCTTTTCTTTTTTATTCCGATTAGTCTTATCCTCGCTGCGAGCTTGCTCTATATGAAGCAATTAAATGCGCTTTCCTCTCACCTTGCCCAAAAAAGTACAGATACGGTGGCCAGGGTGACCGAAGAAGTGGTGGCTCAGAGGGGAAGAGAGGTTGCTTCACAGTGCAAGGTCTATCTTATCACCCACCCGGAGTTGAAAAGGGCGTTTTTTAACTATGATCTGAAGTTCAAAAGGATAGCGGTGCAGAGGATAGGCGTAACGGGTTATACCGCCATCTATGAGACGCCGGGACCGGACGGAATCTGGCGTCTATGGACCCACGTCAACCCTGATGTGGTCGGCATCGATACGAGCACGCTCAAAGAGTCCCTCGGGGAGGGTTTCCCCGGATTCTGGAAGATTTATACCGGTGTAAAAGGGGGAAAGGAGTCCCAGGGTTACTACAAATGGCGGGATACAGACGGCATTCTGCGAGACAAGTTCATGGTGTGCATTCCCGTTGAGGGAACGACCTATGTCCTTGCTGCCACGGCCCCCCTTGAGGAATTTACCGAAGCAGCAAAATTTATGCAAAAAAGTGCCGCCCAGTTTGCTTTGAAAACGAGGAATATTGTGATTGGCATCCTGGCTGGCACACTGATCCTTATTGGCCTTACGGTCGCTCTGTATGGTTACAGGTTGACAGGAAGAATTAAGTCCTTGACCGATGTTGCCGACCGGATCAGTGTTGGCGATTTAGATGCCAAGATAATGGAAATCGGATCACAGGATGAAATCGGGGAGCTTGCCCTCGCGATCAAACGAATGCAGGAAAGCATCCGTCTGGCCATAAAGCGAATGAAAGAAAAAGGGTAGGAGCCGGGTAGACGCTAACAACAGCACTCGTCGGCGCAGTCAAAGCACGATTCGTAACACGC
>DBZJ01000244.1:5014-5396 GCA_002311635.1 Syntrophaceae bacterium UBA1163
TGCAATCTTCGGAGACCATTTCCTCGGCGTCGTAAAAGTCGCAGTATCCCTCGCGAATGGCTGATCGTGCTTTATCGTAGAACTCCTTTGAAAATCCCTCGATGCCGTGCATGGCCAACACATGTTGCCCCAGCTTGCTAAGCGCTTCCTCCTCGGTCTCCCCGCAGGCTAAAAAATCACATTGCAAACCCATGTCTTTACAATAAAGTTCTTTATCCATCATAGGCCTCCTTAAAACGGCTCACTTTTCAATTTCTTCTTCTTCCTCCCTACCTTTAGACTTAAATATAATCATTCCTTCTCCGTTTGTAAAACCGCGAAGGCATAGCGCAAAGCGTCAGGAAACTCTAAAACAAACGCATTTAATACTTTGACACGGAGG
>DBZJ01000244.1:5485-67395 GCA_002311635.1 Syntrophaceae bacterium UBA1163
GAGAGGGATGGGGTGAGGGGCAATTCGATGAAATGTAATAATATTTAACGCGTTTGTATTAATTAATGAGTCAGAACGTTTCATCGTCCGGGGGAAGCCCAGGCCTTGCGTAATTACATTGAAGATTGCCGGAGCGATAATTATTCTTGATTAAAAGAGAAAAGTTGATGAAATTAAGTCTAAAGGAGGGTACCATGAGAAACTTATTAATAAAACTTGCTGTATTTACGTTGGTGCTAGGGATAGTAAGCGTTGCAACAGCAGAACCGAGAATCGTGGGGAAGACGGTAGACTACAGTGCGCAGGGAGTAGTAATGAAGGGTTACCTAACGTACGACGAGAACATCGCCGGGAAGCGGCCAGGTGTGTTGGTGGTTCCTGAATGGTGGGGGCTGAATGATTACGCGCGCAAGAGGGCGCGGATGCTGGCGGAGTTGGGATACACTGCTCTCGCCGTGGACATGTATGGCGACGGCAAGGCGGTAACGACTCCTGATGATGCAGGGAAGCTCTCGTCAGAAGTGATGAAGAATTCTGAAGTTGCCAAGGCGCGTTTTATGGCAGCGACGGACTTTTTGAAAGAACAGCCCAGTGTCGACCCGAATCGTATTGCGGCCATCGGCTATTGTTTCGGGGGTGGCGTGGTTTTAAATATGGCGAGGCAGGGTGTGGATCTCAGAGGGGTTGCAAGCTTTCATGGAAGCTTGACTGCGGTTAAACCAGCCCAGCCCGGCAGCGTCAAAGCAAAAATCCTTGTGCTCCACGGCGGGGCCGATAAGTTTATCACTCCGGAGCAGATCGAGGCGTTCAAGCAAGAAATGAAATCCGCAGGCGCCGATTTTAAATTTGTCTCCTATCCTGATGCTACGCACAGCTTCACCAACCCAGAAGCCACTGAATTGGGAAAGAAGTTTAATATGCCAATCGCTTACAATGCTGAGGCCGACAGAAAGTCCTGGGGTGAGCTGAAAGAGTTTTTGAAGAACATTTTTAGCAAATAAGAGACGAGAAATCGAATCTCAGCAAATTTGAGGGTCGTGGGTCCAGGGAGGGTGGGCGCAGCTTTTAGGCTGTGAGTACCCGGAGCCTAAAATGTGCAATTTTGACTGCGGATTTCCTATCTGTCTATCTGTCTTGACAGGCTTTCACAAAAGATGTAAATTCCGTTCTAAAACAGAAAACTTCCTGTCCCGGAGAATGAAATGGTCGGAGGACGGGAGCCCAAAAAAAATCGGTCATGATTCGCGGTCTAGATCCAGACGAGGAGTAACTTATGTCACTTTCAAGAGAACAGATGAAGGATGCTCTGAAGCAATGGCACCTTGCGTGGGAGAACCATGATCTGGAAGGGGTCATGAAACTCTTTCACGACGAAATCGTATTTGACAACTGGACAGGTGGAAAAGCCGAGGGTAAGGAAGCTCTGAGGAAAGCATGGGCACCGTGGTTTACGAACCACGGAGGGTTTCATTTCACCGAGGAAGAGACTTTTATTGACGATAAGGAGCAAAAAGTCCTTTACCGGTGGCGACTTGAATGGCCGTCGTCCGAAAAAGGCTGTGAAGGAAAGCGTGAAAAACGAAGGGGCGTCGATATCCTTCACTTTCAAGACGGAAAGATCGTCAGAAAACTGACCTATTCAAAAACAACCGTTGAAATTGATGGCAAGAGGTTCCCTCTTCGCCCCGTTAGAAAGGATGCCTCCTGCTCTGCGAAAGAGGAGTAGTCTTCAGAATAATTCCGACAGGATTTTACCCCCTGCTCGCTTTCTGACGGGGTTCACATCCATACCAGTTAGTGTCAATTTCTGCCGCCTAAAGCCTTCTTGACAGAACGCTCTGTGCGTGCAATAAGTTGTTTAATTTTGGAGAAAGTTACCGGCTTTCTTCTGTTATTAAAGTATGATGGTGTTCATTGTTATCGAGGAAAAACGAGATGAACCAAGATGAATTACTTCAATTAGCTGATCTAAACCTGGCGGAATCCCACCGTGAGATTTCCAGGTGGAATCCAAATACGGATATGGCTGAACAAGGGGATATTCTTTTTGTTTGCGGGGCGAACACCTTTCCAGCAGTTAACTTCGTCATCAGGGTTGGCAGGCAATTGAAATCATCCCCTGACAAGCTTATTGCTCAGGCGAAGGAGTTTTTTGGAAAACGGAAGCGATCTTTCACCATCATTGTTCGAACCCATATTGACAAGGATCTGCTCGATCAATGCGAAGAGCTTAAACTCTATCAGATATCAAACTTGCCCGGTATGTTCATCGAAGGGATGCTTGAAGACAGGCCGTTGCCTGACGGCGCCACATTACGGCATGTTACGGATGAGGCGATGGTCAATGACTTTGCTGAGGTGGTAGCGCTTAGCTACACCGCGCTTGGGTTGCCTGAGACTGTGGGTAGAAGCGTCTTCAGCGCCCCGAATGCTTTTCTCGTGCCCCATCTTTATGCTGTTGTGGCATATCGAGATAACAAGCCCGCTTCCTGCGCTTTGGCCCTGATGAGTCACGGCATCGCGGGCATTTATTATGTAGGAACGGTTGAGGCGGCACGTGGAATGGGCTTAGCGGAACACTGCACACGAACGGTTGGAAATGCTGCCTTCAAGCTCGGTGCTCGCTGTGTTATTTTGCAAGCGAGCCTATATGGTGAGCCCGTCTATAAGAGAATGGGATACAAGGAATTTACCCGCTATCCATGGTTCGTATGCCCCAGCCGTTAATTTGGAGCCTTTTCATAAGGGTAGATGCACACCTTCTTCTATGTTACACTTAAGCCAATAAAGATATCGTTTTGAGCCGGGCAAAGAGGAGAGATGGATGTGAAGATTCTAAGGGTGGACGTGCAAAGTGAAAAGATCAAGTTCGAAAATATGGAGGAAGCGTGGAAGACCATCGGCGGCAGCGCCTTCATTGCTAAGATCGTGAACAAAGAGGTTCCCCCGGCTGCGAACCCACTCGGCCCTGACAATCGTTTTATTATTGCTGTAGGCCCTCTGGCGGGCACTGGCGCTCCACAACTTGGACGGATTTCCGTTGGCGCAAAAAGTCCCTTGACACTGGGAATCAAAGAGGCAAACTCAGGAGGCCCGGCTGCGCAAATCCTCGACCGGCTGGGGATCCGCGCGATTATCGTTGAGGGTGCGCCTCAGGCTCATCGCTTATACTGCCTATTGATCTCCAAGGAAAAGACCGTATTGATTCCAGCGGATGAATACCGCCAAATGAAGAATTATGAATTGGTGGACAGGCTACGGAGACGATACGGTGAAAAAATAGCGGTTATCTCCACTGGAATAGCCGGAGAACGGGGATACAAAGGAGCGTCGGTCTCCTTTACGGATATTTTTGGAGATCCATCGCGGAATGCGGCGAGAGGTGGACTCGGTGCGGTGATGGGTTCGAAAGGACTCAAGGCGATAATCATTGATCCTTCCCAGGCTGGGCAGGTTGATATGGTCCATCCGGAGGAATTTCGAAAGGTCGTGAAGTCGTGGATCGATACCCTGAAACATGATGTGAGCTGCAGCTTGTATTCCCGTTTCGGCACCCCGTTTGCTATCAACAATTCCGCCAACCAAGGAACCCTGGTGTCGAATAACTACCGTTCGGGCACACCGAACAACTTCATTGCCGTGAGCGGCAATAGAATACAAGAGATTCTCTTTGAACGCGGCGGCAAGATGCACGGCTGCATGCCCGGCTGTGTTGTTCAGTGCTCCATCATCTATCCGGACAAGAATGGGAAACGGCTCTGCTCTGCCTACGAATACGAAACGATAGCATTGCTTGGAACCAATCTGGGCATTATCGATAATGATGCGATTGCGCGGCTCAAGTTCATGTGTGACGATCTTGGCGTCGATGCCATAGAAACAGGAAGCAGCCTTGGTGTCGCTGCGGATGCCGGGAAAATGTCGTTTGGAGATTGGGAATCCGCTGCCCGACTCTTGGGTGAGATCGAAGAGGAAACGCCGCTTGGCGTGGCCTTGGCCAACGGTGTGGTAGCCACTGCGAAATATTTGAACGTAAGCCGTGTACCGGCTTATAGGGGGCAAGCCATACCCGGCCACGATCCCAGGTCGGTAAAGGGGACGGGCGTTACCTATTTCACGAGCCCCATGGGGGCGGATCACACGGCAGGACTGACTTACCGGATTCCCAAGAACAAAGACAAGCAGGCTGAAAATTCGCTTCGATCTCAGATTCAGGCTGCCACCTGCGACGCATTTGGCTACTGTCTGAATTCCGTTCCTGGCGGCCGTGCATCCGTTTATCAATTTTTTGCAGATCTCATGAATGCGAGGTATGGGCTCCAGTTGACCCCCGCGGATATCATGGAAATTGGCAAGCAGACGCTGCGAGATCAGATTGCTTTCAATGAAAAGACCGAATTCGGCAAAATGGATGCAAAAGCCGTTGTTTTTGTCCGGGAGGAGGCCATTACTCCGACGGATCAGGTTTTTGATGTGGATGATGCGGAGATAAAAAACATCTGGAGGGGACTGGATTCGTACCAGGAGAAGGAGAAAGCTTGGGAAGTCCGCATCCCGCCGCTGCCTGACATTATGTTTGGCGCAGGGGTTGCGGAGAATATGGGCCAGCGGATCCGTCAGATGAAGGTCAAAAAAGTATTCCTGACAACCGATCCTGTCATGTTCTCATTGGGAAGGGCTGACGACGTTCGCAAGATTTTGGAGTCGAGTGGCATATCCACGGTTATTTTTTCGGAGGTGGAGCCTGATCCTTCCATCGAGCTCATCGAGCGGGCTGGGAAGATTTATCAGGAAAATGGTTGCGACGGAATCGTGGGCCTCGGGGGCGGGAGTTCGATGGATACCGCAAAAACAGTTGGGCTTAGGGTATCCCACCCCGGTGAAATGAGAGAGTTTGAAGGTATTGTGGGCGGAGGGGGCAAGATTAAACCAATTCTCCCGCCGATCATCTGCATCCCAACGACTTCGGGAACAGGAAGCGAGGTGAATCCTTGCGCCGTGGTAACGGATAAGGAGAGGGACCTAAAAATTGTATTAATGAATAATTATTTGATTCCCAAACTAGCGGTGATTGATCCCGTCTACTGTAAGACGATGCCAGCCGGCCTCACCGTCGAATCGGGAATCGACGCGCTGGCTCATTGCATTGAGGGGTACGTCTCATTGGCAACCCCCTATCATCCTTATTTTGAGTCCTACGCCGTTTACGGAATAAAGTTGATTGGACGAAGTCTCCCTCGGGCATATCAGAACGGGAATGATATCGCCGCACGGACCGATATGTGCATGTCGGCAGTCTGCGGCGGCCTCGCCTTCTTGAAAGGGTTAGGCATGGGACATGCGATTACACACGTTCTCGGTGCTCATTACCATATGCCCCACGGCCGCGCAGCCACGTACGGACTTCTCTGTTTTGTGAGGGCGAATAAAGAGACTTGCAAAGAGCAGTTTATGGACATGGCGCAACTGCTGAACCGCTCCAATGATCTGGAGGCGAGCCTTCTGGAGTTCTATCGGAAGCTCGATATTTCCGTCAGTTTAAAGGCCCTGGGTGTTCCAAAAGAAGACCTGAAGAAAATTGCCTTCTATACCTCGAGGGATGCGGTGAACATGGCCACGGATCCCACTACTCCGAGCCAGCAGAAGATCCTGGAGCTTCTTCAAGAACTCTATGAGTAAGCTATTGGGGTAACCTGTTACCTTGGACAGCCTCTTCAGTAAGTCCATTGGCCGTTCCCCTGTAATACCAGATTGAAAACTTTTCTTAAATATTTTAAAAAAAAATGCTACGGATGATCTCTGAAACGAGCAGACTAACAAAAACAAAACCATTCTGGAGGTGACATCATGAAGGTCGATAGAAAGGGTCGCTTGGAAGGAAAAGTTGCTGTGATCACAGGGGCTGCCAGCGGGATTGGCCGGGCTACGGCAGTCGTTTTTGCAAGAGAAGGAGCCAAACTCGCTCTGGCGACGGATAAGAATATCGATGGGCTAAAGGAAACGCTGAAGCTGGTCGAGCAGGAAGGGGGAGAGGCGTTCATAAAAAAGACGAGTGTGGCTGTTGAAGAGGAAGTCAAGGAACTGATTGACTTAGCTCTCAAGACGTATTCCAAAATCGATATTCTTTGCAACATCGCAGGCGTAACGGCGCAGGTCTCTACGTTGGAAGAGCAATCCCCAGAGGAGTGGAAGAGAATTTACGAGATCAACGTCTTGGGCGCCGTCTATGGGACGAAACATGTGGCCAAACATATGCAGGAACGCAGGTCGGGGGCGATTGTGAATATGGCTTCGGTGGCTGGAATCCGGTCAGGGGCCGGGGCCAATTCCTATAGCGCCAGTAAGGCAGCCATTATCAACTTCACCCAGACCGCAGCTTGCGACCTTGGAGGGTTCAATGTCCGGGTGAACGCGGTCTGCCCCGGTCTGATCGAGACCGGCATGACCAAACCCGTCTTTGACTATGCCCGTAAGGCGGGGAAGGAGGAAAAATTGGGCAGCCGCTGCGAGCTGCGGCGCTATGGCTTGCCGGAGGAGGTGGCTTATGCAATTCTCTTCCTGGCCAGCGATGAAGCCAGTTATATTACGGGCCAGGCTCTTCCTGTTGACGGCGGCAACACGGCCTCCCTGAACCTGCCTGGGATGAAGGTTTGAAAGGGTGAAAGAAGAATCCATAGGTTGAAGTGACCGGCGAAAGACATTTTGAAGGTAACCGGGGTAGCGGCGGGAGTTTTGAAGAATGAATATGCGAAAAGTTGTTCTTGGATTCGCATTAGTATCATCTATTCTTGCCGGAGCGATTCCCATCCTCTATCACGAGTGGTTTTTTGACAAGAACGAAGTCGATGTCACTCTTCCCGATAACTGGAAACGAATGTCCACCCAGGAAAAGTTGGACAGTCTTGACGGGCTTTTATCAAAGAACGAAGCCTTCTTTCTGCTATCTCGGATCAAACAGTTAAGAATCAGAAGCCAGTTGAGAAAAATGATTGTTAGCAAAAAAGACGAGATATTGAAGGATGGGGTTCAGTACAGCTTTGGGTTTCGTTACGATGTCGGGTGGTTGGAAACAGGTCTTTTGGGATTGGTGGAATTTGCCTCAGTCTGGATGATCTATGGCTCTATAAGAGTGGCAGCTCTCTTGATTCCGCGCGAACCCATTGTACATTTTCCCGCCCCCGGTTTGAGTGGGCGGGTAGAATCTCTCCATTTCCCTACGCGGCGCGCGCCCCTCGGTCTTGCCAGTGTTAGGATTACTCTCTTTGGACTGCTCGTTCTCGAGGAGGGACCCAAAAGGCCGAGGAAACCGGCAGCGGTATGGATCGATTAAAGCATACGGCTTCCAGAATATTATCTCACCAATTTGGTAAACTTCGCGCCTTCGATGGTTGCGCTTGCCATCAAACCCCTCTGACCGTACATGAAGGCGACAATAGGGTCCTTAATGTTGATCGTGTCGAGGGATTTTCCCGCCCCGACGTCGATAAAGGTTACTGACCCGTCCACACCCGCCTTCCAGCCGGAACTCTTCCGAAAATTATTAAGGGCCCCGTCCTGCTTAAATACAAGGATCAAGTTTGTCTTCTGGGCTCCGATTTGAAAGCCGACAGAGCCGGCTGCGATGCTATAATATTCAACCGTCTTTCCTCCAATCCTCATGGCACCCTCGCCATACTCGCCGCCTACTCCCACCCCTGCCTTTACAATGTTCGGAATAACAAGCACACCTTTGGCCGCGTTGAGGAACTCCTTCCCACCTTTTACGTGCTGAAGAAAAAGTTCCAGGGCCGCATCGACCTCTGAATTGATCTCCTTGGCCGTTTTGGCAGAGGAAATCGTGACGGAAAAAATTCCGGTGGCAAGTGTGAGACATGCGGCGAGAACCAACGTCCCGAAACCTCTTTTTCTCGTACCCGTCACTCCTTTCTTCATGGCGCGACCTCCCTTTTCAGAGATTTGATTTGTGGGAAATCTGCTCTTTTTGGCTATCTACTCCAACAGAATAGACGTGATGGGAGACCTTCATTTAGAATATGATTAGCTTTAGCCTGAAGTCAAGGAGGAGGGGAGTCGCTGGCCTTAAGCAAGTTACCCTCCAGTCAGAGAAAAAATGGGAGTGCGAAACTGTCTCCCAATAGTGGGTTGCCGCCTGGAAATTTCGAAAATAATCCGGGACAGCCTTTATCCCCTCTATCTTACTAAGACTTAAAATCCACGCTATCTACTCTTTTTGTCCAAAAACTGAAACTGATCATTAAACGTCACATTCGCAAGAAACCAGGTGGATTTTGGTTTATAAAAATAGAACTCCCAGGTCGTCGGAGCCTTTTCGGATTTCAAGAAATAAACCAATCGTACTACCGAACTGCCCAATTGTTCCTCATGCACTATTTCGTAACCAAGCACCTTTCCGTACGACGCCAAACCCGACTGTGTCTGCTGCATAAGCAGTGTCACCACTTGGGGTCTGTCCGTCGCGATGCTCGACCCCTTGAATAGTTGATCGTAGGCTGTGCCTATGCTCCCCTGCTGCAACAAGGCAAGGAAGTTCTCCGCCTTGGATCTCGGCGATTCGGGCTCGGCTGCAAAAACAGAAGTGGAGATTAAAACCAACATGACGATAAAACATATTTTTCTCATATTTTCTCCTCCTTTCCTTTTGGTATGAATTATACCTCATTTTAGCAACGAGTCAAAGACAGACTGAATCTTAAGGCCATAGGGTTGTATCTTTTGAGATTCGCAAGCCCGCCCCGAGGTTTGTTGGCAATAAAAAAGTCCTTGCCCCAAACAGGGACAAGGACTTAATAGTCTACGGGTACATCTATGTTGAAACAAGTCACTCGGGCTTCGCTGGATGACCAGTTTTCGGATGTTCACCAGCTGGTTTCCCAGCCTCAGGGCCTGCGGTTTTTGACCCTTTCTCTCCTTCCACTTTCGGTCCTGCACCAGCCGGCGGCCTATGGAATTCTCTGCCTCCCCAATGATGCTCGGCGTGTTCTCTATACCAAGGCTTTCTGCCCCAGTAGTGATCACGACCCCAATCCCTCCAATGGCTATGGAATTCACCATAGTGTATCCGGTGGTATCCTGGGGGCAAACTGAGGATATAATCAGGGGGTATAACCACGATAGGTCTGGGAACAAGGTTTTCATAAATAGTTACCCAGGGTCCTCGATAATGGGCAGCCCTATACCAGTAGCCTTCGTGGAAGCGATACCAGAAGCCTCCGAAAAAATAAAGACCTACCGTGCCCGGCACCCAATAGACATCGTTTTGCTCACTGGGAACTACCACTACATCAGGGGGGGCTGGAAATTCCAGGGGCGGGGGAGGGGGGGACGTTGATTTTGATGTTCACTTCTGCAGCCGCACCAACAAACGACATGCCTACAACCAAAAACAGTGAAACCAAGAATACTATGCTTCGATTCATAAAATCGCACCTCCTTTCGGCTCATAACGGGCGAGAATGATACCTTTAAAGTTACGACTGAATATATGCAGAACAAAGTCTTATGTCAGGCAAAAAGAACAAAACATGTGAACGATGTTTCATGCTGAAATTGTGGAAATACGACTGCCGAATGAACCTCTATATCATGATGGGAGTCGATTAGCCAACGACCCTAAAGAGGTTCCACCAATCAGTGTTATGTGCCAAAAGTCCATTCGCTTTGGTTGTCATTCCGGACTTGATCCAGAATCCAGTCTTTTCAATCCCACCGAAGGCGGGACCGGATACCCCGTATCTGATACCGATCGGGAATGACGGCTTTAGAAATAATGCAAAGAAGTGTTGAATGAACTACACAAGCTGCAACCAATGCTTTGACATGGGGAGTTAATTAATGCTGAAATCGCCACCGCTGGTATCTGTACAACCCGTATTGCTTTTGCTCGTCACCCGAATCGTATAGTTTGACCCCGACGCCTGCTTTGGAGGAATCCTCCAATTATACGAGCCATTCCCTCCACTTCCGATCGAAGCAAAAGAAGCGATCGTTTGATTTTTTACCCCTGGCTTGAGAAGCTCAATCTTTACAAAACCTCCAATATTCCCCGTATAACTCCATTGAATCTTTTGCGTTGTACCTGCGGACCAGGTATCTCCTCCATTCGGAGAGACAACCGTGATCGCTGGGGGCGGAGGCCCGATAATGGCGAAGGTGTTATTGCTGGTATCGGTATAAGAGCTGTTGCTCTTGCTGGTTACTTTAATACTATAATCGCCTCCCAAAGCCTGGTCGGAAGGAATTTTCCATTTATATGAGCCGCTTCGTGCAGAGACCGAGGAGACGATGGTGTGATTTGCAGTTCCCGGTTTCAGCAACTCTATTTTTACATAAGATCCTATATTCCCGTTGCAACTCCAGCGAATCGTCTGGGTCGAACCTGCTGGCCAGGTCTCCGCTCCGTTGGGTGAGACAACAGAGACGCTGATTGGAGTTATTGTGACCGAAAGAGTCTCGGACCAAGGGGACAGACCCGTTGTCTGATAGGCGCATCGGGCTTGGACCTTTACCTGATACATGCCAGCCGAGGCCCAGGATTTGGACGCCATAGATTGGCCAGCCGGAAGCCAACCCGAGTTCGTCCCATCCCCCCAGTCAAATAGATACTGAACCGGGTTACCTGTGCTGGATATTGATCCACCTGTGGTATAGGTGTAAATCGTGCCTGTCAGTCCGTTGGCAGATCCTTGCGGAGTATTAGGGATTGAGACGGAATCGGCTAAAGCGAATACATGGGTCAACATCTGCTGCTCATCTTTTGTGACAGCCTCGATCAAGATTCCGGCATCAGGATTAGATAGGCCTCCACGCCCATTGATGAGATCTCGGGCATCGGTCAGCCATTTGTCGATAATGCCTCCCGGGGCTGGGAAGTGACCGGAGTTCTGGCTGATGGGATAGAGGATATATTTGGCCGCCCAGTAGTCGAGGGCGACAGGGTCCTGGCTTGCCAGGATTTGACTGGCCTGAAAGGTCGCATTGGCTGGATATCCCGATAGAGATGAAAAAGAGACCCAGATCGCATCAATGATATTCAACACCGGCGTCCGGACCGAGACCATCATCTTTCCGGTGGTCTGTCCAAGGCCATCGTAATGACGGAAGTCGCTATTGCCATCATTCATTGAAACCACTCCGTAAAAATGTTTAAGAGAGGCAGTCATGTTCGAGCCGCCGTGAGTTTTAAGGACCGGGACATTAATCAATTTGAGTTTTTGGCTGTACGCGTTTCCCTGCCAAAGACCTTCCCTCAATTCGACCCGGTGTCCCCCGTCTGTGGTAAAACAGGGATAGGAGACTTTTTCATATATCCGATAACCATCCTTCACGTGATCGTTGGCTCCAATGAAGGTGCCTCCGATGCGGTCGAGCAGATACGCGGAAAGCCGGGGATCATTGAAAACAGTATTGACGAGGTAAAGGAAACTCTGGTTCTCGTTATTGGCGTTGGCATGGACAGCGCCATTCGGATAGCCCGAACTCGTATCGCAATTGAGGCTTCCCCGGCCCTGGCCGTTATCGAAAATGACAATTTCACCCGAGAACCCATCAGGGTGGTCCAGGATCGCCTGGATCAGTCCCCGGATGAGATCACTGTTTGTGCAGCCCCGATATTTCCATTGGGCATTCACTTTAATTAAAACGACATCGTCAGGCTCGATCATGCCCGAAGGGCCGCTGAGAGGTGTTTCTTGAGCAGAGCGGTAGAATTTTAAGCCATTCCCTCCCATCAATTGAAGAAGAGCGTCGAGTCCGGCATGATGATTGCTGTCTTCCGAAGGAAAGGATTGAACAGGAATATCCTGAATCCAGAAGAGAGGACTGGACGGAGTTGCTTGGCCCTTTGCTACTCTTTGAAAGGGATTAAAAAAGGACAGGCAGACCCCGGCAATGCTACCCTTCAAAAACCCTCGACGGCTGATCCCCTTTGTCATTCACGCTCTCCTTAAACCGGATGCTGCTGCGGATTTTTCTTGCAATCTTGTGCGACAAGGTTGAAATAAATATAACCGAATAACCAAGCTGCGGCGAGAAAAATTGTCGACTTGAAATATACCTTTAGGGGTCATGGGTGGGCGTGACTTGTCATAAATTGAGGAGTACACCTGCAAGTCTTGCTCTGAAACGATTCGTAGGTTCAACGATTACGATGGAAATCAAGCATCGGCATTCAACGCTTGAAACCAAGGGGCCAACTATTTTTTTACGATGACCTCTATCAAGGGTTGGCCGTTCTCTTCCCTTCCAAAGTCCATTCCGATAAGCTCCCTTTCATTTCTAAAAAATAACATTTCCTTGAGCATTTGGTTGTAGGCTATTGGTGTTAAGTTTTTCGCGGTTATCTCAATAACTTTTTTTATTTCCAATGAGTCATCAAATAATATCAACGTATGTTTATCTACCGACAATTTATGTTTGTTCGAAGCTCTTACTACTTCACATAAATATAAATTGTCAGGCAATTCTGATATGGACATCATGAAATCATCATAATCATCGCTCATATCAATTTTTTTTACCGTAGTCAAAGAAAGCATCAGGTCATATTTGCCAATTATAAGTCCCCCGTTCGAATCTTTTCCCAGGAACAATATATGTCCGTTTTTCAATAATTTTGGGAAAGTGTAAGATACTTCCATGTTCGCTTCGTCATGAATGGTTTTTATTGTGCCATCGCGAATATCATACATGCAGAATTCCGTATTATTCCCATTCGATCTCAGCAAGTATAATAAATTACTATCACCACTCCACAAAAATGTTGGTAAAGTATGTTTGCTTTCCAAACCTGACACGTGTTTTTCCTCTTTGCCATCCGTATCCATAATTATTAGATCCAGGCTACCAGAAGTGGCAATATACTCGGTTAAAGCAATATGTCTCCCGTCCGGCGCAGCCATCGGATAGGCATGACCATACCACCTCGTGTATTCTCTCTGGAATACTTCATGGTATCCGTCCCCCAAAACAGATAGACGTGATACACCCTTACGCTCAGATTTATTATATTTATCATAGATCAAGAATATTCCCTTAGGTGTTGAATAAATTCCTGTAACCATCTTATAGTTTCCAATCCGGTTAACTTTCTTACTTGCCAGATCAATTGAATACAAACCCTTAAAGCCGTCAACAAATAGTATTTTCGATTGGTTATCAGTGAATAGATTCTCGCCAAATACACTAGAAATCGGTATTTCCATTTTGTCAAACGATAAGCCGGTACCGGAAAATGTTAGGATAAACAAAAATATTATGGATATTATTTTGAGCATAATTTCCTCCTCCTTCTGCAGGAAGGAATCCTCGTTTTTTACTGGAAAATTTCTGGCTTTTTTCGAATTCAACGCTTCCACACATGCTTGGGTTTCCCAGGTTTAAGCTCCCGTCTTCAGGCCGTATTTTTTGAAGATGTATTCGTTGTCCTCCCCCACATTTGCTGAAACCCATTTAATCCGCATCGGGGTTTTGGACATTTTCCCCGTGACGGGAACGGTAAATATTCCGAAGGTGGGATGGTTTATGGTATGGAAAGTATGCCGCACCCGCCAATGTTCTGACTCTAAGACCTCCTTCGGGGTCAGCATTTTTGTGGTCACAGGCAGTCCCCCGCCTCTCCATTTGGAGCGCGCTGCTTTTACACTGTAAGCGGAAAACTTTTCAAATATTTCCTTATAGGTGTACTGGGCTACGGCTTCTTCTATTTTGCGGTTTAGCTCCTTCACTTTGTCGATATCATCCGTGATCCTGTCGAGCAGCGACCTCCAATCTTCTTCCAATTTCCAAAGCCTCAAAATTTTCAAGGCAGCCCGGAAATCTTGATCTCGAAAACAAGCGATCGCGATAAAACCATCCTGGCATTTGAAAAAACCATACGGGCATAACCCGTAATCGAGGGTACCATATCGCGGGCGCGGTTTTTTCCATACATAGCCAATGGTCGAGGGAAACCCCACACAGGACGCATAGGCATCTGCGGAGGCTATATCTACCATCTGCCCCTCCCCCGTTATTCGCTGGTGAAATAGAGCGACCAGGGCTCCGCCGGCAGCTCCTACAGCAGTCGCATATCCGGCGGCGTAAAAACCGGCCCGCGTGGGCCAGTTAAACGGCTCCGGGGTATCGGGAAGGTCCCCGATCAGGGCAGCAAGCCCGGACTCGGCTTGGCTGGTAAGATCAGCCCAGGGTATTTTTGAAAATTTCTTGGCCTTCGAGGTAAAATGACCATAAGGTGTTATGGCCACGTAAACCAAGCTTGGGTTTAGCTCACTCAATTGCCGATACCCAATTCCGAGGGAATCCATTTCTCCCGGTGCAAAAGTTTCGATGAGCACATCCGCTTTGACAGCCATTTTCTTGAGATTTTCTCGATCCCGCTCTTCATTCAACTGCAGGGTGATGTGGCGCTTATTTCGACTCTCCGTCAGATAGGGAATCCCCACTCCTTTCAGGTTGACACCGAACGGGCTCATCACTCTTGAAGGATCGCCTTCAGGGGGTTCAACCTTGATCACCTCCGCTCCTGCTTCAGCCAGAAAACTTGCCGCCATGATGCCCGCGAAATTCGCATAGCTGAGATCGAGGACCACCGCGTTTTCAAGAGCTTCTGGTTTCCCCTCCGCAGAGGTCATTTCCGTCAAAAACTGGCTCCATTCGGAAATCCTCTTCCCTGCTCCTTTCTTTTGGAGATATCGCGAATAAGTCCTCTCTTTAATGTTCTTCACTCCCTTCATAATTGAAAATCCGATCTTTACCCATGTCATAATACACAGGAGGCCTTTGGCCAACCCGGTAATCCCAATAGCCCACCACGCCTTCTTTCTCCAGAGCCTTTATCTCCTTTTCTGATAATTTCAGTAGTTTCTTAAAAATATAGCGATTATGGTAACCGAGGGGGCGGGTGAGCCATTTAATCCTGGCGGGCGTTTTACTCAACATGGCCAAAGGTCCTGCCAGAGCCAGTTTCTTGTACATCTCATCATCGTGAAGGAGCACACTTCCCCGATCCCTTCGCCACTCATCCTGGCAGATTTGCAGGTCGTCCATAACCGGTGATAGCGGGAAACCATATTGTTTGGCAGTCTCCACAAGTTCCTTTTCATCCTTAGACCTTACCCATACGTTGACTATCTTTTGCAAATGTGTGGCATTCTCTTTCTTGAGCCGGGTGAAGGCCTTCTTGAACCTTTCGTCATCCAACAGGTCGGTTCGATCCATCGCTTCGCACAGGTGCTCAAACTGCTTATCCGTAGCAATGGCCAAGGCGATAAACTTCTGGTCGCGGGTCTTGAAAATTCCAGAGGGGGCTGCCGCAGGATCCATATTGCCGGTTCGCCCAAGCTCATCCTTCGTCACAGACTGGTAGGTGAAATGAAATAATCCGCGCATCAAAATCTCTGCCTGGCAGGCGTCGAGATATTGCCCTTCTCCTGTCTTCAGGCGATGGTGCAGGGCCATCATAATCATCATGCCGGCGAAAAACCCCGGCAAAAAATCACCGTAGAAATCAGGTATTTTAAAAAATCGGTCTGTCTCTGGATGTCCCGTCAAACTTAACATTCCGCTCGCCCCCTGAGCCAGAAGATCCCATCCCGGGAAGAAGCGGAACGGCCCATATTGCCCGAAAGTGCTCAGGCCGGCATAGATGACTCCTGGGTTCTTCTTCCTCACCTGGGTATACCCGATTCCCCATGCCTCCACGGTCCCGGAAGTAAAATTCTCAATCACCACGTCCGATTTTTCAGCCAATTTTAAGATTAACTCTTTTCCTTTGGGTTTCTTCACATCGATCGCCACGAAATACTTGCTGTGGTTGATAAAATTCCACAATGGGTTGGAATGTTTCCAGTACTTCCCCCAATAGGTGGCCCCTCTCCAATGATCGCCCTGATACGGAACCTCAACCTTAATCACTTCCGCTCCAAATTGGGCGAGGAATTTGGCGGCAATCGGACCAAAAATCATATGGGAGAGATCGAGAACTCGAATCCCCTTCAGGGCTTCTGGCTTTTCCTGCGCCTTGCGAGCGTCAAACATTCTTTGGGTGAAAGAAAAATAATCCTCGGGCATTTCTATATCCCCACGTAAGCCTTTTTTACAAACTCGCTGCTGAGAAGTTTTTCGCTGGGCCCTTCCAAAACCACATGGCCGTCCTGCAGAACATAGCCTCTATTGGCCATCTCCAGGGCCTGTTGTGCATTCTGTTCGGAAAGCAAAACGGTGATTCGCTCCTGAGGAAACGTTCTCATCACTCCATAGATCTGGGACATCATCAATGGACTCAACCCCAAGGATGGCTCATCGATCATGAGCAACCTGGGCTGGGCCATTAAACCCCTGGCGACGACGAGCATCTGCTGCTCTCCTCCACTCATGAGGCTGGCTCGCTGGTGGCTCCGTTCTTTCAAAATGGGGAAAATGCTACAGACCTTCTCCAACAAGCTGTTTCTCCTCCTCCAGGTTTGAGGCAGGCAAGATCCCATAAGAAGATTTTCCCTCACGGTGAGATAGGGGAAGATTTTTCTACCCTCCGGGACCTGGACAATTCCTGAAGCGACGATCTGGTGGGGACGTAAATTTTCTATGGACTTGCCCATGAATGAGATTTCCCCGGAGGCACATTTGAGCAGCCCGGAGATCGTGTTCAGCAGGGTGGTCTTGCCCGCTCCATTGGAACCGAGGAGAGCCACAATCTCATCCTCTTCTACCTTGAGGCTTACTTGATGAAGGACAGGAACTACCCCATAAGCGACGTTAAGGTCGCCCACTTTGAGCATACTGACCTCCCAAATAAGCCTCAATAACTTTTGCATCGTTGGCAATTTCTTGCGGAGTTCCTTCAGCAATTTTCTGGCCATAATGGAGAACGACGATTTGCTGGGCCGCATTCATGATGATTTTCATGATGTGCTCTATCCAAAGGATGGTGATGTCGAATTGCTCTTGGGCATTCCAGATCATTTCTAAGGCCTTCGAGGATTCGGCCGGGTTCAAACCCGCCATGACTTCGTCAAGCAACAACAGCTTGGGAGTTGTCGCGAGCGCTCTTGCCAGTTCGAGCATTCTCAATTCGTATATGGTTAACTCCCGGGCGAGCGTATCCCGTTTAGAAAACAACCCGACAAACTCGAGGTAGTAAGAAGCTTCGAGGATCGCATCTGACAGACTCATGTGCGGTCGTTTTTTCCCATGAATGACACTGACCGCAACCCCGGTTAAGGTGGTCATCGCATAGAAGGGCTGCGGGATTTGATAGGTTCTGGATACGCCCAAGCGACATATCCTATTGGAAGGCATGCCAGTAATATCCTTTTCCGCAAAACGAATGGTTCCTGCGTCCGGTTTGTAAATTCCACAGATAAGGTTCAGAAGGGTCGTTTTGCCCGCTCCGTTTGGTCCGATGAGCCCCACGACCGCCCCTTCTTTCACAGAGAAGCTCACTTCATTGACCGCGCATAACCCGCCAAAATGCTTGGTGACATCCCTTACTTCTAACATGTATCTATCTCCGCACATGGAGGGTAGGGAAATAATCTCGATGATGCCGTTTGTGGTATAGACCCCATAGTCCTTCGCCGCGAGGGAGGATCAGAATGGCTCCAATTAAGACAAGGGGAAAGACAAAGTAATTAATGGGACCGAGCCCCCGCAAAGAGTCCTCCACCACGGCGATGAGATAGGCACCTGGCACTGCTCCGTATACAAAAGCCCGTCCTCCGATAATGACGATGATCAGAATCTTGATCATGAAATCGAGGGGAAGGTAGGTGATGCCTGCAAAAGTTCGAAAGGTATGGACAATAAACCAGGCGACGATTCCCGTCAGGATGGAAGGAAAAACGTAATAAAAAACTTTATACTTGGTGACATCGACGCCCATCATGCGGGCGACATCCTCATTTTCATTAATGGCTGCTAAGGTGACTCCGAATCTCGACCGACTAATTTTATCGGATACAAATAGATAAAGGAGCATGAGCAGCAGAGAGAAATAGAAATAACCGAGGTAGTTCCATTTGACTTTGCCAAAGTTGAAGAGCGGGCTCATTCCCACCAAGCCAACCTCGCCCCGGAAAATATCCCCATAGAGGAAGGTGACGTCTAAGAAAGTCAAGGGGAGGATCAGTGTGATGAGGGAAAAGTACAGCCCCTTGGCGATAAACGTGGTGGGACTGAGCAGGAGAGCTACGGCGGCGCAAACCAGAATCGTGGCCCCGAGGGTTGGGATCGGACTCCAACCGAGATGCAAGTTCAGCAAGGCAGAGGTATATCCCCCTAATCCCAAATAGAGCTGTGGCCCGAAATTCACTCGTGCCGTACCGATCATTTGTAGGCCCAGAGGGATGGCAATGGCGGCATATAGGTTGGCACTCGTGAGCATGGTTAAGATGTTTGGGTAGGGAAGGATGAATAAGGGGATAATCGCCAGAAGAAAAACCCCAATAGCCGGGTTCCTCCAATACCGGGGTTCGATCACCCATTCATATTTCTGCTCTCCCCAGCGCAGTAAGATCCGATCCCGTCTGAATTCCAGTCTCACCATAATGTCTCTCCGGCAAATAATCCCCCCCGCTTAATCATCAGCACGATGAGGGTGATGATTAAGGCCGCCAGCCCCATAAACCGGGAAACATAGAGGAAACTAACTGTGGCATGGATAAAGCCAATCATGTAGGAAGCAACAATACTTCCCTTTAAATTGCCCAATCCACCCAGGATGGCGATGAGCATGGCGGTCATGAGTAAAGGAGATCCCATGAAAGGGTCTACCCCCCAGAAAGGGGCGATCATGAGCATGCAGATCGTCGGAGGGATCACGGATAAGATGATGGCCAGGTAATACATTTTGGTCACATTCGCACCCATCAACGTCGCCGCCTCCAGATTCTGGCTAATCGCCCGGACGATCAGGCCGATTCTGGTTTTCAAGAACATCAGCACAAAGACGAACGTAACGACAATCCCCACAAAGGCGGCCAGGAGCATTTGATAGGAGATCCTTACGGCACCGATCTTCAGCATAGCGTCGATGATGGTGGAAGGAATGCTAACGCCCGCCGTGACCGGATACAGATAATTAGCCAGATGCATCAGGGCGATGGAGATGAGCACAGATAACGTCAGAAGAATTTCCTCTTCTTCGAGGTATCGCTGAAAGACCCCTCGATAGAATACCACCACGGCGATTCCGATTTGCACGAGAAGCATCAAGAGGACACTGGGGATGAATCCCAACCCCACGTCCTCCATAAACATCCATGTCCCGTAGGCGGCAATAACAAAGATGACTCCGTATCCTAAGTGGAAAATCCGCAAAACTCCGCAAATCAGGGAAAACCCCAGGGAGATTAAAAGGTAGATGGAACCCCAGATAAAAGTATAGACGAGGATCGATTGCAGGGTGGAACTCATGTCAGTCCCTCAACATGGTTGAGCATCTTTCCTCCTTCTATGGTCAAGCCGAAGCTTCCAAGGTCTGTTTCCCAGTAGAAGAAACTTAAACCCCGGAGGGAGGAGGGAGATTTCTGCGACGGATTTCTTTAACGCCTCAAATCATCTGGAGGGATATAATCTGCCTGCTTAAACTGTAAGGGAAAGATGACTTTCATCTCCCCTTTTTGCCATTGCACGATAGGGGTGATGTACTTAGGGTAGGGCAGATTGTAATGGTAGCGAGGTTCCCATCCGATGGTTCCCAGCACAGCAACCTCTTCCACCTGTTCTAACTGCTTGATGAGGGCCTCGATGTTGCCGATGCCCCCTGCCTTTTCTATCGCCTTCTTAAATCCGTACAGGCTGTCATAGGTCGTATGCGACCCGAAAATGGGTCCAACTTTATATTTTGCCATAAGGTTATCCATAAAGGGGATCGTTTTTTTCGTAATCGGAACTTTCACCATCGAGGAACCAATCATGACTCCGACCACTTTGCCTTCGGTCATCTTCCAGGCCGGGGGCATGCCGGCAAGACCTCCCCAGAGGGATACCGGGATATTCCTGGCGCTCGATTGGGACCACTGCTTTATAAAGGCAGCTTCGTCGATGTACCCTACGGTACAGTCAACTACCCCTGCACCGGAAGCCGCGATCTCTTCAAACACGGAAGAAAACATTTTTTGGTCCAAGGATACGGTCGTTTCATAAACCACTTCCAGGCCGTTCTTTTTGTAAACCTCGGCTAAACGCGGGGAGACATCTTTTAACCCCTTGCGCAAGGGCTTGGTCCATTCCATATCTTCGTACACGATGGCCACCTTCTTGGCCTTGATCAGTTTCTTGAACACTTCGCTATTAAGCTCGCTCAAGATCTTCAAGTAATTTGTCGAAATGAAGTAGTACGTCTGAAATCCGAATTTATATTTTTTATAATTGTCCCTTACGTGATGCCAGATGTCGTCCCCAGACCCGATGGTGCTGAAAAAAATGTGGGGGTACTCCGGATATAATTCAGCGCCGATTTCCATTCCAGCAACCCCCATTTCAACTTTTTCCCCGATGAACACAGCCAGGACCCGGTCCACCATCACCAGCTTCTTGTATATTTCCACACATTTCGGAATTTCCCCCTTCGTATCCTCAACGATCAACTTAATCTGTCTGCCTAAAATACCTCCGGCCTGATTCATCTCATCGACTGCCATCATCGCCGCCGCTTTAGCGCTGATAGAGGACGGGGCTGAGAGGTTACCCATAAATCCGATTTTGATGGGTTCGGTTGACTGTGCTTGGGCAATCCCCACTTCTCCGATCATGGCCAGACAAATGAATGAAATACCAATTAGAAAAAGGTTTCTCTTCATGGTAAACCTCCTTTAGGGTAATGAACTTTCCTGCCTGATCAAAAGCAATATTATTTGTTTCAATTTTCCATGTCAATACTTTTTTCCGATTTCTGAACTTAATCGGGCAATTGACCAACCGGTGTCTTGTGAAAACAGTCTTTATTGTTTACCAGGTGTTTTTTAAAAGGAAGCAATACCGAAGTGTTATCTTACTGATTTCCATGGAAATTGTTCATCCCCAATGCAATAGATGAAAATCATATAGAGACATTTTCGCCTTTCTGAAGACAAAGCATATATACCAGAAAACGAAACGTTCATCATTATCCTCAAAATAGAAAGCCCAGGCCGTTAAACCTGGGCTTTTTCTCTTACCCTTACCCCTCATCCTCAAAAATCACTTGGAAGGGAGGGTGTAGGTCATAGTGTATTCGCCAACTGTCTTCCAACCTATCCCTCCTTTCTCAGGAGGAAAGAACTTGGCGGTGCTCGTTACTGTTCCTTTGATCCCTTGGAATCGACCCGTTCCATTAATGATTTCACTGGTCCATTTGGCCGTTGGGCCGCCGTCACCCATACCTTTATTATAGCCTGTCATTGTTGATCCATCCTGGAAGGTGTTTGTCCAATATTGGGAGAAAGGTCCTACTCCTTTAGTCATGTCAAAAATGATAACCACCTTCTGCCACGACAACTCTCCGTTTTCAGATATGGACGCTCCCTCTATCACCGTCATACCGGTCGAGTGTCCCTCAGCGTCGGGAATTGGAAGAGATTCTATCTTCGTAACACGGTTGATATATTTCCCATTCAAGGTTTCCGCCATTATTTGAGGAACGGAACCCAAAAGCCAAGTAGCCATAATGAAAATCCCCAAGACAATCCATGTCGTCCTTTTTGCAGCCATAATCGTTTCCTCCTTTTTAGTTTTGAAGACTTAGCTAATTTTTATAAAGAAAGAGCAATTTAAGAAAGGCAGAAAGGCTCCAAGGGGCATAAGAATCCGTTTGGAGCCTAAATAGGGGCATCTTCTGGAAACTCCATTTCATAACTCCCTCCAAACGGACACCTTGTGGATAAAAATATAGAGGAACAATATCAGTTTTTTGATTTTGGCTTTCAATACCACAGAGGTCGTCACAGAGCCACTTTGGACCCTCTTTCAGTAGCCTGCCCAAGGGGTCTTTCCTTCAACTTAAGGGACCTTTCTAAGTTGCCAACCGTCTGAACCAGAGTACCCAATTAAGTCTTCTCCCATTAAGGTGTACTCAGCGTTACCATAAGGAGCAAGATACGAAAGTTTGTATTTTCCACGATTTTTGATTACTTTGGCTTCAATTCTTTCCCAGCCCATTGGAGTTCCTTGTGGCCAGGAACCACTTCGCCAAACATAAAGGCTTGCTTTTTCCGCGTCAATTTTCTCTACAATTATTAAGAACTCCGCTGGGTCGGAAATCCACTCCCATTTACCGAAAAAGGCTGATAGTTCTTTTGGTAACGAAGGATCGGGTTGGACGATTTGAAGATCAGCCGGCAAAGTAGGGACAGCCATCACCATATGACAAAAGAAAATACTCACCAATACAATGCTGACTGCCAATACAACGGATGTTTTCATACGTTACCTCCTCTCTCTTATTTAGCCTTTCGTTAGACCTTTTGATATGATTTGACCAGGTAGGCATCTTTTAAAAACTGCATTTCATAACCAGCTCCACATAGGTTCTCAATAAAAATGTGAGTAGAAGGGACATTCCCCATATTAAAAAAGTCAGGGGTTGCTTAGGATTAACCGTAGAGGATGGGAAGTGTCCCTCCATTCGTTCACTCATGGCAGCTTATACTGGCCCTTCCATCTGTTGTAGCCCTGGAAGGTTCCTTCGGCAGCGGGCTGCAGATCGAATGTGGTAAATTCAGCGCTGCCTTGTATGCCGACCAATTTCCCTGTGCCGCCGACGATGGTAAGAGTCCCTTTGGACCCGCCTCCCAGTTTGCCACTGGTTTTCATGGTCAAGAATATTTGATCTCCGTCCGGGCGGATCATGATGCAGGAAGCGCTACCATCATTGTACTCGCCTTTCACGGCATGGAACGCTCCGAGACAGCGGAATGATGCGTTGTGAAGGAGACCCTTACCGGTGTCACTGAGGGATATGCCCATTGATTCCCAAGTCATTTGTAAACGTTCTTGTCCCATGAGGAGGGCTTTAAACGTGCCGCTGTAGGCGCAGGTTTCTGAAATGGCACCCTCCTTTGGAATTTGTGCCTTGGCCTCCGTTCCAAAAGCAACCAAGATAATCACCAGTACAGCCAGCTTCTTAATATTTCCTTTCATTTGAACCTCCTTTCAGCTCCTCTTTAAGGCGTTTTTATAGATGTTGTTCCGCTTTTCTGAATAATAATCCTCCTTCTTCCCAATTCGATTAGCCCATAAGACCTCACCTTCTTTCAGGGTGGCGTAACGGTCTGCTTTTTTAGAGTTCCATTTTGAGATTGACTCCATTTTAAGCATATGATACGGTTTGCAACGGTACGTACCGTTACATTTTTTTAATTACTTCCGGTTGTAATAAAATCTCCTGTCTTTTCAATGGGATTTTGGGGGTTTAAAAAATGGTGGAAAGTACGAAACCTCACCCCATCACAATCGACCTCAATCAATTCAAGCTCCATATTGAGCTCAAGAAAAGAATTGAAGTGACCCTTCACTTCAACTCGCCCTCCCGGCGCTTTTACCTCTCCGTGATAGCCCTTATTGTTAACGAGATGAAAAGACAAGGGAAAATGACATCCATCCCCCTGGAAGGACACCATGACCTCCTCGCTTTGCTGAACGAAACCGTTGGGGGTTCTGCCGGATCATCGGAGACAGAGAACTTGATGACAAGGATTTACATGAAATGGCAACACGCCCTGCCCAACCTGGAAGAAGCCCCGCTTTTCATGGTTCTCGGAAAGAAAAAGGGCTATGAGGAAGGGATGGGTAAAACCTACCACTTTACCGAGGCTGAAAAAGATGGCTGGGCAAATCTTTTTGAGTACAAAGGGAGCCATGAGAATGTCAGGCTGAAGTTTGCAATCGATAGGATAGGAGCAACCTTGGATGATGTTGTGATCGTCTATGAGGACTTCTTGAACGCGGAGGCCTGGGAAAAGTTCCTATCAAGTCTCAAAGAGAAGAAGGCAGAACCTGATAAACCTATTCCGGAAGAGCCTGAGGTTGCAGTCCCTCCGCTGGAAAAAAGGACGACATTATTGCCAAGCAGGTATCGCTGGGTGGCTCTGATGGCCGCGATCGTGGTCGTTCTGGGAACGATCACATTGGTAATCTGGAAAACTTATTTAAAACCTGGTCCAGGCGATGTTGCTTCTATGGAGAAGATGGCATTCCCACTACCGGATAAGCCCTCTATCGCCGTGCTGCCGTTTGTAGAATTGAGCGGAGACCCAAAGCAAGAATTCCTTTGCGACGGGTTGACTGAAAATATTACCACCACGCTCTCCAAGATTCCGGAGCTTTTTGTTATCGCCCGCAATTCGGTGCTCGTATATAAGGGAAAGCCTGTAGACATAAAGAAAGTTGCGGAGAACCTTGGCGTGAGGTACGTCTTGGAAGGTAGTGTCCAAAAGTCGGGCGAGCGTATTAGGATAAACGCCCAGTTGATTGATGCAACCTCTGGACACCATATTTGGTCAGAAAAGTACGATCGTGACAAGAGAGATCTTTTTGCACTTCTTGATGATGTCACTCGTAATATTGCAGTCGCTCTCCAGATTAAACTAACCGACGGGGAACAAGCTAGGGTTTTTCACGGAGAGACAAAGAACCTGGAGGCTTGGGCCCTTGCTTCGCAAGCCTGGGATGTGATCCAAAGGGCCACGAAGGAGGATGTTGCGAGGGCGAAAGAACTAGCAGAACAAGCAGTCAAATTGGATCCCCAGTATGGATTCGCATGGTCCCTTGTAGCTTGGAGCTACTTCGATGCAGTAGTATTTGGATGGTGTGCATCCCCCAAGGAGTATTTACAGAAGGCGATTGAACTTAATCAAAAGGCACTGAAGCTCGACAACGGCCTCTTTTGTGCAACCGCCATGCTAGGGAGTATCTATTTGTACCAGAGACAATATGAGCGAGCAATCGAAATGGGCCGAAGATCAATTGAACTAGGCCCAAGCATAGCCATCAATTATGCAGTTCTAGCGATTACCTTAGATTATGCAGGTAACTTCGATGAGGCGATTGCACTGGGTGAACAGGCTGTACGTCTCCATCCATTTTGTCCCCTTTGGTATCTGGATGTCTTGGCAGGGTCGTACCGCATGGGGGGGCGTTACGAAGAGGCACTTGCGTTATATAAACAAGTTCTCACACGTGCTCAGAAGGAAGCCTACAACCCTTTCAGCGCTCACATCGGGCTTGCAGAAGTTTACTCGGAAATGGGTCGAGTTC
Organism: Syntrophaceae bacterium UBA1163; assembly: GCA_002311635.1. Taxonomy (GTDB): domain Bacteria; phylum Desulfobacterota; class BSN033; order BSN033; family UBA1163; genus UBA1163. The sequence goes on from DBZJ01000244.1 coordinate 30,734, forward strand.
AGGAGGCACACACTCAAGCCAAAGAAATTCTCCAGATAGCCCCGAGCTTTTCATTAGAGAATTGGGGGAAAACGCTGCCTTTCAGGGATCCGAAACATCTTGAGAAGCGCCTGACTGCACTACGCAAGGCGGGTTTGAAGTGAGAGATCGCAACAAGATCCTACATTATTTTAGCTTGCGCATTTCTACCTGAAGGGTTGTATGGAAGGGAAATTTTAGAAATCACGAGTACGGGAAAAAAGAAGTTGGGTTTGGGTTATTTTGCTACTTTCTGAGAAGGGAAGTTTTTATCTTTGAATGCCAGGGAGCCGACGGGGCAGACTTTAACGCACTCAATGCATTGACCACAGGTTGATTCACCGATGGGTTTGTCTTGGAAGGTGGAGACCATTCGTTTGAAGCCCCTTCGGGTAAAACCAATGGCTCCAATGCCTAACTTCTCCTGGCATACCCACACACATTTGCCGCAGAGGACACATTTGTTGGGGTCGTAGATAAAAAGAGCACTGCTTTTGTCTGCGGGAAGGTTTCTTTCAAGTCGTCTGAATCGCTTTGTCTTAAGTTTTATGCCAAGATGTTTGGCAATTTTCTGAAGTTCACAGGATCGATTCTTTAAACAATGACCGCAGTCCAATGGATGGCTTGCTATAAGAAGCTCTGCAGAAGTCCGTGCAAGTCTCAAAGCATTCTTCCCCCGTATGTTGATCACCATGCCTTCTCGTACTGGTTCGGTGCAAGCAACGACAGGTTCATTCTCACCTTCGACCTCTACGAAACAGAGGCGACACGAGGCGGAGGGTTGCACTTTTTCTTGAATGGCACAGAGGTTGGGTATATAGATACCGTTCTTTAACGCAACCCAAAGGATTTTATCTCCTTCCTTAGCTTTAATTTTCTTACCGTCAATGGTCAAGGAAATATTGTTCATTTGTCGCTGTATCGTGTCCTTCCCACCCCGTATCAAGTACGGGGTAAACTCCAGTGGAAATCCAGAAAGGTTTTTAAAGAAATGGATTCCTGCTTCCGCAGGAATGGCACCTCTGAATGATGTCTTCCTTTCTCTTTTCAAAATACCAAAATTATTACTTTCCCTCTGACTTAGGTACCTTGTCGGGTGGTGATAATCTGACGACCGCATCGTATTGAGGAGGACATGCAGCAAGGCATGTATTGCACTTGACACATTTTTCCTGGTCGATGACCTTGATTCTCCTCTTCTTGTCGGTAGTGATCGCTTCAACGGTACAAGTCCCAACGCAGGCATCGCACCCGCGTGCGCATTTTTCAGGGAGGATGTAGTATGCGATCAGGGTCTGGCACATCAATGCCGGGCAGCGTCCTTCTTTGATGTGAGCCTCGTATTCCTCCCGGAAATATCGCAGGGTTGTGAGCACCGGGTTGGGTGCGGTTCTGCCCAGGCCACAGAGTGATCCTTGTTTGATGTCCTCTGCCAATTGCTCGAGCGTCTCGAGATCTTCCATCATCCCATGGCCCTTGGTGATGTCCTCGAGAATGTCGAGCATCTGCTTGGTTCCAAGACGACATAAGGTACACTTTCCGCAGGACTCTTTTTGGGTAAAGTCGAGAAAATAGCGAGCGACTTCAACCATGCAGTCGTCTTCATCAAGGACGACCATTCCTCCTGAACCCATCATCGCTCCGCTTTCCTGCAATGAATCGAAATCAATCGGGAGACCGAGAGCCGACTCCGGAAGGCATCCGCCGGAGGGGCCGCCGATTTGAACAGCCTTGAAACGTTTGCCTTTGGTGATGCCGCCGCCCACCTGGAAGACGAGCTGGCGAAGTGTGGTGCCCATAGGCACTTCTACTAAACCTGTATTGACCACTTTGCCTGCAAGGGCGAAGACGGCTGTGCCCTTACTTCTCTCAGTGCCCGTTTGTAAAAACCAATCTGCCCCGTTTTTGATGATGTGAGGAACATAGGCAAGGGTTTTCACATTATTGAGGATCGTTGGTTTTCCGAAAAGACCTTGGACGGCCACGCGTGGCGGGCGGTGGCGGGGCATTCCAGGTTTTCCCTCTATGGAGGCAATCAGTGCCGTTGCCTCCCCGCAGACAAAAGCACCTGAACCTTGAAAGAGTTTGATGTCAAAGCTGAGGCCACTCCCAAGAATATTTTCTCCAAGAAATTTGTATTTTTCTGCCTGGAGCAGGGCATTCCGAACCCTTTGCACGGCCAGAGGATATTCAGCTCGAACATAGATATAACCATGACGGGCCCCGATGGCATAGCCTGCAATGACCATTCCCTCGATTACGGAGTGGGGGTCGCTTTCCAGGATCGCCCGGTCCATGAAAGCCCCGGGATCGCCTTCATCGCCGTTACAGATCAGATATTTTGGTTCTCCTTCTGAGTGACGGCAGACATCCCACTTCTCTCCGGTCGGAAACCCTGCACCTCCCAGACCGCGCAGCTTAGACCGCTTGACCTCCGATACAATCTCCACTGGTTTCATCTGGAGAGCTTTTGACAGACTTTCATATCCACCATTCGCAATATAATGCTCTATCTCTTCCGGGTTGATGTGTCCGCAATTTTTTAGGAGGATTCGTTTTTCATATTTTGACCTCGGAAAATCAGAAAAACTGGGGATAAGATCGTTCTCCTCCAGGGATCCGAGAACAAATTCAAGGGATGGGTCATCATTTAAGATAAGGTTGGTAACCAAATTCTCAGCTAATACGGGACTGACGTGGCCGTAGCAGATGGAAGGAAATCCCGGTTTCCGGAGGATGATCAAAGGTTCTGCATAACAGTGCCCCATGCAGCCCACTTCATAGATGAGGCAGTTGAGATTTTGTTTTTTTACTGTGTCTTTTATTGCCTGAAGGACTTCGAGTGCGCCAGCCGCTCTGCCGCAAGTGGCCGTCCCGACCAGAACCACTGGCATTTGGCCACTCCAGATCTCCTGCCAGCGAGATTGGGCCTGCATTTTTATTTCTTCGAACTTCAATTGTTTTCCTTTTCTTCTTTTTCTTTTTGGAGCTGATAGGAGAGAAGGATTCCGTCTACCTTCGTCGGATCGGCTTTGGCTTCCACTTTCTTATCCACAACGGTCACGGGTGCCATGGCGCAGCAGCCCACACAGGCCACTGTGTCGAGGTCAAACTCGCGGTCAGGGGAAGTTTCGCCTGGACCTATTTTCAATCTCCTTTGCCAGGCTGCTAAAGCGATGTGGCCGCCCTTCACATGGCAGGCAGTTCCCATGCAAACTCTTATGGAATGTTTACCAGGAGGCGTGAGACGAAACTGGTTGTAGAAGGTAGCTACACTGTAGACATCGATCTCCGGTATGTTAAGAAACCGGGCCACCTCGATCATGGCATAGGGAGGAAGATATCCCAACTCTTCCTGGATCTTCTGCAGAATGGGTATGAGATTTTCTCTATTGCTCTCTAAGCCCTCTAAGATGGCTCTGGTTTTTTCTTTAATCTCTGTTTCTTCGTTGTTCACCTTTGCCTCGATTCATTTGAAATAACGAATTCAGCCTCCAAAAACAAGAGTTCTCTTAATCTTTTTTTCTCGAATCCTCCACCTCCGGCCAACAGATCGCCGAACCTTGCGAGAGTTGACCGCTAAGTATCTTCTGAGGGATCCAGATTTTATGATTGTTTGTATTTACCTCGTTAGAAATAATGCGCAGCTCCTACGGAGCCCTCCTCTAGCGGGATTACATTGTAAATATGATTGCGGCGGGGTTTAGTACCCACTCGAATTTCTAACGGGGTTAGCAAGGGGCCGGATTCAATTCTTTGGGCAGGAGGAGGATGAAGGTGGTTCCGTTTCCCTCCTCGCTTTCAACGGAGATAGATCCAAGATGGGCATCCACGATGCTCTTGACAATAGAAAGTCCGAGACCAGTCCCGACGATCTGACGGGTCTCTGTGGACTTCACTCGGTAAAATTTATCAAAGATTCTGCCAAGATCTCCTTTCTTAATGCCAATGCCTGTGTCAGAGACGGTCGCCTTCACAAATCCGCCCTCTTCACCGAGAGCGACCCAAACCTTTCCTCCCTCGGGGGTATATTTGATGGCATTGGAGATGAGGTTGGTAAAGATTCCCTCCATACTGTTGCGATCTGCATTGATTAAGGATAACTTGGGAGGCGTGGAGAATTGAAGATCGATCTTTTTGTTTTCCGCCTCGGCCCTCATCAAATCCACCACTCTTTGGATCACCTCTTGAAGGAGGAGGGGCTCTTTGTATTGGACCATCTTTCCTGCTTCGATTTTGGAAAGATCCAGGAGATCTTTGATCAGGTCGAGAAGACCTCTTGTTCTCTGTTTGGCACGGGAAAGAAGCTGTTCCTGCTTCTCCGTCACGTCGCCGGCCATTTTATTCAGGATGACGGTCAACTGCTGTTCGACCGCGGCGATTGGGGCCCGAAGCTCGTGGGTGACCATGGCAATAAACTCTGATTTCATCCTATCGAGTTCTTTGAGATGGCTGATGTCTTGGAGCACGGTGACAGAACCCATAATCTCACCGATATCGTTTCGTACAAGGGCTGTATGGGCACGGAGAAAGATATCTCCAGACTCGCCGGCGCTCAATTCCTGCGAAACAGAAGCATAGCTCATGTCTTTTGCCTGAAGACTTTCTTCCATGATCTTGGACAACTCAGAGGGGAGGTTACACTGATTGAGGTAATTTCCGAGCAGAAGAGTCTCAGAGGTCTTCAGCATCCGACTGGCCGCTGGATTCGAGAGGACAATGCAGCTGTCCCGATCGCACACCAAGACCCCGTCGCCCATGCAATTGATGATGGTTTTGATCTTCGACTTTTCCGTGGCGATATCCCGAAGGGATTTCTCCCGTTCTCTCCGCAGGAACTCTGTTTCTTTCTGGAGGGTTCTCCTCTCCAACGCCCTTCTGACCACGATGCGGAGCTGGTCCGGCGTGAAAGGTTTGGGGATGAAATCGTAAGCCCCCTTCTTCATCGCCTCCACGGCCGATTCTACGGTGGCATAACCGGTGATGACGATCACGAGAAGGTTGGGATCGAAAGTCCGAATGTGATCCAGCACTTCCATTCCGCTCATGCCAGGCATCATGAGATCGAGGAGAATGACATCCATCTTCTCGGGATGGCTCTTGATCTCCTCCAATCCCTGGCTTCCGTTATCAGCGCAGAGGACAGAGCATCCGTCTCTTGAGAGGATGCGTGAGCAGCCATCCCTCATGATTTGCTCATCGTCAATGACGAGGATGTTTGCCTGGTCTGGCATCTTCGGCCTCAATACAAAATGTCAAATGTCAAAACTCAAAGTTCAAACCGAGTTCAAATTCCAAAGTTCAAATTAAAAGTATCTTGAGACTTAAACATTTGTCATTCCTTTGGCATTTGCCTGCCTGCGCGAAGCCCCGCCTCCAGAAGCCTTGCGGAGGGCAGGCGCTCCGGCGAAGGCAGGGAATTTGGCATTCGACATTTCATTTCGACAAAAGGGCTTCGATCCGTTTCACCAATACTTCCGGCTCTACGGGCTTGTCGATATAATCGTCTGCTTCGGTTTCCATTCCCATTTGTTGTGTGTAGCGGGTCGTAGAAATCTTGGAGACCACTGCCGTCAGCAGAAGCACCGGGATCTTGCTCAGCTTGGAATCGGCCTTCAATTCCTTGCACACGATGTATCCATCTTTGTCCGGCATCATGACATCGAGAACGATAAGGTCCGGTTTTTCGGTCTTAGCTTTTTGAAGACCCTCGATCCCGCCATAGGCAGCGGCCACGTCATATTTCTTAGATTCTAAGATCATGGTTACTGCTTCCACCAAATCCGGATCATCATCAACGATCAAAATCTTCTTTGCCATCTTTTTGCCCCTCCTTTTTTCATCGTGACCGTGTCCGTGGGGTTTGATCTTTTGCGGACACGTGACACGTACCACGGTCACGTCTGTTTATACTTGCGGTCTTGGCAGCAGTCCTGCACTCTGAGCGATCTCTGCCACCTTCTCCTCCCACTCGATCGCCATGATATGGATCCCCCGCACCCCAGGGATCTCCCTCAGCTTCTGAATCGTCTCCACACAGATCTTGATCCCTTCCTCCGACTGCTTCTCCTTGGCCACCCCCTTCATCCTCTCGATCATCCCATCCGGCACGTCCATCCCGGGCACCGAATTCTTCATGTATTTCGCCATCCCGACCGACTTAAACGGCGTCACCCCTGCCAGGATCGCACACCTCTCGTGTAGCCCCCGATCCCTCACCATCTCCATCCACTTGGTAAACTTTTCCATGTTGTAGATACACTGGGTCTGGATAAATTCACACCCCGCCTTCACTTTCTTCCCTAATCTCGCTGCCCGGATCTCAAACGGGTCCGCAAAGGGATTCTCCGCAGCCCCAATGAAGAGTACGGGTTTTCCTTTGACTTCCTCACCCCCCAGAAATTTCCCATCATCTCTTAGGATCTTGACCGTATTGATTAACTGGATGGAGTCTATATCAAAGACATTTTTTGCCTTCGGATGATCCCCAAATTTCTGATGGTCCCCCGAGAGGCAGAGAATGTTGTTGATCCCCAAGGCCCCTGCCCCCAAGATGTCACTCTGGATCGCTATCCGGTTCCGGTCCCGACAGACCATCTGCAGGATCGGATCAAACCCCATCTCTTTGAGGATGATACAGGATGAAAAGGAGCTCATTCTCACCACTGAGGTCTGATTGTCCGTGACATTGACGGCATCCACCACCCCCTTGAGCAGATTCCCTTTTTTTCGGATTACCTCCGGATCCGCTCCCCTCGGCGGCCCGCACTCCGATGTCACCACAAACCCACCACTTTCTAATATTCGCTCAATGTTCGACTTCGTCTTCATCTTTTACCCTTAAAGATAGTTCGGGGTAATTTAGTTCGGTGTTCGGAGTTTTTGATTTTTTTGAGTTCTTCACTCCGAACTCTGAACTCCGAACTCATAACTTATAACCTCAAGTCTTCTCTCAGCCTCTTGCGCGGTCCCCCATCCCGAGAGGTCGTCCAATCCTTCACCGGGATGATCTCCTCATAGCGATCCAATTGATTGAGTTCCTTAAGCCTGTCGATGATCAACTGCCAACCACAGTCCAGATCCTTGTCCACTTCGCACTTCCCATTCGAAGACCCCCCGCAAGGCCCGTTGAGCAGACTCTTCGCACACCGAGCGATCGGACAGACCCCTCCGGTCATATGCAGTACACACTCCCCGCACCCCTGACACCGCTCACTCCAGACCCCCTGCTCCAGGGTGACTCCAAGAAAGGTCGTGTTGACCCCAGGAAGGACGATTTTCGTCCGATATTTCTCTCCCACATATTGTATCCCAGCCCCACAGGCTATCGATAAGATCACCTCATAGTCTCCCACAAAAGGACGGACTTGGTCAATGTATTCATGGTCACATTGACGCTCCAGGGTCTGCTCTTTGATCTCGATCTCCTGGCCATCCTTGGCACGGGAGAGCTTTAGTTCTGAGGCCAGAACCCCCACCTCTCTTTCACCCCCAGCGGCACATACTGTCACACACTCATTACAACCCAATAGAAGGACCTTCTTGTAGGGCTTGAGCATGTTAAGGATTTCTTCCAGTGATTTGCGATTCGCTACGATCATTCTAACCTCCAATGAAAGGATTCAAGAATTCAAGGGTTCGAGGGTTCAAGTTTTTTTTTAATTACTTCACTTGACCCCTAGAATCCTGGACCCCTCGGACCCTGTTCTTAACGGGTGACGGCCCCAAGGCTTTTATTTTCTCTGTCATCTCACGGGCGACCTCGGCAAAACGCTGACCTTGAGCCGAGCTCATGTTGTACATCTCTAGTCGAGCCCCTCCTAATCCTACCTCATCTAATAATTTCTTCGCATACTGAACTCTCTTCTTGGCCCTTAAATTACCTCTCAAGAAATGACACTCTCCCTCCAAGCACCCTGCCAGGTAAACTCCATCCACCCCTGATTCAAAGGCATGGAGAATGAGGAGGATATCCACTCTCCCTGTGCAGGGAACCTTCACAATCTTCACGTTCGTAGGGTAGTTGAGCCTCATCGAACCTGCCAGGTCCGCCGCACTGTAGGCTCAATGCTCACAGCAAAAGGCCAGGACCTCGGGCTCAAAAACGTGTCCGTGTCCGTGATCCGTGTCCGTCCTTTGCGGCCCGTGCCCTGATTCCATTTTCCGCTGAACTGCCTCCATCTCAACCCTCTATTTATAGTTGGGAGTAATTTAGCTCGGAGTTCGGAGACAAAACCAGATACTCCGAACTCTGAACTCCGAACTCATACACTTGCTTCCACAAGGGCTTCGCACTTGGCCCACAGTTGGGGATCTCTGAAGTGCATCAACTCTATCGCTCTGGCCGGGCACTCGGCCGCGCAACTGCCGCAGCCTTTGCACTTGGCCAGATCAATCTCCGCCTCGCCCTTCACATTGATCACAGGGACTTCATAAGGGCAAACCCTTACACACGTCAAACAGGCCGCACACCGCTCGCCCTCCACCATGGCGACCACACCGCCCACCAGCATCTTCTCTTTGGATAAGATGGTACAGGCTCGAGACGCTGCTGCACTTGCCTGAGTGATCGTTTCGCTGATCAATTTCGGTCCGTGGGCCCCACCAGCAAGATACATGCCATCGGTTGCAAAGTCAACAGGCCTCAACTTCATATGGGCTTCCAAAAAGAAACCTTCCATCGTACGAGGGACCTTCAGCATCGTTGCCAATTCTTCATTCTCTCTCGGAATGGTGGCTGCGGAAAGAACCACGAAGTCAGGCCTTATCTCCATCCGTTCTTTCAAGATTCTATCCAGATAGGAGACAAGGAGACCTTCCCCATCCTTCTTGACTTCGGGTTTCTCTTCCGGTTCGTATCGGATGAACAGGATGCCTTGCTCCCGGGCTTTCGCGTAGTAGGATTCTGCAAGGCCATAGGTCCGCACATCCCGGTAGAGGATAGAGATATTGGCGTTAGGGTTCAGCTCTTTGATCTTAAGAGCATTCTTCACGGCGGTTGCGCAGCAAGTTCGGCTGCAGTTGGGTCGCTCCTTGTTCCGGGACCCTACACATTGGATCATTACAATGTGATTGGCCCGGGCCACCTCTTCGGGTTGATTGACAATCCGACTCTCTAATTCAAGCTGCGTGACAACGCGCGGGTCTTCGCCATAGAGGTATTCGTTTGGTTTCCATTCTTGAGCGCCGGTGGCCAAGATTGTTATGCCATGTTCAATCTTCCGGTAATACATGGTAGGCGCCACCATCACTCCGGTGGAGAAGTTTCCTTTGGAGCCGCTGAAATCGACCACCAAGGCATTGGTGATGACATGGATCAGAGGATGGTTCGTGACCCGGTTAATCAAATCTTTTAAGAAGGTCTGGACATTTTGACCTTCGAGGGTATAGTGAAGGTTTCTCAGATTTCCTCCTAACTGGGCTTCTTTCTCGAGGAGGAAGATCTCGTATCCTTGCTCTGCGAGCTTGAGCGCAGCGGTCATCCCGGCCACTCCTCCTCCGATGACCAATCCTTTTTGGATCACCGGCAATCCGACTTCACTGAGAGCTCGGATCAGGCGGGCGTTGGCCACGGCCATGCGGACAAGGTCCTTCGCCTTAAGCGTCGCTTCATCCTTCTGCCGCATATGGACCCAGGAACATTGATCGCGGATGTTTGCCATCTCAAAGAGGTATTTATTTAATCCCGCCTCCCGGCAGGTTTCTCTAAACATCGGTTCATGCGTCCTTGGAGAACAGGAGGCCACAATGACACGATTCAGGTGATTCTCTTCGATCGCTTTCTTGATTTTTCCCTGGGTGTCCTGGGAACAGGTGTAGAGATTGTCCTCAACGTGGACGACGTTTTTCAGTGTCCTCGCGTACTCCCTGACTTCAGGCACATTGACCACGCCTCCGATGTTGATGCCGCAATTGCAGACGAAGACGCCGATGCGGGGTTCTTCCGCTGTCACATCCGCCTCGGGAGGATATTCTTTTTTGGTGACCATGGTTCCCCGTGCCGAAGCGATCAGTCCTGTGGCATCGGCCACGGCACCGCTTGCCTGAGAGACCGTTTCCGGGATGTCTTTCGGCCCTTGAAACACCCCGCAGACGTAGACGCCTGGTTTGGATGTCGAGGTGGGCTCGAAAGGTTTTGTCTTGCAGAATCCATGAGACTCCACCTCAACGCCCATCCGTTTCGCCATCTCAACCGTTTCCTTGGATGGGACCATGCCTACAGAAAGAACGACCAAATCAAATTCCTCTTCCACGAACTTGGCTTCTTCATCCAGGTAAGTCACCAGGAGATTTTTTGTTTTAAAATGCTCCCTAATTCTGGAGACCATACACTTGATGAACCGGACGCCGTATTCGGATTTTGCTCTCTCATAATACGCATCGAACCCTTTCCCATAAGCCCGGACATCCATATAAAAGATGGTGGGCTCGACAAAATTGGCATGTTCTTTGGCAATGATGGCCTCTTTCGTCGCGTACATGCAGCACACGGATGAACAGTAATCCTGTCCACAAGAGATATCGCGGCTTCCGACACACTGGATAAAAGCGATCTTTCGCGGGTGTCCTGCATCCGAAGGACGCTGGACCACACCGGCATAAGGGCCGCTGGCACTGAGCATCCGTTCGAACTCGATGCTTGTGACGACATTTGGGTAGACACCGTAGCCGAATTCGGGCCGAATATTTCCGTCCACGGTTTTAAACCCGGGTGTCAGAATGACCGCTCCGACCTGGAGGTCAACGATTTTCTCGCGGTCATCATGATTGACGGCCCCCGCACGGCAGGCGAAGACGCACTGCAGACACTCGGAGCAGATGCCGCATTCCAGGCATCGCCTGGCTGCCTCGATCACTTCTTCTTCGGTCAGCCCTGATTCCACTTCTGAAAAATCGCCCTTGCGCTCGCCCGCTTCACGCTTTTTAGGGACTGCACGAGCAGCTTGTGACTTGACCTCCATGAGCTGTTTTGCCTGAGATGGTTCGAGTTTAGCCTCGGGGAGCTTTTCGATGGATTCTAAAACCGGCGGCCATATCCTTGCTTCTTTCTCTTCCTGTTTCAGGTAGGCTTCAATCGAGCGCGCTGCCTTGTGTCCTGCAGAGATGGCATCCACGACAAAAGTTGTTCCCGTGACCACATCGCCGCCAGCAAAAATCCCCGGCACATTGGTCGCAAGTGTGTCTTTATCAGCCGCTACTGTCCGGCCGCGCACCGTCTCTACCTTGTTGCTCAACAAAGTAAGGTCAGGCCTCTGGCCGATGGCAAAGATAACCACATCACAAGGAATGACTGTCTCTGTCCCGGGGATCTCGTCAAAATCAGGCCGGCCTTCAATAAAGCCTCGGAAATCCACGTCGACGGTTCGTACGCCTGTGATATACCCGTCTTTGTTTGTTACCTCCTTGAACGTTCGGCCGGGATAGACATCAATGCCTTCATCCTGAGCGTCACGGACTTCCCAATCGTGGGCAGGCATTTTTTCTCGACTCTCAAGGCAAGACATGCCCACCCAGCTTGCGCCCATTCGCACTGAAGACATAGCCGCATCAATGGCTACATTCCCGCCACCGAGGACCAAGATGCGTTTATTCGCAATTTTTGATTTGATGTTTGATGCTCCTGAAAGGCTGACCTCGCGCAAGAAGTCTGTGGTGATGTGAACATCGGGCAGGTCATTTCCAGGGATAGGGAGCTTAATGCCAATATGAGCGCCTGCTGCAACAAAGACCGCGTCAAAATCTTCGAGCAACCCTGTCACATCTTGCACGCGGTGGTTCAGCTTCAGTTCCACCCCTCTTGAGATGATTTCATCTATCTCACATTGGAGCAAGTCATAGGGCATGCGATATTCCGGGATGCCTACGCGCATCATTCCACCCGGTGCAGGCAGCGCTTCGAAGACGGTCACGGAGTAACCTTTACGGATCAAGTCGTTGGCCGCGGTCAACCCCGCTGGACCAGCGCCGACAATGGCGACTTTTTTCCCCGCTCCACTGGTATCCGGAGCTTTCTGGACCCCCGACGCGTACACCTTCTGGATCTCTTCAGGATGTGCGAATGCCCAGTCGCTCACAAAACGTTTGAAATGCATGATGTTGACGGGTTCACTTCCCACCTCGGTTCGCGTGCAAGCCTCCTCACACCGGTGGTTGCATACGCGTCCGCACACGGAAGGGAAAGGGTTATCTTCTTTGATGGTTCGGTACGCATCGGCAAAGCGTTTCTCACGGATGAGTGCGACATAGCCCATGGCGCGCTGTTCAATCGGACAGGCGTTACGGCATGGCGCTTCGCCACGTTTTTCGATGGCGAAGGCATTCGGGATGGCTTGGGGATATTTTTTGTAGATCGCCTTGCGCGTGGAGAGCAGGGCGTTGAACTCATCGGGACGGATGATGGGACAGGCGGCTGCACAATCACCGCATCCCGTGCATTTGGCCGTGTCCACAAAGCGGGCATGTTGATGAAGGCGGACGGTAAAATTTCCTGGCTCGCCTGAGATCCCTTCGACATCGGTGGCCGTCAGGATACGAATGTTAAGATGACGGCCTGCCTCGACCAGCTTGGGAGAGATGATGCACATGGAGCAGTCGTTCGTGGGGAAGGTCTTATCCAATTGGGCCATCACCCCGCCAATCGCAGGCGACGACTCCACCAGATAGACATAGTAGCCAGATTCGGCGAGGTCGAGGGATGCTTGGATCCCGGCGATCCCACCTCCGACGACCATCACTGCTCCTACTTTATCTCCAGCTTTTTCTTGCATTTGGTCTCCCATCATTCCTGACTCCGGCGGCTTTTCTTTGGGTCGTTTTAAATTCCAAATCACAAATTCCAAATCCCAAACAAATCCCAAATTCCAATATCAAAATTCAAAACTTTCTCGTTTAGTAAATTCGTATTTCGAACATTGGTGCTTATTTGGAATTTGGTGCTTGGTACTTGGAATTTTACGCATTTGATTACATTAATCCCTTCGCACTCAATATCTTCATGGGGTCTGTGATGTGCCGGTGAAGCCATTTCCTGACATCTTTATGACCCAGGGCCAACCCCATCAATTCCGTAAAGTAAAGGATGGGGAGATTGTATCTCTTGCCCGTCTCCTTCTCCAATTCTCCCTGGCGGGTATCGAGATTGGCCTGACACATCGGACAGCCCGTGACCAAACAGTCCGCCTCGGCCTCCATTGCCATGGAGAGGAGGCGGTCGTTCAATTTCTTAACGATGTCTGTCCGCGTCATCACGAGACTGGCTCCACAACAATCGGTTTTGTAGCACCATGGAACAGGATCAGCGCCCAGGGTTTTCATCAATCGGTCCATATGTTGAGGGTTCTCATATTCCCGCACGCCTGTCATTTTTGGAGGTCGAACGGTAAGGCAACCGTAGTAGCAAGCCACCTTAAGCCCTGAGAGGGACTTTGCGCGCTTTTTTTTCACCTCTTCTAAGATGCCATCGTCGCAGAAAAAGTCCAGTGCATATCGAATGGGGACATTGCCGTGGTAGGAAAGATGGACTTTTTCCGGGTGTTCCTTGACCTCTTTCTCCGCTGCCTTAAATCGGCTGTAGCATGCCACACACGGGACCAGCAAGTCGCGATCGTTCTTTTCGGCGAGACCAAGATTCCGGGCGGCGAGATCGATGGCCAGCTTTTCATCCGTGCAGTGGGCTGAGCTCGCCCCGCAACAGGTCCAATCCTCTAATTCGTAGAGCTGAATATCGAGGAGTTTGGATACGCCTCGGATTGAATCATCGTACTCTCGGGCGGTTCCGTGAAGGGAGCATCCAGGATAGTAAGAGACCTCTTTCATTTTTATCTTCCTCAGCAATTCAAATCCCAATCTCCAAATTCCAAATCCCAAATAAATTACAATAAGCAATGCCCAAATGACCCAACCCACACATTTCGGTCATTGGAGCTTTGGTCATTGTTTGGGGTTTGGTGCTTGGGATTTGGTGCTTTATTGTCTCGCTCCTTTCTCAAAAGCGTTGAAAATCTCCTTAACCTCTTTTTTTCCACCGCAAAATTTCGACGGCAGCAGTTTAATCTTCCCCTTGCGGTACATCTTCCATCCCAAGGCAGCATCCTTAAAAAAATCTTTCGTCTTGGATTTAAATTGGAGGATGAGGCTGAGCTCGTGAATCCGGCCTCTTGATTTGATTGTGTCTAAAAAAGCGGAGTGGAAAATGGGGATATCCTTTTCTCCGGGTTTGAATTCAGAATGCACGGCCAGCGCTCTTAATGTATCCATGATTTTGGCAATATCGATGTTATTCGGGCATCGAACGCTGCACGTGTAGCAGGAGGCGCAGATCCAAATCGTGTTTGAGGTGAGGACCTTTTCCCGATGGCCGTACTGGATGTGACGGAGCATTTGATTGGGGAGGACATCCATCGCATAAGCGATGGGACATCCTGCCGAACATTTCTGGCATTGAAAACAGGCGCTAATTTTTTCGCCGCTGGCCTGAGCCACTTCAGACAGGAAGGGATTTGCCTTCTGGTTTTCCCGTGCGTTCAGTTCCGTCATATGCTCCTCGATCTTGAATGGAAGGGTTTTCCAGGATCGCCTGCGTTTCGTGATGAACGGGAAGCTCGATGGTAAACGTGGTGCCTTCACCCGCCTGGCTTTTTACGCTGATCTTTCCCCCGTGGTCCTCAACGATTCCATAAGAAGTGGCGAGTCCCAGCCCCGTCCCCTTTCCCACCTCCTTGGTGGTGAAGAAGGGATCGAAGATTCGGGTGAGGTTCTCCGGGGGAATGCCCTCCCCGGTATCGGTACACTCCACAAAGACCGTCTTCTGATCCGGGGCACAGAAGGTCGTGATGGTCAGCGTTCCGCCGCCGCGCATCGCTTCTGCCGCATTCACGATAATATTCATGAAGACTTGTTTCAATTGGCTTGCATTTCCGCGGACGAAGGGCAGGAAGGCGTCGAGTTTCTTCACGATATGGATGTTGTGGAATAAAGCCTGATTCACCAGGAAGAAGAGTCCGTCCGTAATGGCTCGATTGATGTCAGTGGGTTCCATCTTCGGTTCGGTTTGGCGAGCGAATTCAAGGAGGCTCTTGACGATCTCCTTACAGCGGCCTGCCTCCTGAACGATTCGAACCAAATCTGCCCGCCGCGAATCCGTCTCGGGAAGGTCCTCCATCATCAGACTGGAGTAAATAAGAATTCCACCCAAAGGGTTGTTGATCTCATGGGCGATTCCCGCTGCCAGTTTTCCGAGAGACGCCATCTTCTCGGAACTGACTAGTTGCAGGTGGGTCTCTTGGAGCTTCTTTTCCATGTTCAGGCGGGGTCTCAAATCCGTAAAGATACCCACACTGGCGATTTCCTGGCCGCTCCCGTTATAGATGAGGGCGGCGGAGAGCTGAATGGGGATTTCTTTCCCAAACTTATTGACCGCGTTCATCTGGGTGGGAATAAATTTTCCTACCCCCCCGTATTCCTGGCTTCGGAGTTTCTTCATGATTTCTTTCGCCACGCCCTCTTTGTAGATCTTGGTAATATGGAGCTTGCCGATCACCTCCTCTGCCTTGTATCCGGTCAGCGCCTCCGCTCCTTTGTTAAAGATGAAGATATTGCCTTTCATGTCCGCCGCGATGATCCCATCCACGGAACTCTCGATCAGGTTCATGAAGAATTCATTGGCTTCGCGAAGTTGATTCTCGATCCGCTTTCTCTCGGAGATATCCAGGTTGATCCCCTGGTAGCCGACGACCTCTCCCTTCTCATTCTTGATCGGGTGAGAGGTCAGCAAGACGGTGATCCTGTCCCCGTTCCCCTTTCTGAATTCCACCTCCAAGTCTTTGACATGCCCCTCTCTTTCGATCCTCTCCTGAAAAGCTCTCCGATCCTCCGGGTTGACGTAGAGATCCTGGGTGATATCTATTTTGAGAAATTCTTCTTTCGTAGGATATCCCAGCATATCGAGCAGGGCCTGGTTACAGTCCAAAAACTTGCCCTCCTTCGAGCTGATGAAGAGACCATGCCTCACCCTTTCGAAGAGGTCTCTGAGTTTTTCCCCAGAATCCCTGAGGTCCCTCTCGAATTTTTTCCGGTCTGTGATGTCCCGGATGTACGCATAGGTCTTAACCTCTCCCGTATCCGACTCGGCCAAAGCAATACAAACCTCTGCATCCTTGACCTGCCCCTGGGAGGTCAGGATATTCATTTCGGTGCAGAGCTTCTCGCCTATTCCCACACCGCGGGTGACCGTTCCCTCAAGAAATTGTTTGTTCTCTTTTCCAATGACCGAGAAGAAATTTCTTCCGATCAATTCTTTCTTGGGAATCCCGGTGATTTCGGAGGCCATCTGATTGGCAAAAATGATCTTAAACGTCTGATCGAAGACCAGGATTCCATCGTCCCCCATCTCAGCGATTTTCTCGAATTGTTGGGTGGCCTCCCGGATCCGCCGCTCCATTCTTTTCGACTCCGTAATATCTTGGAGGTAGGCATAGCCCTTCCGGGCTCCTTGGGGTGCCTCCGCCAAGGCAATACAAATCTCGACCTCTTTGATCTCTTCACGAGAGGTGCAAAGCTGAACCTCGGCGCACGTTTTCTCGCCATAACGTTCAGGATGGCTGAAGAGGTCTTCGACAAAGGATGGATGGGGCTTGCCTAAAAGGGAGAGGACCGACATTTTCAGCAACTCTCGGCTCGAATATCCGGTGATTTCGGAAGCCATCCGATTTGCAAATTGGATCTGATAGCGATCATCAAATACTAAGATCCCGTCGTTTCCCAATTCGGCGATGGATTGAAACATCTCTGAGCCCACCTCCTTCTTCTTGACAAGGATAAGTGGCTCGGGCGGTTTCTTTCTTTTTGTCGGCGCAGTTGGTTTTTTGACAGTCATAACCGTCCCGGGGTAGCCTATTTCCTTCGGGTTGACAGGAAAACAAGGTAACCCTTCGGTCCTCACCCCTTCCATAGCCCTTCCCCCTTACGGGGAGAGGAGAGTGAGACGCTGAGTGTGTATTCTACAGTCCTGCATAATCCAGGAGCGCGGGGACCTGTTTTTCCCATCCGATGGGAATGATCTGGACTCCTTGGCAGAGTGGTTTCAACGCCTTGATCAGACCCCCGGCGATCTCAACGCTTGCCTGCTGTTTATCCGACGCCTTCATCATTCGGTCGATGACTGAATCCGGGATGGAAGCTCCCTCCACATGCTTGTTTACATAGCGGGCCATGCCCACTGATTTGAGCAGGGTGATGCCAGCGATGATGGGGACCTTGAAGTGTGCCACTTTTTTGGCGAAGGCCTCAAAAAGGCTTGCATCGTAGATCGAATGGGTGAAGAAGAAATCAACTCCCATCCGTATCTTCTTCTCCATGTCCATGACCTCTAGGTCGAGGACATGACCTTTCGCGGCGGCGTTGATGTGGGTGCCTACGCAGAATTTTGGTTTTCCTTGAAGATCATTCCCTGCGAGGTCGTAGCCTTCTTGGAGACGCTTGGCCGCGCCGAGCAAACCCATGACGTCGAGATCAAAGACCGCTTTGGCTTCGAAGTGATCCCCGGTAGAGGGTTGATCGCCGTGGACGAGGAAGAGGTTCTTGAGGCCCAGAGTGGAGGCGTTTAAGAGTTCGGATTGCAGTGCCAATCGGTTCCGGTCGCTACAGGAGAGATTGTAGATCACCTCCATCCCCTTTTTTGCCTTTAGCAGGGTGCATACTGAAAGGGATCCCAGCCTCATGATGGCATTCTGGAGGTCTGGCACGTTGATCGCATCCACGCGCCCTTTGAAGAGTTCGGCATAGTCGTACAACTCGGAGACGTCGCTTCCCTTAGGAGGCTGGAGCTCGACGACGACTGCGAATTTTCCCGAATCCAATCGTTCCTTAAATGTCATGGGCTTTCTCCTCTCTCCCAATTTGAGGGAGGCGACCGGTAAGTGCCCCGTAAGCCCCGCCTTGTAGGCGGGGTCAAGGGGGCACAATCAAAACGATATTTCTTCCCCGGGAAGCCGCGGCCTGTGGCCGGGAAGCTTCATTATCCAATCCTCTCGAGGGGCAGGGGACATCACATTCTGACCGACGCCCCGAGCGAAAAAGCGGATAATGCGGAACCGAGGACTTTCTCGGTGCAAGACATCGTCCCCTCTACCGCCAATGCTCTAATTTTATGAATCGATTGCCCAAAAGAACGGGTATTTTTAAGGGCGTGAGGAATAAGAATACTAAATTATAAAACCCCAGGGAAAAATCTGTCAAGGCTTGTGAAGAATTGACATGGGCTCCTGAAGCACGGGAACGCTTTCAACCGGGAAAGGGCTTCCCTTTTCAGCAGCCTGTCTCATTTCGCATATCTCTTCTTATAGGCTTCCTGAACGAGGGTTCCCTGAGTTTGATTTCGCCATTCCCTTGCGGGTTTCAGCCTCAGAATGTTCTCCAGCCTGTTTTGTTCCTTCAGGCGTTTATGGATCTCAAACCAGGCGCAAGGAGTATCCTTGCTCACTTCGCATTTACCCTCCCGAGAAGTTCCTCCGCAGGGGCCGTTGAAGAGACTTTTGGCGCACCTTGTAACAGGGCATATTCCTCCTGTTTCTCCCAAGACGCACTCACGGCACGTCCTGCAATTCTCCTCGAACCACCCGATATCCCGGTCGACGCCGACGAAAACGGTGTTCAAAGCGGGAAACACCGGTTTTTGAGGGTATCGGTCGGCAAGGAATTGGACCCCGGCTCCACAAGCCATGGACAACAAGCCATCATATTCTTTTACGATCTCGTCCAGCTCCGAGAAGAAATCGGCATTGCACTGTCGCTCAATGGTGAACCCATCCACCCGAGACGAGGCTCCCTCCTGCTTGAAGGCGTTCTGGAGTTCCTCATTTAAGAGTCCGACTTCTCTTTGACCGCCGGCCATGCAGATGGATGTACAACCCCCGCAACCCACATTCAGAACCTTCTTGAAGCTCTTGATCATTTCCTTGATCTCGTCAAAAGGTTTTCTTTCCCCAACAATCATTTTTCTTCCTCCGGCTACGCTATTTTCGTATATGACATTCCCCACAGTACCGGGGACCTGTCTTCTTCTTTTCTTTCTCGTATTTTGTGTGACAGCCGACGCATTGATTGTGAAAGGCCTGTTCGAGATTGGCTTGGGATTTCGGACCATGACAGGCAGAGCAACGGATGCCCTTATTTCCTTCCTCGAGTTTACTTTCGTCCAGAACGTTTTTCCCGTTTTCGTAGATGTGATGGCAGTCCTTACAGGACAAGCCTGCTTCCACGTGGCGGTTGTGAGGAAAGCTCACCGGGGGTCTCGTTGTCTTCCCGGAGATGGCCGAAAGATCCAATATCATCTTATCCGGCTGTGCGTTGACGGGAGAGTGGCTTAACATCAGGAGAGCAGCAAACGCGATCATCCAGAGGCTACAGCCGGTCCATTTCATACCCTTTCTCCTTCGCAAATTTCCCTCCGTATTACAACCAGCTCTCCGACGAAACCTCATCCAGCTGAGGATAGACATCCTGGGACCTGAGGATGCTTCTGGCAAAGGCAATCATGCTCGGGATATGAATCCCAATGGGGCAATAACAACGGCCGCAAAGCACACAGTTTCTCCAGACAATGCCCTTCATCTCCGTCAAAAGCTTCCGGTCTACCTTACCGTTTTTTCTGTATAATTTGCCCAAGGAATTGATCGCCTTATATGAGGGCATGTATTGCGGATCCTTATGGTGCTCCATGTATAAAAAACAGCTTTCGGCACAAAGGCTGCAATGGGCACAGTAGGACAAAAATCGTTTCATTTTGCCCTTTTTCCGGCTGAGCATCCCTTGGATCTGTTTTGTGTCGACTGGTTTCAATTCCTGATGAGACATAGTGTTCTCCATGCCGCAAGATTCTTTCCGTTACCAGGCCCGGGCTCCCCTTGCGAAACTGTATTCGGTTCCGATCAGGAATCGATAGAGAAAGAAAAAGAGCATGTGGCCGAGTTTCGTAAACGGGATCGTGATAAGCATGACCACTCCCGACAGAATGTGGATGGTCATCACCGTGCGATAATCAAACCACTGGTGGTATGCGAAGTACCCCGTCAGAAAGGGGGCCACCGCGATAAGCAGGACGAGATAGTCATAGGCCGTCGTGATGGCCCGAACGCGGGCGAGGAATAATCGCCGGCCGAGGAAAAAGGCCGCACAGACGATAACGACGACGGTTAAGACGTCGGTGACAGATTCGCGCAAGCTCCAAAAGCTAAGACCCCAGGATTGGCTCAGGAGCATATTATGGCCGAGCAGAAAAAGAGGCACCCCGATCAAAAAGACGTGGAAAACGGAAGTCATGACTGTCACAACGGGATAGGTTTTCCAGAGGGTTCCGTTAAGGGATGCCAGGCAGGAAGTGACCCACTGTCCCGGTGTTTTCTTTTGCGACTTTATTTCCAGGGGAGGGTAAGCCCATTCTTTTTTCCTGGTCAATCTGAAAAATTGGATAAAATGGAATATCAGCCCTAGAACAAACACAACAAAAGCAATCGATATCAGCTGTCCCCGAATAAAAGCCAACATGGATCTCTCCTCATTCTCAGTCTTTCTCCGCCGTCACCCTTCGTGTGCCTTCCGAGTTTCGGGAGGCTAATTTAACTGCCTAAACTTGAGGCCTGGGTATCAACTTAGCCCGTTCCGCAATTTCTGGAACCCTGTGTTCCCATTCAATGGCCATCAGATGAACGCCACGAACCCCCTTCATCTCTTTCAATTCTTCGATTTGTTCAACGCAGAGTTTGATTCCTTCTTCTGAGGCTTTTTTGGCATTTACAATTCGATCAATGATCTCATCGGGGATGATGATGCCGGAGACGTTCTTGGCCATATACCGGGCCATACCTCCTGATTTCAGAGGAGTGACTCCCGCCAGAATATTGACCTTCTCGGTCAGTCCCATATCGTCGGCCTGTTTCATCCACTCTCGGAACCTTTTCATGTCGTAGATACACTGGGTCTGGATGAAATCGGCACCCGCCGCGACCTTTTTCGCCAAACGGTGCACCCTGAATTCGAAAGGTTCGGCAAAGGGGTTGGCTGCAGCGCCGATGAATAACTGCGGGGCCCCATCAATGTCATCCCCGTTCAGAAATTTCTTGTTGTCCCTCATCCCTTTGACCATGTTGATCAGCTGGATGGAGTCGATGTCGAACACGCCTTTTGTCAAAGGGTGATTGCCAAATTGTTGGTGGTCACCCGAAAGGCAGAGCATATTTCGAATGCCATGAGCGTAAGCTCCCAGGATATCGCTCTGCATGGCGATGCGGTTACGATCGCGGCAGACCATCTGGTAGTTGGGTTCCAAACCTTCCTGGATGGCAATCAAGCCAGCCGCCCAACTTGCCATTCGTACGACAGCCGTCTGGTTGTCTGTGATGTTCACCGCATCCGTGATCCCCTTTAGATAATTTGCTTTTTTCTTGATCGCCTCCACATTGGCTCCTTGGGGTGGGCCGAGTTCACCGGTGAAGGCAAAATGTCCAGCTGCAAGGACCCTCTCGAGACGGCTTCCTGATTTCATAGGCACTTCCTCATTGAAACGAAATAGAATTTTTGAATTCAGGGATTTTGGAATTTAAGGATTCATGAAGACCATCCATTTTCGCAATCCCTCAATTCCTATATGGCGGATGCTAAAACTCAGTGATTACAGTTCCAGCCATGAATCGGAGTAAAGCGTCTTGGCAATCAAGACCCTGGTGGTCTTCGCATAATCGGCCTGTTCTTTACTCAGCTTCTTGAGATCAACTTCTTCTCCGTCCATGACCCGGAAGACGAGTTTTCTGAGATCCTCTCTTCCCCCCGAAGCAAATTTCTTCAGATCTTCGTCAAAGGCATCGACGATGGCCGAGGCCATCCCATATCGTTCGAGCATCATCATATAAGTTTGATTGAGGATGGGCCTCAGGTGTTCCGGAGCTCCATTCGAAACATTCGAAAGACCGCAGGTGGATCTCATCCCGGGGAGCACTTCTTGGAGATCCTTGAACATCTTCATAAACTCGATACAACTCGGAACCTGAACCTGGCTCTGCGGGCTGGTCACCGGAGTGACAATGGGATCCATCCAGACATCTTCGCCTGGGATCCCGAATTCTAAGCATTTTTGCATTAACTCCGCTGCCAGGACTCCTCTCTCGTCTGCATCCCGGGGAAGGCCCGAGGGACCCCAGAGAAGAGCAACAATTCCCGCATTGTGTTTTTGTGCGATGGGGAACTTGGCGTCCATGCTTTCGGGGCGGGCCATGATCGAATTGATCACAGCCTTTCCTTTCTTGTTCTTGTAAACCTTGAGCCCGGCTTCGATGGCTTCCGTATTGATCGTATCGAGGTAAAGAGGCGTATCCACCACCTCCTGGACGACCTTGACGATCCACTCCATCAACTCTCCTCCGCCCTTTCGGGCAGGTCCGAGGTTGATATCGATGAAATCGACCCCCACCTTAGCCTCCGCCAGGGCCAACTCCTGGATAGGCTTGGGATCTCTGTCCTTCATGGCAGTTCCAATCTTCTTGACCATCACATTCAGGTTTTCGCCAACACGTAACATGATTTTCCTCCTTCTTCAGAAAAAATGTGACCGTGTCTTGTGTCGGCAATCAAGGAACATCCACGGACACGAAAAACCGACACGGACACGAACGGTTTATCCCATCTTCAAAAAGGCGGGTATGTGAGCTGCTTCCCTGGGTCCGATCTTGACTTCCCAGTCCTTACCCAGCTCTTCTTCGAGGTCGCCGCTTACGGCTGCAACCGCTCCGGGGATGACCACCCGACGATGCTTGACTTTCTCGGTGATGCCACTCTTTTTGATGAATGCGCCGATTGCATCGCCCACGAACTTTCCTGCGGCCCAGGCGGTCAGAACCGACAGCCCTTCGGTATCCATCACCAAAAGCCAGCTCGGCACCCGACTCGATTCAACCTCACCGGAGACGATAAAATAGGTGAGAGAGAAGTTGGTCGTGATGAGCACTGGAGAAGCGTCTGTCGGGGTGCCAATGGGGTAGATTCCTTGTTGCATCATCATGGGCCGCTGAGGGTCGGTATAAATATTCAGCCGTTCCACGAGAAGGGGAAAGACGCTTTCGCCCTGGAAGTCCGAGAGAACGATGATACCTGCATATTTCGATACAAAGGTTGCTGCAATCAAGGCCTCTTTCATCGGATCTTTCGTCATTTCACAAGGGAAGGTAATGGTTGGGAATCCGAGGGAGCGGCTTTTTTGGATGAGGGCTGCCCGGCGGATATAGATTTGGTCCTCAAAGGCTTTGCGAAGGGTCCTTGATCCGGAATCAAGGACCAGGTCTTTTAAGCCTGCGGCGGTTAGTTTGTCAGAAAGTGCGAGCAATGCATCAAGATTGTCGGCTTTGACCGCCAGCGGACATTTGTTTTCTTTGGCAAGATTGGCCAAGGCATCGCTATTGCCGTCGGTTGCCGCGTAAATCAACGGGACACGATCCGCGCAGGCCTTCACGCCTGCCGTCAAGGCATCCACCTTGGCGCTCATCAGGATGAGGGCTGCATCGGTTTCACCTTTTACCTTTTTGATCAAGGCTTCGAATTTTCCGGGGTCGCCTGATTCGTTCTTGACCGCGATCAACTCCGGCCGCAAGGTCAGACCGACCCTTTCGTATTTCAATTCCTTGAATCGCTTCAAGCGGGCAGTGACCTCTGCCTCCGGCATGGTATCACTGATCAGAATAGCAATACCAGGTTTGTTGACAAAGGTCTTTTCATGACGGAACAAAACCGTTTCTCCACCGACCTTGACCACATTTTCACCCGCGCCAATGGCAAGGGGTCGAATCGGCGGCGCCGCGGCTTCAGAGAGCATGGCTTTTGCCTCCTCAGACACATAGGGACAGGAGGCCAATTCTGCTTTTCCGGCAGCCAGGTTCATGGCAAAAGCGAGACAGGTTGGAACGCCGCACTCCTTACAGTTGGTTTTAGGTAATAGCTTAAAGATTTGGATCCCTGTCATTCCCATGATAGTCGCTCCTTTCCAATTTCGCATAGCGCATAGAGCATGGCGCATAGCGAACTTCTCGTAATAAGGATTTAACGCTATGCGCTCTGCGCTTAGCGCTTTGCTTCAATTATCCGAGAATCGGATCCATTGAGAGGGCCGGATGATTCTTCTCGGTCAGGAAGGGAAGAATTTCCTCTTCCGTCACCCCAATGGTTTCATCTGCAATCATATCCAGTAGGTTTGGAATGCCGATCTCTTGAGCTCGTTTCTTCAACCGTTCTCCAATCTCTTCTTTGAGGATTTTGGGTATCCAGACCAGTCTTTTGAGACCGCCATCTCCGACTAACCACTTTCTCTGAGTAATATTGTATTTACTGTGGCCCACAAACCCCGGTGTCACCGCGCCGCCACCGACAGAACCTGCCAGAGTGGTGAACTTCATTCCGCATGGGGTCATTCCTGTAAAATCCCGATTAACGGTCATCACCCCATTGCACATCGGAAGCACAGCGGCAATGCATTCGCAACAACCGCAGGTGGTCATCGGATCGTAAACTAGGCTATAGAAATTGTAGTGATCGATTTTCTGACGGGAGGCCTTGAACACGAATTCGTCGACTCCCTTCCACCGGCCAAGCTTTGTATCGATCATCTCTCCCTTCTGGACGGGTTGATTCGGCCCGGTGGGATTGATTTCAAACGCAGCTTTGCAGTCCATCCAGTTGTAAGCACCGCAGAGCCCGGTCCTTTCCGGACTGATGACACAGACATGGTTGGGTGCAAAGGATTGACAAAGCGTGCAGGAGTAGAAAATGTCCGTGGTCTCGTCGGTCATTCCTTCGATGCGGGCATCTCGTTTTCTGTAGACGTCTCTTGCTTTGGCAAGCATTTCGTCCACTTTTTCTTTATCCGTATAGACTTTGACCTGGACTTTGTCGAAGATGGCTCCAAAGTCCTGATGGAACTTTGCATGGAGAATCTTACCGAGATGGGAGAGACGAAATCCTTTTTCCACCGATCCCTTACCGACTCTTAACCAGGCGATGTCCCTTTGACCAATATGCATGATCCCCTGGGCATAGTTGATGAGATGGTGGATTTGTCTCTCCAGAATTGGCTCGAAATCCTCCTGCATCTGTCGGCCTGCGACTTCCGCGACAATCGCGAGGGGGAGTTGACCGGGTGGTTTTATCTTATCCAAATCAGGACCGATCACATCGACCTTTCCGTCCTCAACCTCATCCATGTTCTTGGAAGTCACCCATTCCACGGCATGGGTTCGTCCCCCGCCACACTCCAGGTAGATATCCTCTCCCCTGACCCGCTCGCCTTCGAAGGCGGGACCGTAAGAGACCGGGATGGGAACAGAAGCGACGGTCACCTTCAATCCTCTCACCTCGACGGCCCTCTGGACGATCTGATCGTGGGGGATGTTGGAGACCACGTGTTCGTATGTACAGAT
Organism: Syntrophaceae bacterium UBA1163; assembly: GCA_002311635.1. GTDB lineage: Bacteria > Desulfobacterota > BSN033 > BSN033 > UBA1163 > UBA1163. The sequence goes on from DBZJ01000244.1 coordinate 56,203, forward strand.
GCCGGAAGGTAGAACCTCCGGAATGGGGGTATCTGCGATCGTCGGGAACCCCCAATTGATGGCGCCCGCGGCATTGGCATACCACTCATCGTTGACATATCCCAAGGGCATGACAAAGGCGAAGGTTCGGTCCTTGTTGTAAATCAAATTCTTTCGAAAATCTCCGGGTTTGATACCGCCAAAGGCCATGGCGACCCGGCAGGCAAACCCCATGGCAAACACCGCGGCGCTGATATCCGGTCCAAAGGAGACGAGACGGGTAGGCCATCCGATCTGAACACCTGCCTCGACCAACTGTTGGGAGAAACGCTTGCCTTCGTTCTCCGCGCACATGAAGATATAGAGGTTCTTCTCCTGAAGTTCGATGGCAATTTTTTTAGCTACTTCCGGCGAGGGCGCGGCGCCTGCGATCGCAGCAAATCCGGGCGCTGTTCCGTCCACGAATTCAACGCCACGTTTGCGGAAGATCACATCGTCGGCCGCTCCCAGCCAGATATTCTCGGGCAGGGGGTCTTCCTGTTTCGTGTAAAAGTTGGGGGTTTCCAGGTACCGGATGGACTCGATGATCTCCTCCGCAAAGAAAGTGGCCATTCCCGCGTCGAGGGCAGGTGCCAGGTAGGGAAGGGCGACCTTTTCTTTCACGAGGGGGGGTAGCAAGGTCCGGCAACGATCTAACACCGGCTTCATATCCGCTATCTTCTGGACGGGGATTCCGAGGATCGCATAGATCACGGGGAGATAGTAAGCCGTGTTTGGAAAACCCACCTCCTGGTCCGGTCCCCATTTCTTAAGGGCCTCCTGATATTTCGTTTCGGCCCTTTCCACAATCTTATGAGCGCCTCTGATGGCAGCAGATGCAATGATCTTTGACACGTTCTATTCCTCCTTCCATGATTCGTGACCGTGTCCGTTATCCGTGTCCGTTTTTTTTATCACGGACACGCGACACGGGGCACGGACACGTTATTTTTGAATCTTAGGCCGCATCCAGTTCGCGGCGTTTGGCCATGTCGAAGAGCACACGTTCTCGGGCTTTGTCGATGCCCAGAGCCTTCCTTTTCTTGTCGATATGCTCGATCATCAATTTAGCAGCCTTGATTGGATCTGGTTCGAAACCCCATTTCCCTTTTACGGTATTCTCGAACTCCTCGAAGAGAAGCTTGGTCACCTCTTCGCTACCTGTGGTGGGCCACGTTGTGCCAAATACCGTGAAGACCCCTGACGCGACGAAGTAATGGCCGATGGCCACGGCTTTTTCGCTCATCCACTCCAGGGCTGCACCGGCTGCCGGAAGGTCGCTAATATCGTCTCCCAGCCCTCCATCTTTAACGACTGCGGTGGCTGCCATGAGGATCCTGCTATTGTCCACGCAGGAACCCATGTGAAGAACGGGTGGAATGCCGACGGCCTCACAGACCGAGGCGAGACCGGCGCCTGCATATTGCCGGGCAGCTTCCGGGGTGAGGAGCCCTGCTTTGCCGCAGGCCATGGCGCTGCACCCGGTGACCAGAACGATCACGTCATTCTTGATCAATTCCTTGATCAAGGTGAGGTTGGGATCGTCGTGGGTCACTCGTGCATTGTTGCAGCCCACCACGCCAGCGATTCCCCGGATACGACCGTTAATAATATTGTCGTTAAGAGGCCGGTAGGAGGCCCGGAAGACCCCTCCCAGCAGGTAGTTGATCGTTTCATGGCTAAACCCCACGACCTGATCTGCAGTGTCGGAAGGGATCTCGACGTTTGGTTTTCTGTTCTTAAAGTTCTGGATGCCCTCCATCAAAATCTTCTTCGCCACATTGGGAGCATTGTGTTCTTCAAATTCAATGTGGGTGGCCCCGTCGATCTTGGCTTTGGCGGAGGTGGTGATCAACTTGGTGTGGTAGCACTTGGCCACCTGAGCCAAAGACTGCATTTCACACTGGACATCAACCACCATGGCATCGACAGCGCCCGTGACAATGGCTAACTCTTGCTGTAAAAAGTTTCCCGCCACAGGGATGCCGTGGCGCATCAAGATCTCATTGGCAGAGCAGCACATGCCGGCCAGATTAACTCCCTTTGCCCCGACAGCCTTGGCTGCCTGCTGAATGTCAGGGTCATGGACCACATCTGCCATAATTTCCGGAAGTAGCGGCTCGTGGCCGTGAATGACGACGTTCACCTCGTCCTTTTTCAAGACTCCAAGATTGATCTGACCAAAGACGGGAACCGGGTTTCCAAAGAGGATGTCCTGAAGCTCGGTTGAGATCATCGAACCTCCCCACCCATCGGCCAAGGCACAGCGAGCGGCAGCCATCAAGAGACTTCTATAATCTTGATCCACCCCCATGTGCGTCCGGTGCATGAGTTCGACGACCTCTCGGTCGATTCCCCGGGGGGTGATTCCCAATTTTCTCCAGATCTCCTGCCTTTTTAGAGGGGCCCTTTTGATGAAGAGGGGCTCCCCCTCTTGCCGCCCAAACTCGGCAACGGCCTTATGACCTACGTCGACGGCGATGTCTTTTATCGATCGGTCACCGATCTCCACACCGAAATCCATGGCAACCTGGTAGAGTTTCTGTTCGTCTTTAAGCTGAAATCCGGGAACCTCTCCCTTTGCGGTCGCCAGAAAGACTTCGGATATACCGCGGGCATGGTCTGAATGGGCAGCTGTCCCGGCTGCCACCATTCGCGCGAAGTTGCGTGCTGAAATCGTCTCTGCTGTGGCACCGCAGAGGCCCGTCCGTTTTGTTTTTTCTGCAGCCGTTTCTCCTTTTTTCTTAGGAGCGGGGACTCGGCAGGGTCCCATGGCGCAGTTCTTACAACAACTTCCCTCTGCACCGATGGGACAGGGCTTCATGGTTTCGGCCCGGTCGAAGATCGTCTCGCATCCGTCCGCCTGAGCCTTCTTCAACATTTTAATCGTTGCTGGATCAATACTTTTCTTCTCTAAGTCTGACATTTTTTATCCTCCTTATTTTTCCCTCCCTCTTTATCATTATCATTTGGCCGTAAAATCGGCGATCATCTCCCGGACCAGTTTGATGGCCTCAGGATGTCTCATCACTAAAACATCTGCCCCTGCCAAAAGAAGAACGACTGCGGTAACAGCCTCCAGGAGAATCCCTCTTTTCTTGGCGTCGCCAAGAGTGGGAGCATCTTCCGTCTTTGTCTTGGCTTCTTTCGTCTTCCAAATCTCCTTGGCCATATTACAGAGGATGGGGAATTGAAGCCTCTCGTCTTGTTGTGTGAGGGCAGCCATCCGATCTCGTTCCATGACCGAATAGGTATATTCGATCCCGTATCCGAGTCCGCCGGTCGTCGGGTCGACGATAATTTGTCCATCCGGGACGCCCAGATTTCCCAGGAGGATATTGAGCTGTTTGGCCAGGTTGATATCGATTGGAGTGGAAGCGATTGCTGTGTGTTTGTATGCGATCGCTCCTGCGCCCACCTGTTTATAGTTTCCTTCCACCACGGGCCCGATGACGAGATTCATCCCATCACATGTCTCAGCGACTTTTCGGAGGACGTCTGCATCCTTATCGGCATTCCCGCTTCCCCATACGATCACCGGGACATCCACAGCGCTGGCCACCTTCTTGGCTGTTTGAGCGGCCTCGTCGCTTGAACGATTGAGGCCGTTCGGATCGGTGCTGACGAGTTGCAGAGCAATCAACTCAGCCCCATAGCTCTGGACACATTTCTTGGCCCAGGCCACAGGATCTTTGGCCACATCCTTGAAGGGTTCCAGGGCTGCTTCAGGCCATTCTTCCGGGGGCGTGTCATAAACCTCCATGGCAATCCGGGGCGGATGGGGCATCGCTCCCTCAAAGAGGTGAAAAGGGTAGGAGGTCTCTCCACCCACGGTGACAGCCTTTGGTCCTTTTCCCAGCGTGACTTCTCTTATCTTTCCCGTATAAGTAACTTTAGGTATCTCAAATGCCACGACACTCACCTCCCTCTGACTATTTTTTTAGGCCTTCGTCTTTCGTTTTTCGCTACCGAACCATTCCTCGCTGAACCAGTAACGTTCCCCGGTTTTGAGATAGGCGAGCATCTCATCCCGATTTCTCATCTTCTGCCTCCAGTTGATGGGCGTTTCGGGTTTTCCATCCTCAAAAGTGGGGCCCAATACTTTTACCTTCTTGCCGTCGAAAGTCACCTTTTCTTCGAATTGGTCAGCCACGCGGAACCCTCCTTTCTAGAAAAAATATTTTAATCCTAACTCCTAACTCTTGACTTATAAGTCTTAACTTGTTATTCCTGCATGCACTTTGGCAGCCTTTACGGTATTCATCATCAGCATCGTGATCGTCATCGGCCCCACTCCTCCGGGAACCGGGGTGATCGCACTCGCCTTCTCCTTGACTCCCTCAAAATCAACATCACCGCAGAGTTTTGCCTTTCCTTCGGGGGTCATTCCGATCCGGTTGACGCCCACATCGATGACCACTGCCCCTTGCTTCACCATATCCGCCGTGACCGCCTTGGGCTTTCCGGCGGCAACGATGAGGATGTCCGCTCTCTTCGTATGAAATGCCATATCCTTTGTACCCGTATGGCATATCGTCACCGTTGCGTTGGCCCCTTTCTGTTTTTGCAAGAGGATATTGGCAATAGGTTTCCCCACGATGTTCGATCTTCCCACGACGACGACCTCTGCGCCGTCGATCTTTGTACCGGCTCGAATCAGAAGCTGTTGGATTCCTGCCGGCGTGCAGGGGAGATAATCCGCTTCGCCAATCATCAATTTCCCGACATTGACCGGATGGAACCCATCCACGTCTTTTTTCGGATCGATGGCGTAAAGGATTTTTGTCTCATTGATGTGCTTGGGCAGAGGAAGCTGGACCAGGATGCCGTGGATCTTAGGATCCTTATTATATTTGTCGATCAATTTGAGCAAATCTTCTTCCTTAATGGTGGCAGGTTGGTTATCCTGAATCGAGTAGAACCCCAACTCCTTGGATGTCTTCTGCTTTGCCGTCACGTAACTCACCGAAGCAGGGTTCTCGCCTACGAGGATGGTTACCAACCCTGGGATGACATTGTATTTTTCCTTGAGCCGAGCTGTTTCCTGCTTGAGTTCCTCCCGAATCTGTTGAGCGACTTCATTTCCATTGATCAATTTTGCCGTCATCTTTTTTACCTCCCCTTAAGATGATATCGTTATCCGTATCACGTGCCTCGTGAATCGTAAAATCTTCCGCATGCCTTACTGAATGTATTTCTCAAAGATACGTCGGGCGGATTGAACCGCCTTTGACTCCAAGGGCAGTTGAAAAGTCGGTTTGCCTTCCGAATCGTAACGGTACACCTCTTCGTCGACAGGGAGGACCCCTCCCAATTCGAGATTTTGTTTCTTGACTTCCTCATAGAATTCAGAACCAGGTTCACCCTGAACCCGGTTGACGACCAGTACCTCACGGACGATGCGGAGGTCCAACGCATGGATGAGGTCGCGAATCCGCGAGGCGGTTAAGATACCCCGCTGGCTGGAATCCGAGAGGATAAAAAGAAGATCGACATCCCGGGTCGTCAGTCGGCTGAAATGCTCCATCCCCGCTTCGTTATCGATCACGATGTATTGGTAATTTCCAGTCAATAGATCCAAACATTTTCTGGCCAAGGTATTCGCCGCACAATAACAGCCCGGACCCTCCGGGCGTCCCATCGCGATGAGGTCGAATCCTCTGGCCTCGGTCAGGGCTTCCTGGACCTTGTATTCAAACCAGATGTCTTTCGTCATTCCAACAGGGACATCCTTCTTCATCGTCTCACGGGTTTCGCCGATGGTGGACCTGATCTGTACGCCCAAAACCTCGTTGAGGTTCGAATTCGAATCCGCATCCACGGCCAGAATAGGGCCTTTCCCTTTGTCCAAGAGAAACCGAATGATCATTCCAGCCAGAGTGGTTTTGCCCGTTCCTCCTTTTCCTGAGACCGCAATCGTAAAGCTCAAAGTTGTCCTTCAACCGTCCTCTCCGATTGAACCTCCCTTTTCATCCGGTAAAGCCTTTCCATCACTTTCGGGAAGGCAGAGACATCCGTGTGGGGGAGAAACATCGCCCCAATGAATTCGCCCATAAACGTGGGGTGGTTGCTCAATTCGAGGTTCGTCATCATCAACGCGATTCGCTCCGTCTCCTTCAGGAGGTTCTTAGAGAAGGAGAGGAGCCTTGCCCCGAGCAAGGAGCCGTTGCCGACAAAGATAAATTTCTCGATATCGATCTCCGGCAAGAGGCCAATGAAGATTGCCTTTTCCAAATCGAGATGGCGTCCGAATCCGCCAGCAATGATGACCTGCTCAAGGTCCTTAAAATCCAGTCCGACACTGCTCAACAAGACCTTACAGCCGGCATAGATGGCGGCTTTGGTACGGATTAAGTTTTCGATATCGATCTCGGTCAGGACGATGTCCTCGTGGATGAGCGTCTCCTCTTTCCGCGCCAGGACATATTCATAGCCGTCGGGTCCCATTCGAACACGGTCCGTGGACAGGTCCCTTCTAAACTTCCCATTCTGGTCAATCATCCCTGCTTCCAGAAACTCCGCCACCGAGTCGATCAGGCCCGACCCGCAGATGCCGATGGGTTTCGTCCTTCCAATGGTGAGGATCATCGGCTCGTAAGTCCGAGGGTTGATGCTGACCTCTTCAATGGCTCCGCGAGTGGCCCTCATCCCGAACTTAACCCCTGCGCCTTCGAAGGCAGGACCGGCAGAGCAGGAGACACTGGCCAGCCAGTCTTTATTCCCGAGAACGATCTCTCCATTCGTACCGATATCCATATATAGGGTGAGGGTCTCCCTTTGAAAAACCCCGGAGCCTAAAATCCCGGCCACAATATCTCCGCCGACGTAACTCGCCACCATCGGGAAAATATAGACATGGACATGATCCCCGATATTGATTCCAAGGTGGACGGCTCTCACCGGTGGGATGAAGTTGGCTGTCGGAACATAGGGGGCTTCTCGAATATATTTCGGGTCCAGTCTCAAAAGGAGCTGGGTCATCGTGGTATTGCCGGCAATCACCAGATGGGAGATCAGAGATCGATCGATTTTGCTCATTTGGAGCAATTCCTGGATGATTTTGTTGATGGTGGAGACAACGACCTCCTGTAATTTCTTGAGTCCTCCAGGCCTCTGGGAGTAGACGATCCGCGTGATCACATCTTCTCCATAACTGATCTGGGCATTGTAATCCGATGCTTCAGCCAGGGCGAAGAGAGTGGATCCATCACACAGGCCGCCCGGACAGGCATAGACCACGCATCCGTTGAGGTCGAGGAGTTGACCAAAGATCGTCGTGGTTCCGATGTCCAAAACGATCGAATAGTTCTGATGGGTGTTGTCTCCAGGTTCCACATTGACTAATTTATAGCCCTTTTTTGTTAGAACCAGCGTAGCCGTGACCTTCCAATCCGATTCCCGAAGGATGCGACTCAACTTCATGATCACACGGAAGTCAGCGGATATCCCTTCAATGCCATGCTGTCGATCCAGTGCATTGATCAGACGGGTCAGGTCACTTGCGTTATTCTTAAGTGAAGGAGGTTCAAGCTCGACATATCTTTTGAATACCGCTGGATCGACATCCCACCCTTTAACCAGTTGGTAAATATCCTGCGGAGAGAGGAGGTATTTATGAGCCTCTCGATCGCCTTTGAGGGCAAGGACAGATCTGTCAACCTGTGATTCGATGGGGATCTCGACGTCGATATCGTCACGAATCGGTGTCAGGCAGGCAAGACGAAATCCTTGGTCATATTCCCACTGGGTGAGTTTTGGATGTTTGGGGGAATCAACGGCTCCTTTCACAATTTTGACTTTACACTTTCCACACGTTGCACTTCCGCCGCAAGAGGCATTGATATGAATTCCTGCCTCCATAGCGGCTTGAAGCAGGTTCTCCTCCTCATCTACTGAAATTTTTCTTTCGCTGGGTAGGAAGACTACATTATGCTTTGGCATTAACAAAGTAATTGTAACCCAATCCTGCCTCAATTTCGATAGAGGAAGGATTGAAAAATTTAGATCCCCTACCTCCCCCGCTTATAGAAGCGGGGGAGGTAGGGATTGATCATGAGTGGAGTCTCTTCTTAGAAGAGCCCCGTTACTTTGCCGGTATTCACATCAACATCCACCCTTCTAAACGCGGGATCAGAGCTGGTTCCTGGCATTAGGCTGATGGCTCCGGTCATCGGACAGAGGAACTTTGCACCGGCAAAGATTAAAACATCACGAACCGGGAGTATCCAACCCTTGGGTACTCCTTTGATAGCTGGATCATGAGTCAGGCTCAAATGGGTCTTGACCATCATGGTATTAAAATCCTTCAATGCTGGGTCGGCTTCAAATCGTTTGGCTTTGGCCTCGGCCTCTGGAGTCCAGGAGACCCCAGCCGCTCCGTATACTTCCTTGGCAACTGTCTCAACCCGTTGTCTGAGTGGCATCTCCAGCGGGTAGAGAAATTTGAGATTGGGTTTATCTTTACAAGCTTCCATGACGACATCGGCCAGCTCGAGGGCTCCATCGCCTCCTTTGAGCCAGTGTTCAGAAAGGGCAACTCGCGCTCCTGCTTGCTCGGCATATTTTCGGACCATTGCAATTTCGTCTTTCGTATCGGTGTGGAAGGCATTGATACAGACGACCGGACTGATTCCTGATTTCTTGATCACCCCGATAAGGTGAGTCATATTGACGATCCCTTTCTCCAAAAGGGCCAAGTTCTCCTTCGTGTATTCTTGAGGAATGGGCAGTCCTGCCACGACCTTAGGCCCACCGCCATGCATCTTTAGGGCCCTGATCGTAGCCGTCAGTATTGAAACATTGGGGACTAAACCGCTCAACCGACATTTCACATTCCAGAACTTCTCAAAGCCAATATCCGCAGCAAAACCACTCTCTGTGATGTGGTAGTCAAACATCTTTAGACCAATTCTGTCGCCAATAATGGAAGACTGGCCCACAGCGATGTTGGCAAAAGGCCCGGCATGAACCAGACAGGGCTGATATTCTGTGGTCATCATCAATGTGGGATTGATGGTATTCCGCATCCATGCACACATGGCCCCTGCCACTTCGAGGTCTGTAGTGGTTACGGGTTTGCCCTTCTTATCATAGGCTACGATAATTTTACCCAGCCTCTCCCTGAGGTCTTTTAAATCCCGGACGATGGAGAGGGTAGCCATGAGCTCTGAACTAACCGTAATGCCAAATTTGGATTGCATGAGAAAACCATCCATCTTGCCCCCAAGACCCATCACAATGTTTCGCAGGCCCTGGGCGCAAAAATCCATGACCCAGCCCATCTCGACGTTGGCGGGATCAACATCCAAACGTTTGAGTTTTCGCTTTGCTAACTCGGCATCGTCATAGTTTCGTTCGTGTTGCATCCTGGCATTCAGAGCGACCATTGCCAGGTTGTGGGCATTGGTGATGTCATTGATATCACCGGTTAGACCGAGAGAAAACTCAGTCATCGGGATGAGAAGAGATTTTCCTCCTCCTGCAGCCGTACCCTTGATGTTCATCGTCGGTCCACCTGAAGGTTGGCGGATACAACCACCAACATTTTTTCCTCTTTTCCCAAGCCCCTCCATAAGACCCATGGAGGTCGTTGTCTTCCCTTCTCCCAACGGAGTAGGAGTAATGGCTGTAACTTCGATATATTTCCCGTCTGATTTACTTTTCAGACGATCAATAATCTTCATGAAATCGAGTTTGCATAGCCTTCCCATCGGGATGATTTCGTCCTTCTTAAGGCCCAATTTGTCCTGCCACTCGGCAACAGTGGGCATGGTTTCTTCGGCTATATCCGCTACCTGCCAATCTGGAAGTTTCCTCGGATCCGCATCATTATACTTTTTTGAAATGGTGAAGCCCATGTTTTTACTCCCCCTTTCTCTGTTGTATTGTCACAGATTTCTAACTTAAGGATTCTAAGCCGGTGAATATAAAGCAGTTTGAATTTAAGTCGGAGAATCCCCCCTTTCTATTCCGTTGGTGCTAATGACTGAGAGATACTATCTCCTTGAGGTTTTGATGGATTTGGCGGGTTCCCGTTAGAGGTCTAAAAAACCGGATCTGTGCGTAAAGATCCCTTTCTCAGACTTTCCCCCCTGGCCTCTCTATCTCTCGCTTTATTTGGTCTTGAACCACACGGTTGTGACGTCGAATGATTCTGTCGGTCGCCTCTGCATCCCCAAATTGTAAGGCCCTCAGGATTTGATCATGATCCCGATACAGCCGATGAAGGATAGGTCTTACGTCCATATTGATAGGCTGCATTTTCGCTTTGAGAGATTCCAACATCTCCTGAAGGACCGAATTGTGACTCATCTTATGGATGATCGCGTGAAATTCAAAATCGGATTCTGAGTAAGCAACGACATCTCCGTCCTGAATACTCTTGAGTTGACTCTGTAAACTCTGGGTCATCCTTTCATGACTTTTTTCATTCATATGGTGCACCGCTAATCTTCCTGCCAACCCTTCCAAAACCTCACGCACCTGGTATAGTTCCAAGGCTCTCTCCAGTGTCATCTCCGTCATGAAAACACCGCGATAGGGGATATTATTGACCAAACCCTCCATTTCGAGGCGGCGGACGGCCTCCCATACAGGAGTTCGGCTCACGTTGAGCTCTTTTGATAAGCGCTCTACGTTGAGCCAGCAACCGGGTTGAAATCTGTGCTGAGCAATCATCTCTTTGAGCGTTTCATAGACCTGACCGCTCAACATCTTCCTACTAATTTTAGTCATGTTCTAAGAAGGATGACCAAGAAACGGCGGGGTAACACCGCCTATAATTAAACAGTTTTGGCTTCATGTCAACAAAAAATTCATAAAAAGTGAAAATATTTCCTGTTTCATTTTGGAGATCAGAGTCCAGCCATCCAGACACTGGATACTTGAATAGTTGGGCTGTCACGTATCACCATAGACTTCCATTTTGAAGATATAATATATTCGATACGAAGTCAAGAAAAATTTCATAAGATATGAAATTTAGAGCGTCCAGTATAATTGTAACATACTAAAATCTGTCAGCTTTATACGTATTAGCACAGCAAAAAAATACTAGGTCCAAGGTGAATTATCACCAAAGGAATGTGAAAAAATGCGCTAGGTGTTTGGGATTTTAACAAAAGATTGACTCAAGAATCTTTTTGAATAATAATATATGCTTGTCCGGTTGACGCA
>DBZJ01000195.1 GCA_002311635.1 Syntrophaceae bacterium UBA1163
TCCCACGGACGGACTTTAACCGACAAGTCATACGTTTTACACGGCATGCCCTACAAGTCTTCAGTCTAAGATGACTCTGAGGATCGACGATTACTGGTAGAAATGTGCACAAGAAAGGCAGGGCCATTACTGACCCTGCCCATTCTATGGTTCCATTTTTTTAGCTGCTTCTGTGCATTACCAAACCTCGGTGGGAGTCTATTTTGAAAGAGCGGTTTTACATTTTACACTAATAAAAGATCTTCTGACTTTTTTTTGACAGTTCCAACCAATTCCGTCAATGAGTTTTCCTTTTGAGGTTATTCAGTCTAAGGAAGAAAGATCCCCATGGCTTGCGTTAACAATTCGGAAATCGAAGTCCCGCTCACTTGGGCTCAACGGGAAACCCAGCTTTCTTCCATCCCTTCCATCCTTCTTTAAGCACATAGACCCTAATAAACCCTCTTGCAATGAGTTGCCGCGCCGTCCAGGCACTCTTTTTTTCATTGACTGAGGAGCAGTACAAGACCAGTGTCTTATGTTTGGAATAATGATTAGACCAGGTTTTTACATTTTCCGGGTCCTCGCGGATCGCTCCTTGAATCTTTTCCTTGCTTACTCCCCATTCTCCGCTGGTACGCACATCCAGGACCGTGAGGTCAGGATTGCCCAGGAGCAGAGACGCCTTGAGCTCCTCTTTGGTCATTCTGGGAGCTTCTACCCCCTTGCCCATGGCCAAGGCCAATTTGCAAAGTACTGCCGCGAATAGGAAGATCAAAACAAGGGCCACCGCGGTCTTTTTCTTCCTGATTCTCATAAATTGTTTTCCTTTTTTTCTCCTCCAGTAAAATGGGCGATCTCGTAAGAGATCCCAAAGCCACCACTCCTCCGAATTCTGAATGCAGAAATCCAGAGCCTATTGATCTTATTGATCCTCGCTTTCGCGGGAATACAACTCACGGTCTGCCGGCTCTTTCCTCAACTTGATAATGCTCACTGCTCACAATGAGTTCATTCGGAAAGGCAACGATTACCGGTAGAAAATGTACAGAGAAGGCAGGGCCATTACTGACCCTGCCGACCTCTATGAGCTTTTTTGTGGACTCCTATTTAGCCTTCATTCGTCCATTCCAACATTTGTTTATCGATCATGTTGGATCACTCAGCTCTAATGATTTTGTCAGATTCTACAAACAAAGTTTCACGTTGAGTTTTTTCTTGCGCTTTTTTTGCTCATTAATATAACTGCATGTACCCAGGTTTCGCTGTTACCGGATATTCTATGTCGTTGTACCAATCGTTGCCACTTGTTTTAAGACTAAAAGGTGGCCATTTGACTCCGTTTACGCTTGGGTTTCCGGTTGCAGCAAACTGAACCAGCATAGACATCATGTACTCAGATACAATGTAATCATTCTTGGTAAGCCCTGGGTCCAGAGGTAGATTGGTGGGCAAAAGCGCCCCCAAGACGAGGCCCATACTCAATCCCTCAAGGCCGAACTCGGCAGTAACTTCGGCAGAATGCCACGCCACTACGCCCTGTGCCTTCCATCCAGCTGGGACCTGGCTAAACACATAGACATACATATTGGACTTGCCAGTGGTCAAAGCGTTACTCCAAAGCTGAATTCCTTGATGCTTCAACGGTTCCCCCTGGCCTGCTCCGATTATGAAGGGAACATCGTTCTGATTGCCTGCGTTGAAAGTGTTATATATGCTATCCAGCAGGGACCATCCATCCACCGTAAAATTGTCCACATAAAGGCTGCCCGTCACGTTGGCGGCGTTTATGATGTCTTCCCATTTTCTGCTACGCAGGTCGGCAAGATTGGAAGCGCCGACTTGCGACTGGAGATTCAAACCCGCCGTTTGCCCGTCGGAGAGCGATTGGCACAAAGACATGGGATTCAAAGGCGCACTGATCGTACAGCCGGCCTCAACCAAAGCCTTTTGGAAAAGCCCTTTGGCCAAAGGTGAAGACATCAACCAGAGAACCTTCGAACCGCCTCCGGACTGGCCGAAGATCGTTATGTTATGCGGGTCACCACCGAAGGCAGCGATGTTTCTCTGCACCCACTGCAAGGATGCGATTAAGTCTAATTGGCCGTAATTTCCAGAAGCATGATGAGGTGATTCCGCGGTCAGTTCGGGGTGAGCCATGAAACCCAGCGGTCCTATCCGGTGCTGGACGGTTACCAATACGACACCATGCCGCGGCAAGGGGGAAGTGAGATATCCACCCGAAGCACCCATGTAGTCGCCGACACCATAGGGACTATTGGTACCAGTATTGATGCCGCCGCCATGAAACCAAACAAGAACGGGAAGGCGGTCGTGCATCTGCTTAGCTGGGGTCGCGACGTTTAAATAGAGGACGTCTTCACTCATGTCTGACTCGGTTATACAACCCCAAAAAAAGTTCGGTGGGTTATACGGTTGCGGGGCAACCGGGGTAAACGTGGTGCATTCCCGGATTCCCTCCCAGGAAGTAACCGGTTGCGGCGGCTTCCATCGCAAATTCCCCACAGGCGGAGCCGCATACGGAATCCCTCTATAAATGCGCACCGCTTTTCCAGGATCGCCTACGAGCGCCGGCTGGCATGTCGGGGTACAGGTTTTGGCATTAAAGTAATAGATCCAGCATGGGTCAAAAACGTCGGTCATTGTCCCGGAAACATACCCGGCGTCTGTTTGTATTGGATCAACGATTAAGTTGCCACCATCGTGGTCACGATCCCAATCGGAATCCTTGGCAGCAACATAACCCACCGGAATCATAATCAGCGCCAGGACCAAAACTACGCCAATAGCTTTAAACCTCAAAATAGCTTTCCAATTCATTGTTCTCCTCCTTTTTTATTTTGCTGATGAAACATTTGATGTCAGGCTGTCCAATAACCTTTTTGCCTGAATGTTAATAACTCACCATTACCCTAACTCCTCTACCATTGATTTGCTGACGGCTACCACCCCCTTTCGGTCTCTTAGCCCTCCTTTTTGATGATTTATGAAATGCAAAATCAAGAAAGACTCCAAATCGGGCTAAGGAACGTTGGCATAGGCCACCTCGATCCACAGCTCATCTGCGTCCTCTTCGAGATACCAGCCTCGTTGAACCGGCTCGTCGAGATAGTGGTTGAGCCTTGCCACGTACCGTGATCATCGCCATACAACTTGACGAGTTCCTCCTTGACAATGAAACCCGCCTGAAGTGCCCGTATTTAACCTCTAATGAGGTGGTACCGGTTCGACCAGTTTGGTGAACCCAGATCCTACCAACGGCTTATACCCAATGTTAAGGTACTGCTCTTGAGGTTCAGTAAAGGCTGGCCAATACACTCCCATTACACCACTCGGGTTTCCGGTCGCAGCAAACTTGGCCAGCATAGACATCATGTATTCAGCTACCCATACATCCTTGTAGGTAACACCCGGGTCCGCTGTGAGAGTGATGGGCAAGAGCGCCCCCGGGAAGAGTTTCAAAGCCACCGTATCGCCGAATTCGGCCGCAACATCACTGCCGTGCCAGGCATCTACCCCCAGTGCTTTCCAACCATCCGGCACTTGGGTAAAGACATCTGCATAAATTGGAGAGTGCTGCATTATCGTGGAAATGTATCCCACTGTCGCGTTGAATGCCAATGGGATGTCATTTCCAGCCATACTCACTATAAGGGGAACATCGTTGTGTGGGCCTGCCATAAAGTTTCCAGTGGGCAAAGCATAGTTGTCGGCCGCAAACGTCGAGGTATAACCGCTGCTCGGATTGATGGCAGCTGTTATGATGTCTTGCCATGTCTTGGCGCGCAGGGCTGCAAGCCCAGCGGCTCCGGTATCCGTAATGCCGAGAGCTTTAGCCAGGTTCACACCAATGCCTTCGGCGGTTGCGAGAGGTGTACCGCTTACAGTCAAACCGCTCTGAATTAAAGCCCGCTGAAAGAGCCTTGCCGCTAAAGGTGAGCCGACTAACCAGCTCGTCTTTGCACCGCCTCCGGACTGCCCGAAAAACGTGACATTATGCGGATCACCCCCGAAGGCAGCAATGTTTCTCTGCACCCACTGCAAGGCAGCAATTAAATCGAGCTGACCGTAATTTCCAGAGGTATGATTCGGTGATTCTGCGCTAAGCGCGGGATGAGCCATATATCCTAAGGGGCCTAGCCGGTGTTGGATGGTTACTATCACGACACCGTGGTTGGGCAGGGGCGCGGTGAGATATCCGCCCTCAGAAGCTATATATTTGTAGACATCATCTGGACTATCGGTACCAGTATCGAGGCCGCCGCCATGGACCCAGACCAGAACGGGAAGACGCTCGTTCGTATGCTTAGCAGGCGTCGCAACGTTTAAATAAAGACAGTCTTCGCTTATCCCTGATTCGGGGATGTCACCCCAAAAAGGATTTGGTGGCTGAAACGCTTGCGGAGCCATGGGGGTGAAATCCGTGCATTCCCGGATTCCCTGCCACGGAGTGACCGGCTGCGGCGGCTTCCAGCGTAAATCCCCCACGGGCGGAGCGGCATACGGAATCCCCCTATAAACACGCACCGCTTCTCCGGGTTCGCCTAATTCAGCGCATTCCGTACATTCCGTATCCGTCTTACCGGTCACAAGGCACGGAATATAGATCCAGCACCTCTTGATAACGTCAATCATTGTCCCGGAAACATATCCGGCGTCTGTCTGTATGGGGTCAGCAATAAGGTCATAATCGTTACCCTGGTGGTCACGATCCCCATCCTTTTCCATAGCAGCAACATAACCCACCGGAATCATAATCAGCGCCAGGACCAAAACTACGCCAATAGCTTTAAATCTCAACAAAGCTTTCCAATTCATCGTTCTCCTCCTTTGTTATGAGGTAATAGTCGGAGTGGGAGCACCCCGCTACCCTCCATTGGTCGCCTTAATTCTCTCGTTTCCAGAAAACAAACCAGAAAACAAAAACGATATTGTGTTCCGGCATCGATCCTTCTCATCTCTTATCCTCTGTCACCTCCCTTCCCTTGTGGGTACATTACAAGCCCTGCGACCTTCTTTAGAAGTGGGCGGATTTCCACCGCTCCCTAATTCTCCAATTTTGGAAATAATCCTTCTTCATCTTTGGGTGAGACAAGTTAGATCAGGGCTCCAATGATAATCATCCCGGAAAATCTGTTATAAGTGCGAAATTAAGTTCGTTAGCATCTCATGGTCAGCAAGCCCCAATATCCGGCCTCTTTCTTTGCCTTCCACCAGAAGCAAAAATGTTGGGGTCCCTATAACCCCGTAATTCTTTTTGAATGCTTCGATAAACCGCTCCTCCAACACACCTACTTTTAATTCAGGGCTATACTTTGTTGCGATATCCTCCATGACCTTCAACTGTCGGGGAAACTCCTCGTCCCGTGACATGTATAACCGTCGCATGCATAATAAGAGCACCGGTTTCTTTTCGGCAATCACTTCTTGCTCAAAATTGTCTGATTGAATTAAACAAACCAAGCTCGCCATTATTTAAGGTCCAAGGATTCCAAATCTTTTTCTCTTCAGCCTTATGGCCTTATGCAGAGAACAAGTACAAGATTCATGCCAGAAAAAAATAAGCGATGAACAACGTAAATCACGTGTAATTGTGCGATAATAGCTTGGCGAGACAGAAGAAAGAGCTCTTAGGATATGTGACATGTCACAGAAATGCTATGGCACATCTTTGTGACATGGCACATGTTTGGCTAAATCTCGTTGGCGAAAGTATGTTTGGAGATTTTTCGGTAAATGGTTCTTCGACTTATGCCCAATTGACGCGCGGCCTTAGCTTTATTCCAGCCAGTCTTGTTTAAAGCATTTAGAATTTCTTGGTCTTGCCTCGGTCCCTTAACGGGAATTTTTGGGATAACGATTTTCTCAGCCCTATCATAATCCCTTATCTCCAACGGTAAATGCTCAAGGACAATCACCCCCCCATGGCAGAGCACATAAGCATGCTCCATCACATGCTCTAACTCCCTTACATTACCCGGCCAAGAATAATCCATAAACCTGCTGAGTACCTCATTGGAGATGCCTTCGATATTCTTTTTGAATCTCGCGTTAAAGAAACGACGAAAATGATCGATAAGCAATGGCAAATCCTCAAGCCGATCCCGAAGAGGCGGTAGGGCAACCTCTACTACCTTGAGACGGTAATAAAGATCCTCCCGAAATTCTCCTCTCCTCACCTTCTCTTTGAGGTCCTTGTTCGTACAGGCAATCACCCGTACGTCCACTTTCTGAGGGGTGGATTCCCCCACCCTCTCAAATTCCTTTTCCTGCAGGACTCTGAGAAGCTTTAACTGGATCAGGGGCGATATATCTCCAATCTCGTCTAACAAGAGCGTCCCGCCGTTGGCCGCCTGGAAACGACCCTGCTTATCCTTAATCGCTCCCGTAAAAGCCCCTTTGACGTGACCGAAAAGCTCGCTTTCCAGCAGACTTTCAGTCAAGGCAGAGCAGTTCACCGTTACGAAAGGCTTGAAGGCCCGGTGCCCGCTGCAGTGAAGCGCCCTGGCCACGAGATCCTTTCCTGTTCCGCTCTCCCCCGTGACCAAAACAGTCGTTTCCAGATTGGCTAAGTCTTCTAAAAGCGCATAGACATCTTGCATTCTCTTACTTCTACCGATAACGTTCTGAAACTGGTGCCTCTCCCTCAATTCTCTTTCCAGGTCTCTGAGCAGAGTAATATCTCGGATGACCAGCACGGCTCCCATGAAGTTGCCTTCAGGACCAAGAAGCGGGGAGCTGGTCACGCTGACAGTCTGTTGATGACGCTGTTGATGACCACATTCGATCCAATATTCCTTAATCGTAATTTTCTTTTCGAGAGTTTGCCTTAGAACCTCACAGCAGGATTTGCTGCATTGATTCAGACATTGAGGGAACACCTGCCCCTGTATTTCTCTTATGTCCATCCCACAGATATTTTCCGTAGACTTGTTTGCTTCCATGACTCTTAGTTCCGGGTCCACCGTAATAATGGCATCTTTTACACTTCTGAATAGGGCCTCCAGGCGACTGCGATGATTTGCTAATTCTTCTTCTGTTTTCTTGCGCTGAGTAATATCCCGGCTGACAACCAGAAACCCGGTGATTTTCTTATCTCCGTCTCGCATGGGGGTAACAGAATTTTCGATTGTTCTCCGCTCGCCGTCCTTTCTGATGATTTCGTAAACGATGTTTTCACTGGGAATTCCGGTTCTGTATACCTTATTGTAAGCTTCATAGACGCATTTCGCCGTCGCTTCATCCATATAGGATCGATAGTTCACGCCGATCAGTTCCCCCCGCGAGTGTCCCCAAATCTTATACTCATCTCTGTTGGCAAAGGTTATATTCCCCTTAAGATCTACTTCGCCGACGCCTTCTTCCATCTGGCTGAGGATCGTCTGGTACTTTTCGAAGGATTCTTGCAAGGATTTTTCCTTGTTCTTAAATGGGGTGATGTCGATCAGGTGACCGACACTTGCCGGTCTTCCAAGGTAAGTAGTAGGGTTACCTCTCATACGTACCCAGATTACTGTCCGATCCTTCTTGAGAACACGAACAATATCGTTGTGCAGAGAAACCTGGTCTTGTTCCCTCTCCATTGAAATTTTAAAAAATCCTCGGTCATCGGGATGGATTACCTCCCAGAAGGATTTCCCGACCAATTCCTCTGGACTTTCATAACCTAAAGTACTACATAACTCTGAGTTGACATAGCTGAATCGGTCCCCTTGAATTACGTATAGACCTGCAAGTGATTTCTCACAAAGGGTTCGATAACCGTCCTGCGGATCCACAGTAATTGATCCAAGATCTTTATGCTCTTGGGGTTCATTCCTTAAGTCTGCTGCTCTCTCCTCGAAGTCTCTCCTACCTAATTCTCTATTCATCATGATTGATACTCCATTTCTCCCCAAAAACGATGTAGAGCGCGGAGTCACGAATCCCAAAGCGATGCCGCATCGAAATCCAGTACGTAGATTTCTGACACTCCTAATATTCTGCAACATGCAATGGTGAGAAAGATTTAACTTTCTTAACGACGCAAAATAGGCAATCACAAAATTGTTCTTCTGTCAATAAAAAAATGAGGTTGTGAAAAGAATTTTTTTACTGTACTGCACTTTGCTCAAGCAAGTGTCAAATCGTGTAAAAAAATGAAACTTCAATGAGTAAAAAGCCCATGTAATTTTGTTGATTTCTATTTGAAGTATTGGATCTTGGTGGGAAACCTAAAAATGATGAGTTCAGGAAGTTATTTTCAGAAAAGGGGATGAGGACTTCACCTCCTACTCATCAAG
>DBZJ01000185.1 GCA_002311635.1 Syntrophaceae bacterium UBA1163
GATATACTGGCCGGATCTTACCATCGGATTGAGGTCGACCGGCTTGAAGGGGGCCTGCCCCGGTGACTGCATTACCTGCTGCGTCGCGCAGCCAAACAAGAACATCCATAGACTAAAGAACAGAACCATCTTGCAAAGTCGCTTTCCCATGCTTGATCTCTCCCTTCTCTTGAATTTAATAATATAGAACCTCTGCATGCTATTTGATCATCCTCAACCCAACAATAAGAGAAGAATGATAAGACAGGCAATCAGCCTCTTGTTTATCTTTTCACCTCCTCTCCAAATACCTCACCTTCTCCGGCAAGGGTACAAATCGCTACCATTACCTTCGTCCCTGAATAAGTCGGATCACTAACACGATGATGGCGATGACCAGCAGGATATGAATGACCCCACCCATCGTGTAGCCAGTGAGCAATCCCAGAAGCCACAGAATTAAAAGAATCACACATATGGCCAAAGCATGTTCGACTCCTTTCTGACGACAGAATGCGTCCATCCATTTTAATCTACTCTGGAGACCCTTAATGACAAGGGTTATAGAATCAGTAGTGCAAATGGCCTGCCATCAACCGGAAAAAGGCAGAGGGTTGGAATCATCCTTTAATAACAGGGGATTGGATCAACAGGAGAGAACAGGATAGAAGTATAAGATGATTTGTTTGACCTCAATATGTGGTGGAACCTCAATATATTGAGGGATACTTTGAGGAAGGCGAGACAGCTTAATCTGACTCCTTGGTCTCCGGCCCGACTACCCTGAGCTTATGCATCCACGCTCTTAAGGTACTCGGATGGAGGCCCGGGATCGCACAAGCTCCCTATTTCGCTATGTGAACGACACCCCGCCTACTGTCTGCATCAAGCTCAGCTTTCTTGAGTATATTGTAAAGATCCCTTGCACCCTTGATAGGTCCGATGTCAATTATAGGTATGTCCTTGTCGGATGTCTCAATATGCACACGTCCAAGACCAAACACTCTTTGAATGAAGCTTTGATTGAAGTCAATATCCTGAACTCTCCACATATCCAAGTTTTGAACAGATTTAGAGAAGATACCATGCTCAAATTCAATTCGATCATTGGTTACATGGTAAACCGTATTTTTCCAATTTAACCATTTGAACAGCCAATATAAAATGACGGCAATGATAATCAGTATACTTATCAATATGGGGGCATTTCCAAGATTGGCTCCTCCCAACCTTGGTCCACCCACCACATAAAATAGAACCGACAGAGCTATCAAAAAAAGTGAAGTAATTGTAGGACCGACTAACGTAACCCGAGAAATGGTTCCATCAAAGAACACCTTAGTGTCTGTCCGTTGTGCATAACCTAAAGGAATTTGACGATTTCCTTCAGCTTGCGGCACTTTTTCTCCTGACGGACTCTCAAGAAATTCTCTGCAGAATCGACACTTGATAGCCTCTGCACGGATGGACTCTCCACAAAAAGGGCACTTCTTTTGGCCTTGCTCCATCATATTTGGACTCCTTTCCTTTTTTTGTTCGGTCAGACTCGAAACCGTGTTCGCATCAAGTGACCGTGAAGATGAATTGCTCCATAGTCAGTACCACCGTCAGTCAACGAGGCTTCTGGTCACTCCATTTTTTTCAGGCCTTTTTTGAGGATGAATCGGTAACATATCAGGAATCATCTATTCCCTTTCCGCAGAAATGCTTCCTGTTTGGAAGACAGCCGGATCTATTTTTCCCCTTTTTTGGCTGCCTTTTTATTGACGGCCTTTTTTTTGACCGCCTTTTTCTTAACTGCTTCGGGCTTTTTCGGAGTAGCGGCCATTGTCTTAAATGTATCCTCCCACTTATCGACGATAGCTTTCAGTTCTTCCAATTTAGCTTTCGCTCCAAGGGGATCGGTGGGAATCATTTCTTTTGCCTTCGCCAAACCTCCGCTGATCGTGTTTGTATCGGCCATCCAGCCTTCCCTCTTGCCTTTCATCTTCTTTCCCAATCTCCCGGCTGTCGCTTTCAAATGTTCCCACGACTCCTCAAGGGCTGCCATGGCTGCGTTGGCTTCATCGGCAACGGCCTTCTTCCCCGCCTCCGCTGCTGCGTTTGCCTTCTCAAAGGCACCCTTAGCATCGATGTAACTCTCCTTGGCTTCCTTATACTTCTTCTCTTTCATCTGGGATTCGGCAGTATCCCATATCCTCGTGCCAGTGTCCAGATCAGAAGAGGCATATTTGTCTGCGCCAGCGGAGGCAGCGGTATCCATTGCAGCCTTTGCAGCCCGCCTTTCTGCGTCCGGTGGCTTTGCACAGCCCGTAAATATTAGTAGCAAAGCAAGAACTATTAATGACAGCCTGACATATTTCATAAACTAACCTCCTTAGGTCGATTTGGTAAAAGCTTGATTCTGGCTATGATCATCCAAGTCTACTTCGTATGCCAATAGGTCCGACCCGCTCGCAACGAATGAGACGCACCTATTACCTAAACTCTTTTTTTCCGTTCTTCAAGGAGTTTTTTTCGGAAACGGAGGCTTGGGGGGTAGGACACTGCCAGCACCGTTCATTGGGGCATCTTCGACGAGGCTTCTGATCACCTTCATAAGTGAGTGACAAGAACTCGCTTTGGGATGGGTTGAATATATAAAAAAGGAAATAGACTGTCAAGAAAAAATCGACCACCGGTGATTACCGACAGAAATCAAGTATGCTTCGCTAAAATGGCGGGTTGGTGATTACAAGGAAGTAAGTAACGACCCAGCCTGTCCCTTTCCAAACCGTGTAAAAATCCAATTAGCTGGGCATAAAACGTAACGAGAGGAGTTCAGAACCCACGGTTTTTTCTGTAAATTTTAGAATGATTTTAATAGCTTCAAAAGCGGAAAAAGAGGGTTCTTGGTAAATACCACACTCCATATTTCAATTAAGAGCCAGACCGTTTCCCACACAGATAGAAGGTTAAGGAGTTAAGGGACCGGAGATGGCGCGACCCAGTACTTCGGGGCGGGATGGGGTTATGGGTAGATTTTGGGAGTGAGGTCAGCGATTGGGAGGTGGCAGGTGTGTGGATAATTTCCTCAAAATCGAAATTTGCCAGAGGATTGAAGATTACAATCAGATATCTTCAGTTGGGGTAATGTGCAGATAGTGACAAGATATCCGCGGTTTAGAGTTCAGAATTATTTACCCCCGCCTCGGTGTTACTTTCACGAGCAGACATTTTGGCAAAGAATGCTGATTTTTAAGATACAATCTTATACTTCACAAAATACACTGTTTACCCCATTCACTTCTCTTGACATATCGGTTGATAATTCAAATGAAGAGGCATGCAGACGGAGAGCTTCGAGGGCAGATTAAATGATAGCAACACCTGGGAACCTTAACAGATGGTTGGTCAGGAAGCATTTGTGCGGGGTTAATGGGCAATGATAGGTTAAGAGACTTTTTATGAGTACCCTATACCTTGGAAAATTAGAATATGCTGATCCCCTTTATGAGATACTTCTTTCACAGGTGTGCCCTTATGTGAAGGACCCTATCTTTCATGTCGATAGGATGACATCTTTCGGTGTCTATAAATATACAGAAGAGAAGACGCGAGTGGCAGCCATTGGCAAGTTCTTTAAACTGGACGATCCGAGACCAGAGAAAATTTCAAGAATAAAAGGAGAGTACGAAAATCTTCGAAAAATCAGAGCCTATGGTTTCGATAGTTTCCCCAATTATGTCGTTCGCCCCATCAGTAAGGAGGAGAGGATTGGTCTCGCCTTATTAGAAGAGTATATTCATGGGAAAGACCTTGATCATTACTTAAGAAAGGCTATCTATGACAGGGATGATGTCTCCTTGAAGGAAAGACTTTCAGCCCTTGCTTCTTTTTTATATACTTTACACAAAACAACTGACTCGGGAACAAATGTTGAACTCAACCCTATAAATGCCTATTATGAAAAGGTATTAAACAAGTTGTGCAAACAAGAAATCATATCCGCTTCAGACAAAAGGGCATTTTTCAAACTGGTCGATAAATGGTTGGCTAAAGCTTTCCTTCAAAAAGGGAAAAAAGTGATTGTCCACGGTGATGCCACCCCAACCAATTTTATATTCGTCCAAAGACACGACGTAGCTGCGATTGACCTTGAGAGGATGAAAAATGCTGATCGCGTTTTTGATATCGGCATGGTATGTGGCGAGATAAAGCATGCTTATTTTTGGAGAACGGGTAATCCTTATGAAGCCGAACCATTCATCCGGCATTTTTTTGAAAGCTATTCATCCCATTTCATCGACGGCGATAAGGCGTTCCACGAGATCACGATGAGAAATCCATTATATATGGCAATGACCGAATTGAGAATAGCGAGAAATGAATATCTGGATTTGAATTATCGAAAGAGGCTCACTCACGAAGCCCGGAAATGCCTGGAATGGGGACTCAAGCTCTGATGAAAAAAGGGATATTCTTTGACCTCTACGGAACATTGATCGACATCAATACCGATGAGTATGATCTTCGGGTATATTCTACACTTTCTCAGTACCTTGCATACCACTTGATCAACATCACGCCCGAGAAATTGAGAGAGACCTATTTTCAAGAGATCCAATTCTATTGGAGCCAGAGCAAAGAATTATACCCTGAGGTTGACTTATATAAGGTCTTCTCTGACATTATGCATCGGTATGGTAAAAGAAAATATCCTCGGCCTGTGATCATCAACACAGCCATGCTTTTCAGATCATTGACCATAAGACGATTCGAGGTCTTTGGAGGACTCTATGATGTCTTGGCTACACTCATGGAGAACACAGGAGTTGCCATCATCTCTGATGCTCAGTGGGTCTTCTCCCAGCCTGAAATGGAGATGCTTGGCCTGACACGATTCATCAGGTTCAGCATTCTATCATCCCAGGTTGGATTCAAGAAACCAGACGTAAGGCTTTTCGAAATGGCGATGAAAAAACTTTCTGTAGAACCCGAGGAGTCTGTCTACATTGGTGACAACCCAAGCAAAGACCTTGTGGGTGCCAAAAAATCAGGAATGAAATTCATCCTCTTTAGACCTGAAAACAAGTCTTGTAATGATTTTCAACCCGATGGCCATTTTAAAGACTATTCTGAACTGATAAAAATACTGGAACAGATCTAGTTTTAAAACCCATCATATAATCCTGCTCCATCCTGAGATCTTATCTGCCCACCTTGACAATATCAATTTCGATGTTCATAAAGCATATCTCAAACACAGACTATTTGACCCTTTGAAAGAGAAGGGAGGTATATCGGATTATCAAGTGAAAAAAGAACTGGGTGATTGGTGGATCTGTTTTCAGCGGTCAGATATGAAATATCAGGTTTACCAGCGACATTTGAAGTCACCCGAGAAGAGGAAAACTGAATTGAAAGACAAGAGATTGAAGTCCAAACGATTGCAGAGTGACGAAATGGTTGAGGTAAATGGCACCAAGAAATGGCCTGAGGAAGCAGATGAATATTAAAAAAGCGTAAAAATTAGGATTTGACCCTACACAAAGAGTCAAGCCGGTCCAATGCTTCCTTGCAGTAACTTTCACTTCCTAAACTTTTTAAAATCCTGTATATTACAACGACAAGGCAAGTCGACAATTAAGGGAGGCTTCAACTCAGCGTGAATGCATGATTGGTAAATTATCTTGATTCCGCATCATTAGAAGATCGAAGGGCAGACTGCTAAAATACTTTCGGTAGAAGCGCATTAGTTAAAAATGAAAAAGAATATAGTTTTTATTTTAGGAGCAGGTTCGTCAAAAGATTTCGGTTTTCCTTTAGGAGATGAAATATTTGCGGAAGCTCACAACCTATTATTGAATACAAAGAGTTCGGATATTAAATCTAAGTTGAAAATAACTCTTACAGAGGTAGAGCGAATCATGGCACAAATCTTTTCACGTTTGCCGAGTGATAAAACGAAATATCCTCTTTTCGAAGAAGTATTAACGTTTATTTGGCATTCAAAGAAATACGAATATCAAGATTGGAAAAATTATGGAAATGTTGTTTCACTGTTTGACAAACTAACAAAAGAAGTTTTCGCTACGTTTGTGGAAATGTTGGCGTTAACCTTTTCTGGAATTATATACTCCAATGATTTCAAAAAAGAGCTTAAATTGTACGAGACGTTTATCAAGTCCCTAAACTTTAAAACAAATAACATTTCTTTTATCTCACTAAACTATGACCTATTGATTGATACCATATTACTTGACTGCGTAAAAGAGGGATTGATAGAAGGCTTGAATTATGGCATTGGAGTTCGCCCACTCTCCGATGAAATTGATCGCAAAAAAGACGGCATGCTTCTCCTGAAACCGCACGGTTCCTTAAACCTCTCTTTTTGCACTGCATATAGCCACGGCCGTGAGCTTTTTTATTATTCCGAAGGAGATATTACCATTGACGTTATGAATGAAAGCGATAGAATTAAATGTCGAATAGATCATTGCGGTCATTACGTCAAACCTTTAAGGGTTCCTCTAAAAATTAG
>DBZJ01000169.1 GCA_002311635.1 Syntrophaceae bacterium UBA1163
CTTTTTCTACAGGCTCGTTACCCTCACCTTCAAGTCGTAATTCTCAGGTCTGGGATATTGTCCCAGCCATAGAGTCGTAGGTGAACTGCGCAGTCGGTTTTAGCTGTGAAATCCGGCCGCAATCCTTTCACAGATGGGGGATGTCCGAGGGGACATAGTTAAATTTGTTAAGTAAGTGCAGTTTGTTTTCCGACCAAACTCCCGCCCAAATGCTTCTCCCTGTAATCTTGTTTTCCGATTTCTACCCTTTTATGCAACATTTCAACCTAAAATCAGCAATGGGAGTCAAATTTCCGGGAAATTTTTTGCTTGACGATCAAAGCGTCTAATAGTATTTTGAAATTGATTTTTCCCACCTGTCCCTAATTAACCTTCAGAAAGCAGAAGGATGTTGTATCTCTGCTGCAAGTCAGCTTTCAAGGCAGCACAACTGCCTGAAGGCCTGGACAGGGTCGAACTGGTACTTCGATAACATGGATCCTCATTTTCGAAAGAAGCTCATAATTATTTCCGCCGTCATTGTGCTCGTAATAGTGATGGCAATAGTTCTCCTCGTCGGCCTGTCGAACCGTATCATAAAGCAGCAGCTGGAACGGGCACTGGGAGCCAATTTCAGAGTGGAGAGGATATCCCACGGCTGGAACAGTGTCGAGGTCTACGAACCAAGGTTTCTAAAGGACGGCCAAACTGTAGCATATGCGAAGAGAATCATCTTGAAGGCTCATCTTCTCACCCTTTTAAAACCGGGTTTCTCCATTTCCAGTGCAGTCCTTGAAGAACCTTCCATGAAGCTGGAGGTCAGACAGAGCGGGGAGTGGGTGGCATCGATCTTCATCGAAAGGAAACAGGAAGCCCCATCCACCTCTAAGCCCAGCCCCCTGTATGTCAAGCAGATCGTGGTCAAAGATGGCACGCTCCTTTTTCAGGATCACCGGCTCCAGAACCCGAATAGCGCCGAGGCGCAAAAGATCAATGGACGCCTGGACGATTTTTCCATCCCGTTCAAGAATGTGCCCTCGAAGTTTACACTGCAGCTCCAGCTGGTCGGCAAGTTGATTTCCGGGTTCGTGACCAGCAGCGGGACATTCTATTTTGGAACAAAAGGCATCAACATCAAATTCGTAGGGGAGAACATGGCCTTCTTTGATACAAGTGCCGCTGGGCCGGTATCCCGTGTGCAGAGCATAAGCTTCACGGCGACTTCGGAAGGAATTCCGGCAAACCCCTTTTTCTTCTCGGATCTCGTGTTGACAAAGCCGCATGTCCGGTTGGAGAGTGATCGGAAAGGAAATATTATAAGTCCGCTCCCGGGCGTCAGGCCGAAACAGGCTGGCGCTGAAAAGCAGCGAGGGACCACGGTGCAGGTCGAAGTGAAGAACCTCAACATTGTGGGCGGGGAACTGATCTACCTCGACGGAAAGATCGCGAGGCGACCATATCCCGTCCGGCTCACCGACATTGCGCTCAACGCGGATTACGTTTCCTTACCTCCCGAAGACCAATATACAACGTACCAGCTTTTCGCCCACATGCCCGGAAACCAGAGCACGGGCGTACTGACCTCGTCCGGAAGAGCAGCTTTGAAAACGCTCGACACGAATAGCAAGATTTCGCTTCGCGATCTCGACCTTACCAGCCTGAAACCGTACCTGGTGAAACAGGGGGACATCGACGTTTCACGGGGCTTTCTCGACCTGAGCATAGACCTCAGCATAAAGAAAAAAATGATTTATGCGCCTGCACACACCGTTATCAAGAATCTGGCGTTTGTTACCGCCAGGGGCCTGAAAGACGAGTTTCTGGGCATACCCAGGTCACTGATCGTGAAAGAGCTGGAGACAAATAACCACCAGATCGCTTTTGATTATATCCTTGAAGGGAGCCTTGAAAACCCGAAATTTAAAATCCAGGGAAACCTGGCCAAACGCTTCACGATCGGGCTTGCCAAAAGCCTTGGGCTGTCCGTCATAGAGGCGGGGGAGACGGTGATCATCCAGGGGGGCTGGGCAATACATGGCGTCGGGGAGGGGCTGAAGGAGGTGCAGAAACTCTTCAAATAGTATTGGAATGAAGAGTAGTAGGAGATAGAAACAATAACCAAAGGGGACGAAGCGCAACTGCCTTTTTTATGGACTGCGAGTTACGATATTGAAGAAGTTCCAATATCTGCTATCTATCATCTGTTTCCGATACTTCAAAAAAGCCACGATCTGATTTTCATATATTCACCCGGGATACGTGATTTCTACCAGTAATCCTCAGCCCAAGTTGTTATCGTTGAGCGATGACTTGTAGGTGAACCAAACAACCCCCGTCTAACCTCTTCCTTCCCGAAATTCGAAATCTTCACAGATAGGATGGAGAGTCCTACCAGGATTCAAGGGAAAAGGACTGGTTCTTGTTTTTGTAATGCCTATTAGCTTTAGTCGGATTTGCCTTATTTATGTCGGTATCTTTTTGGTTAGCACTTTCATCTCAGGCAGGATAAATCTGAAGAAGCGGTTTAATGAGGAGCCAAGTGACAAGTGGGGATATTCGTGGATGTAAAATTCATTTGCGATGATAGAGAAAAGAGAATAAAATAAATTCACTCAGGTAACTTGCTTTTCTTTGGGCGCTGCTCTGGAGTTGAAAATACTTTATTCAACAAGAGGCGACATCATGAGAAGATGTATAAACATCTTTTTGGCATTAACTATCCTATCAGTTCTTTTCTTTGGATGTGCACGAATATCGAAAGATACAATGATTAAATGTCCGAAATGTGGCGCTTTTTTTTCAACAAAGGAAGGTGCAGAAGCGTTTGAAAGCATAAAAGCATATCCTCGTCCACCTGAGTAGATGAAGGTGATGGGGAAAATTGAGGGCTGGAAAAACCAAGGAAGTGAAAGTAAATGATTAAATAGTAAGATAGATTCGTAAGGATGGGCTTCATTTCTAAAAAATATTACTACGGCAATTCGCATTGACCCCAAACAAGCCGTTTCTTTTGAAGAACTCCTAATGTCCCAAGTAATGCAACAGGAAGCCCTCACCGGGTTGCTTGTGGAGAAAGGAATATTCACCAAGGAAGAATTTCTGGAGATGGTGAGGGTGGTGAATATAAACTTAACATTGGTTCTTGGTAAGAAGAAATCAAATACTTTTAAAGGGGGGTGGTAAATATGAGGATTAAAGGTTTTGGTATAATAGGGAGTATCCTGGCTGTGGTTTTATCATGGATCGTCAATCATTCTGTTGGTTGGGCCATAGTGCATTTCTTTTGCTCATGGCTTTACGTGATCTATTGGCTTATCGTCAAGACCCGTTTTTATGATTGGCTAAGATCATTAGTTCGATAGAACTATAATGACTAAAAAAGGAGGTGAACCAAATTAAAGCTAAATGCACAGATTGATCATTGATGGAGAGACCGTTATTACCGGGTCCTTCAACAAACTTATGGGCCAACCCCGGGGCATCCTTATCCCGACAGAAGAACCTGAAAAATTGGGCTGTATGATGATTCAGTTGCCGTGCGGGAAAGCTTTTGGAAAGCCCTGTTTCGTCCTAAAGCTGCACCACTTCCTAAAGGGGTTATCGACTGGGAACAATTCATGAAGGAATTTAAGAACGGAAAAGAATAAGCAAATCGAGGATGGTATGGACCAAATAGACCTTGAACGTTTAGAAGAAGCGGTGCAGCTTCTGGAAAATCCTAGTTGGACAGCCAGAATTACGAATATTATCGGAATACCAATTGAATGGGCAATAAAACAACTCCCAAAGGGTGCTAGAGGAATTATTTCTAAGGCAACTGAAATAGCGATAAAAAAAGCCCTGGTTGCCTCAGTAGCAACAATGGATCACAAATACCGTGGCAAGCCATTTAAGGGGTGGCACAAATCTGCTGTTGTCATATCGGGTGGGGTGGGAGGTTTTTTCGGTCTTCCTGGATTAGTGATCGAATTACCTACTTCTACAGTAATAATGCTTAGATCTATAGCGGATATAGGGAGAAGTGAGGGGGAAAAGATTGGCGATATCCAAACCCAGCTCGCGTGTCTTGAGGTTTTTGCATTAGGTGGATCGAAAAGAATTGATGATGCATCAGAAACCGGTTACTTCGCCGTGCGTATTGCACTGGCTCGTACGCTCACAGAAGCAGGTCAATTTATTGCTGAAAAAGGCTTTGTTGAGGAGGGTGCGCCAATAATAGTACGTTTGATTGCAAGAATAGCTTCAAGATTTGGCGTAGTCGTTTCTGAGAAAGTTGCAGCACAAGCGGCTCCTATTTTGGGTTCGGCTGGCGGCGCAGGTATCAATTTGCTTTTCATAAATCATTTTCAATCAATGGCCCGTGGGCACTTCATAGTGAGAAGTCTTGAACGTAAATGGGGTGAAGATGTTGTAAAAGCTGAATATCAAAACATTGCGAATACTTTGTAGCTGAGGTAGTCATATCATGAGACATTATGATCATCTCTTA
>DBZJ01000048.1 GCA_002311635.1 Syntrophaceae bacterium UBA1163
GGTAATGGCCTCGATACAGCATGGGAAGTACAGATCGAGTCATGATTTTTTTAGTTCCCTGGAGAGCGCCAGGCTGCCTGTCAAATATCTGGCGCAACTTCTCTCTGCCGGGGATGAGGAGACTATTCTGAAAGTTTACAAGAAGCTTCTTGCCATAAGGATCTACAAGCGATCGGAGAC
The DNA here is from genome assembly GCA_002311635.1 of Syntrophaceae bacterium UBA1163. Lineage (GTDB taxonomy): Bacteria > Desulfobacterota > BSN033 > BSN033 > UBA1163 > UBA1163. The sequence goes on from DBZJ01000048.1 coordinate 181, forward strand.
AGTGGGGGATATTCAGCCAGAGGAGGCAAGGCTGGCCCTTGAAGAATCAAAAACGACTCCTAAAGAAGTGGAAGCGATCTACCGGATGACGTCCCTGGCAGCCTTCGAAGAAAGGTTTGTCATACCCCCGTTCCTCCGAGAAATGGCCATTGAATCTGTAATGGACCCTGAAACTCGCAAGGAGGAAGCGGGAACAGGCCATATCCATCCGCCAAAACGCGGCTGGTAGGAAAATGTCTATGAGACTCTATCAACTCTTTGCGGAAATCTTAGGGTATCCCACGCCGTCCCTTCCTGATCAGGTCAACGAATGCATCTCTCGGCTCACCTCCCTTAAAGGGGAGGCAGTGCCCATGCTGGATGAGTTCCGGACATTCCTTGAGGTTACTCCAGTTGACCAGATGGAAGAAGTTTACACCCGTACCTTCGACCTCCAGGCGATCTGTTATCCCTATATAGGGTACCACCTTTTCGGCAACGGCGGCCAGCGCGGTATGTTCATGGCCGGGTTGAAGGAACACTACGAGACCTGCGAGTTCTCCACAGGCAATGAATTACCGGATCATCTCAGCACGATGCTCCGCTTTGCTCCAAATTGTACGAAAGCGGAAAGGGAAGAACTGATCAGCGAATGCCTTGTTCCTGCCGTAAAAAAGATGGTCTCCGGATTCGAAGATGGCAGCAATCCTTATAGAGGGGTCTTACAGACCCTTTTGCTCGTCTTGCAAAAGGAGTCGGAGGATTTTCGTAATGGGAGATAATTTCCTTTTTGGGATCTTCCCTTATATCGCTTTTGCCCTGGCGATTGTAGGGGGAATCTACCGTTATTATTCGGACCGTTTCTCTTACTTCAGCCTCTCATCCCAGTTCCTGGAGAACCGTGTGCTCTTCTGGGGTTCTGTGCCATGGCACTATGGGATCGTACTCATTCTTCTTGCCCATCTTTTCGGAGGCCTCTTTTCAGGGCTCTTGCTCGATCTTCCGGTAGTATCGGCCCGTCTATTCATACTGCTGCTGATCGGAACGTCTCTTGGTTTGATTGCGCTCGTTGGGATCGTGCTCCTTATCATCCGGCGAATCATAGATTCAAGGGTACGGGGCGTTACATCCGTTATGGATTGGATACTGATCATTCTTCTTGCAGCCCAGGTTGCAGCGGGTCTCACCATCGCCGTTTTTTACCGCTGGGGTTCCCTCTGGTACCTCTATGCGGCAGCGCCTTGGTTTTGGTCTATTGGCCGCCTTAGCCCTAATTTCGCTACCATCAGCCCCCTTCCAGGACTTGTGAAATTTCACATGTTTAATGCCTTCGTCATTATTGCGCTTTTTCCTTTCACACGTCTGGTCCATATATTTACAGTTCCGATCACCTATCTCTGGCGGCCTTACCAGGTAGTAATCTGGAACCGCCTTGCCCATCGGTTATCGGGAGGTGCTGGAATGTCGGACATAAAATTCGATACCCAACGAAGAGGTTTTCTAAAATTGGCTACGGGGATCCTCGCTTCCCTCGTCTGCATTGCGATCGGAATCCCGGTTATAGGCGCCCTGATTGGCCCTGCATTTCGATCAAAAAAACCAAGCTGGGCCAAGGTGGGCGATCTGAACTCGCTGCTTGTCGGAGAACCGACCAGGTTGACGTTTGCCGTCCAGATCGCATCGGCGTACATTCGCGAGACGGTATTGCACGATGTCTGGGTGATCAGACAAACTTCATCGGAGGTAACCGTATTCTCTCCAATTTGCCCGCACCTCGGTTGTGAGTACAATTGGGATCCTCAAACCGGTCACTTTGAATGTCCATGCCACGGAAGTGTCTACGCAATCGATGGAAAGGTACTTGGCGGTCCTGCACCCCGTCCCCTCGACATATTACCAACGAAGATCCAATCTGAGGAGCTGTACGTTGAGTGGGAGACGTTTAAAGTTGGAATTCCTGAAAAGGTTTCGGCATGAGAAAGTAAACGAAGCCAGGCGAGCTGGGAGGAAATCTTATGGATAGAGAAGGGATGAAAAAGCTTGAGAAGTTGGCGACCTTGATTCGTTACTACATCCTGATCATGACAACATATGCAGGTTCCGGCCATCCGACCTCTTCACTTTCGGCAACGGAGTTGATGGAATGCCTCCTTTTTGGCGGAATATTCAGATTCGATGTGGATCATCCCAAATCCCCCAATAATGATCGCTTGATCTTTTCGAAGGGACATGCTTCCCCCCTGTTTTATGCCTTATGGGCTGCCGCAGGAGAATTGAGCGAAGAGGACCTCTTGACCTACAGAAAATTTGGAAGTCCCCTGGAAGGACATCCCACCGTTGCCTTTCGTTATGTTGAAGCTGCTACAGGGTCTCTTGGCCAAGGCCTTTCCATCGGTGTGGGCATGGCCCTGAATGCTAAGTACATTGATAAGCTTCCCTACCGGACCTATGTCCTTCTCGGAGATAGTGAAATGGCCGAAGGCTCCCAGTGGGAATCGATGCAGATCGCGGCCCATTATAAGCTGGACAACTTGATCGGAGTCCTTGATGTGAACCGGCTGGGTCAGCGGGGAGAAACGATGTACGGATGGGATCTCGATGCCTATGAAAGAAGGATCTCATCCTTCGGCTGGAAAACGGTCGTCCTCGACGGCCATTCCATTCCGGATATTCTTGCCGCCTATGAAGAGGCCCTTCGGGCAACGGATCAGCCGGTCATGTTGATTGGAAAAACGATTAAGGGAAAAGGAGTCTCTTTCATTGAAAATAAGAATGGTTGGCATGGAAAGGTCCTGAGTAAAGAGGAATGTGATCGGGCGCTCAAGGAATTAGGAGAAATTGATAAATCTGTTCGAGGTGAGATATCCCCTCCGGAAGATCTGAGGCCCGAAGAACCAACCCCTCAAAAACCGTTAAAGAAAATCGATTATCCGGCAGATAAACCCGTTGCCACGAGGAAAGCCTATGGGAACGCTTTGGTAAGAATATTTCCGCAATTCCCGAATATCGTCAGTCTGGATGGAGAGGTAAGCAATTCGACTTACGCAGAAATATTCAAAAAAGCCTACCCCGAGCGGTTTTTTGAGATGTACATTGCCGAGCAGAATATGGTAGGGGCAGCATTAGGTCTGTCCTGCAGGGGCAAAATTCCTTTCGTCTCTACGTTTGCTGCATTTTTTACTCGGGCTTTCGATCAAATCAGGATGAGCCAGTATTCAGATCCGAACATCAAGTTTGTCGGATCTCATGCCGGGGTGTCCATCGGTGAAGACGGGCCCTCTCAGATGGGTCTTGAAGATATAGCCATTTTCAGAGCCCTCTTAAATGGGGTGGTCTTATATCCGTCCGATGCGGTATCCACCGATAAATTGGTTGAAGAGTCTGCGAAGCATTATGGCATTGTTTACATCCGCACTACAAGAAAAGATACTCCTATCCTCTACAACCCTGATGAGGAATTTCCCATAGGTGGAAGCAAGGTACTAAGAAAAAGTAATAGGGATATGCTCACGGTGGTTACTGCTGGGATAACTCTTTTTGAAGCCCTCGCTGCTTATGAAGAGCTGAAAAAGGCAGGAATTTTCATTCGGGTAATCGACCTTTACAGCATTAAGCCACCTGATAGCCACGCTTTGCAGAAGGCTGCCAGCGCTACTAAGACAATTATCACCGTGGAAGATCACTATGCGGAAGGAGGTTTGGGAGAGGCCGTTAAGAGTGCATTATCGGCTTTTCCAGTGCCCATCCATTCTTTGGCCGTCCGAAAAAAGCCAAAGAGTGGTAAACCAGAGGAGCTTCTTGGTTACGAGGAGATTTCAAAGAAGGCGATCGTAGAGAAGGTGGAGGAATTGATTAAAGACCGCAAACGATAACACAAAACTCCGAAAACAGGGCCATGGTAAGGACGCACCAGAATGAACGGCCCAATAGAATAGTCCTTATCAGGAGCAAAGCGGCAATATCGGATTGAAAAGGAGGATAAACACATCTTGGTTATCAGCGCTGAACGTATCAAAATCACATTTGAAATAATGCGTTTATGGGTCCGCAAGTAGCAAGAGCAAGGAAAGGAGGTGAAAAAGATGGCCAAAGATCCCGTGAGTTGTAGTTGATCTCATAAGAAAAAAACAAAAAGGAGGGATACAAAATGAAAAAACATCTGATAATTATCCTTCTGGCTATGGTCGGTCTATTTCTTGGGATGAATGGCTTCGCTCAAGAGAAAACTAGCAAACCGGCAGAAGGTGAGCGGATTAATGCCTTTATGATGGACAAAATCATAGGCTCCAAGGTGATTAATCTGAAGGGGGAGACATTAGGAAAGATTGAAGATTTAGTCGTCGATATCGATACGGGAAGAATTCTGTACGCTATCCTTGATTTCGGTGGTTTTTTGGGCATCGGTAGTAAGCTCTTTCCCGTCCCTTGGGAATCCCTTGCAGCGCTTCCATCAGAGGGCATATTCTTCCTCAATCAATCCAAAGAAGGAATCGAAAAAGCACCTGCTTTTGAGAAGAAGAATTTGCCAGACATGGGGGATATGCGTTGGGGGGCTAACGTTTTCAAGTATTATGGTGCCCCCTCCGGTTATGCACAAAAGGGACCACTCGGTTACGATTACGATTATGGTTATCATGATTATTATGGTTATAATTACCCGATCTCTCCTCGCTTAGGGATAAATTCTGCTTCATGGATAGGAGACCCCTACAGAAAAATCTTTGACTCTAAAACAATTAAAACCATCTCAGGAGAAGTAATAAAAATAGACCAAGTTCCCGAATTTGGATTTGGTTTGCAAATGCGATTGACTGTTTTTATTGACAAAAAAGAGATACTGCCGGTTTACCTGGGTCCCGTCTTCTACCTTATAGGCCCTTGGCAAGCAAAACA
>DBZJ01000022.1 GCA_002311635.1 Syntrophaceae bacterium UBA1163
ACACAAAGATCATACATTACCGAATATCATTCATTATGGACAGGACAAAGGCATTGAGGTAATATGAATGAAAACATTAATCCCTCCTCGCCCCCCTTTAGTAAAGGGGGGTTGGGGGATTTGGAAATGTTTTTTGTGAGAAATAATAATAGAACAGGGTGAGGGGACTAGCATGGTGACAGACTTAAAAGGGAGATCCTTAGATAGCCTTTTCCATTTAACCGGGGAGGAAATTGAGCAGATCCTAAAGACGGCGGAGCTATTGAAATCTCAACTGCTCCGCGGAGAGGGACATCCCCTGTTAAAGGGGAAAACGTTGGCAATGATCTTTGAGAAGCCATCCACGCGAACAAGGGTTTCCTTTGAAGTGGGAATGTGGCAACTCGGAGGGTATGCGCTTTATCTGAATGCCAATGATCTGCAATTAGGCCGCGGGGAGACCGTGGCCGATACAGCTCAGGTTCTCTCCCGTTATGTAAACGGGATTATGGCGAGGGTCTTTGCTCATCAGACCATCATCGATCTGGTAAGATATTCCAAAGTGCCGGTGATCAACGGGCTTTCAGACTTCACGCATCCCTGCCAAGGCCTATCTGACCTTTTCACCATCTACGAGAAGAAGGGGCCGCTTTCAGGGTTGAGCCTTGCCTATGTCGGCGACGCCAACAATGTAGCCCACTCCCTGCTCTACGGCTGCTCCAAGGTAGGAATGGATATCACTCTCGGATGTCCGAAAGGATACGAACCTAATCCACGGGTGGTCTCGGAGGCGAAGGAAGAAGGGAAAAGAAGCGGTTGCAAGGTGAAGGTGACGAATGATCCAAAGGAAGCTGTTAGAGGAGCCGATATTGTTTATACGGATGTGTGGACAAGTATGGGCAAGGAAAAGGAGCGCGAAAAAAGGGTGAAAATTTTAAAACCCTACCAGGTCAACGCCAAGCTGGTCAAAGAAGCTAGAGAGGATTATCTTTTCATGCACTGTTTACCGGCCCACCGTGGAGAAGAGGTGACGGACGAAGTGGCCGATTCGAAAAATAGCGTTATCTTCGACCAGGCAGAGAACAGGCTCCATGCTCAAAAAGCTCTTCTGGCGCTGATTATGTAGAGGGTTCAAGAGTCCAAGGGGTCGGGGGGGCAAGGGAAAGCGTAAAATTCATGAAATTGCGCTCGAACCCTTGAGGAAGGCTATGAAATTCTTAATCAAAAAGGCAAGCTTGGTCACCGGGGAGTTAGGGGCCCCTCGCGTATCCGATGTCTTGATTGACGACGGGAAAATAAGCGAGATTGCTGAGAATATTATAGCTCCGGAGGCTGCGGCAATTGACGCAAGCGGAAGGGTACTTGTACCGGGTTTAGTGGACGCTCACGTCCACTTCAGAGAGCCCGGTCAGGAGTATAAAGAAGACCTTTACACCGGCTCATCGGCCGCCGCAGCCGGCGGATTCACTACCGCCATCGCAGAACCCAATACAGTTCCTCCGATAGATACGCCTGCGCGGCTCCGTCGTTTACTGAATATTGCGGAGCAGAAGAGCGTCATTAATTTCTACTCGAAGTCAGCCATCACCAAGGGAACGATGGGCTACAGGCTGACGGATATTGCCAAGCTGAAAGAAGCCGGGGCGAGAGCGATTTCTGACGATGGGAATCCCGTTCCCAGCCGGAGGCTGATGCGAAGTGCACTTGTCAAAGGCAAGGAATGCGGAATCCTGGTCAGTCCACATTGCGAAGAATCAGCATTCTACCGGCAAAGAGTCCTCTCCTCCTTTCCCCGGATGCCCTATGCTCCACCGGGCGCCAATCCTTATACCTCCGAAGCCGGGTTTATCGAGCGAGATATCGAATTGGCCGAAAAAACGGGAGCACGGCTTCACCTTTCACATGTGAGCCTTGCCAGGTCGGTGGAGATCATTGCCGATGCGAAAAAACGGGGAGTCAATGTGACAGCGGAGGCGACCCCGCAGCATCTTCTGCTGACAGAGAAAATGGCCAAGGAAATCGGACCGAACGCAAAGGTAAATCCACCGTTAAGATCAGAAGACGATGTAGAGGCTTTGAGGGCAGGGCTTGCGAATGGCACTATTGACATTATTGCGAGCGACCATGCTCCACATTCACCTGAAGAGAAGAACCAATCGTGGGATCAAGCTCCCTTCGGCGTGATCGGCCTGGAGACAACGCTGGGTTTGGTCCTGACTTATCTGGTGCATCCGGGTATCTTGACATTGAAGCAAGCAATCGAAAAGATGACTGTCACCCCGGCCAAGATTTTTGGACTTGATGTACTGGGAGTGGGTTGCCTCAGTCCAGGGGTCAAAGCAGACCTGACCCTGATTGATCTGGATCGGAAATGGAAAGTGGACGCCAATAGCTTTTATTCCAAAGGGCGAAATTGTCCCTTTAACGGCTGGGAGCTTCAAGGAAAAGCAATACTGACAATTGTCGCGGGACGAGTCATAGCAAAGGATGGAGTAGTCATATAATTTTCTTGTTTCAAAGGAGGGGAAGATGGGTAGCCTTAAAGGAAAGGATATCCTTCATGGAAATCAATTTTCAAAGAGGGATGTCGAAGGGATCATTAGGATTGCATCCGATTTTGAGAAGGAGCTCAAGAAAAAGGACTCTTTAGCTCTACTGAAAGGGAAGATTCTGGCGACGCTTTTCTTCGAGCCAAGCACCCGGACCCGACTCTCGTTTGAGACGGCCATGCAGCGTTTAGGGGGAGGGGTGATCAGCATGGCATCGGCAGAGAGCTCGTCGACGGCGAAAGGTGAAACCGTTGCGGATACAGCCAGGACGGTCTCCCAGTATGCAGATGCCATCGTCATCCGCCATCCGCGCATCGGATCGGCCAAAGAAGCAGCCGAGGCAGCTCCGATTCCTGTCATCAATGCAGGGGATGGGGCAGGGCAGCACCCCACTCAAGCTCTTCTTGATATTTATACCATTCATAAAGAATTGGGCTCTCTCAAGAATTTGAAAGTCTCCATGGTGGGCGATTTGAAGAACGGCCGGACGGTCCACGCTTTGGTTGAGCTTTTGTCCCTCTTCCAAACGCGGCTCTATTTTGTCTCTCCCAGCAGTCTCCGGATGCCGGAGGAAATCGTCTCCAATCTCAAGCAAAAAGGGATTGAGATCGAAGAGACAGAGGATTTCCGGAAAGCAGCTTCTGAAAGCGCTCTCGTTTACATGACGCGGATCCAAAAGGAGCGTTTTGAGAATCTTTCCGAATACGAGCGGGTGAAGGGCTATTACGTCATTGATGAAAAATTCCTGAAAGAGCTTAAAAAGAAGATTACCATTCTTCACCCGCTTCCGAGAGTGGATGAGATCAGGCCGGAAGTGGATGCCTATCCTGGAGCAGCCTATTTCAGGCAGGTGAAAAACGGTGTCTTTGTCAGAATGGCTTTGCTCGCCATGATTTTGGGGAAACGATGATCTGATGAAAAAAATGGTGATCGCCCTCGGGGGCAATGCCATTAAGGAATGGAACCAGAAGGGTTCCGCAGAGGAGCAGCTTGAGCATTTGAGGAGGAGCTGTTTCCATATGATGAAGATTATTAGAAGAGGGCACCACATTGTTATCACTCATGGGAACGGGCCTCAGGTAGGAAACCTACTCATTCAACAAGAGAAGAGTGCACGAGAAATCCCTCCACAACCCCTCGATGTTTGCGACGCGATGACTCAAGGCCAGATCGGGTACATGATCCAGCAGACATTGTTCAACGAGCTGAAAGACGCCGGGATTCATCGTGATGTTGTCACCCTGATCACCCAGGTGATTGTGGATAAAGGGGACCCAGGGTTTCAAAATCCCACCAAACCCATCGGCCCTTTCTACAGCAAAATTCAAAAAGAGAAGTATGGGAAGCATCGGGGCCATGTTTTCCAAAAGGTTGAGATGAAAGGAGAGCGCTATCGAAGGGTTGTGCCGTCCCCCAATCCTTTGCGGATTGTTGAGGCTAAGGTGATAAAGGATCTTTTCGAGTCGGGTGTTATCGTGATTGCCTCAGAAGGAGGGGGATTGCCCGTAACCCTTGATGGCCGGGGTCATCTTCACGGTGTCGAGGCCGTGATCGACAAGGATCTGGCTGGAGAAAAGCTGGCAGAGTCAGTAAGTGCCGATCTTTTGATGATCCTCACTGAAGTTGATCAGGTCTATCTCAATTTTGGGAAAAAAGATCAGAAGGGTCTCAGGATAGTTCGTCTTGAAGAAGCCAAGAAGCACCTTAGCGAGGGACAATTCCCGCCTGGAAGCATGGGGCCCAAAATAGAGGCCTGCATCCGCTTTGTTGAATACGGCGGAGAGAAGGCGATCATCACCTGTCTTGAATGCGCTGACGAGGCCTTGGAGGGAAGGGGAGGAACACAAATCGTCCCTTAATTCATCAGATCCACTTCAATATCCCCAGAAATAAGACGAGACAGATAATGTCGAAAGCATAGATAACGCCCACCGTGGTTATCTTTTTCCGGAAGCTATCCATATCAAACACCCAGAACGCGACCAGAAAGAAAGGCAAATAGCCGATCAAAAATATCAACCAGGGTGCTCTTACACCCCACCATGAGTAATCCCAGGTCAATGCGCCAACGGAGTGCAACACCATCTCCACGAGAACGCAAAAGATCGAATTAACGATAGCAAAGGCCAGGCGGTTCGGTAATCCCAGAATTTTGAGCTGTTTGTCCGCAGGAAGCATTTTCGAGAAGGCGACGCCTGCAATCGCAAACATAAAGCAGATTTCGATGTTCAGCCCGATCAGGATCAGGAAGGAAGTCTTGCCGGGAGCGCCCCATACAGGCGCGTACTGGGTAAAGTGGAAAACCAGACCATTCCAGATTTCGTTAAACCAGTCCATCCCCCAAAAAGCTAACCCGGCAAACACCAGGCTCCAGTTGCGTCGTTCAACCTCCGCCGCATAGACGTACACCGTCAGGGCGAACAGAGTGATGAGGTACCATTGGAACAAACTTCCGTCTCGAAGTATTCTTAGGGCTTCCGTAGCAGCTTGTGTCATTTTAGACCTCCTTCGTTTGATTGGGTCTATGTTGTGACAGATATCTATGGGCTAAGCAGCGCCAGCTTTCGAGCGTCCACTTGAACGCTTCAGGCGTGTTGATGTTTTCGCAAGCTTCATAGTCCCTCAATTAGCTTGTAATATTCCTTGATTGTACGAAGGGATTCCACCGTGGTTTGGAACAAGATCCAAGTGAGAGCAAGGATTCCTATGGTGAGTCCGATTTTCCATGCCCGCGTCGTTTGTGGCCGCCACCAAATCAGGGGCAACGCCAGAGGCCCCACTGAGCAGACTGCGATGATAATAAAGGATTTTCGGAAATACCATTGAATCTTTTTTTCTGCAAAGCGTGGGGGGGTGGAGGCATCCAGAAACTCACCGCAGTGTCTACACTTTATAGCGGCGTCTTGAATAACTTCAGCGCAGAAGGGACACTTTTTCATTTTTGTCTATTTTCCCTCCTGTTTCGGTACTTTTTGAGAAAGCATTTGAGCTAACCATGCGTTGAACAGGTTGCCCCCCGCTGAAGCATCCCCACCCCCAACCAGAATCTGCGGCACGATCTGAATTTTACCAGCCGCTATCTCCTGAATGAGTTTGATGATCGCTACATTTTGCTGACCGATGGCCTCTTTCTGGGCATTGTAGGCAGCGGCAACACCGTCGCCCTCAATCTTACTTTTGTAAGAATTGCCGTCAGCCACCAGTATTGTGGATTCTTTAGTCCCTTGAGCCTGGAGAATCACAGAGCGCCTGATACCGTCAGCTTCCTTAGCCCTGGCCTCAGCCCTGTCATTATTGATATCGATAGATAATTTTGCATCGATAACATCCTTCTGCTTATCCGCCCGGGACGATTTCTCCATGACCGCAATGCGTTTTTCCTGAGCGAGTGCCTCCTGGTCATACTGGGCTTGCTGCTGATTGGCAATCTCCTTCTTGGTTTGAGTGTCCAGCAAATCCTTAGGTATATCGATATAGGCGATGAGTAAGTTTTGAGCCTCTACGTTGTACTCGGAAAATCTTTCTTTGGCGTGAACCAGCGCTTCGGTCTGTAAGTCCGTCCGGCTCTGGAAAAAGTCAATCGCTTTCTTCTCGCCGGCTTTATTCCTGAAAGATGAATCAATCAACGGATGTACGATTTGATCAATCAGATTGGCCACGGACCCGAATCTCGCGATGATGTAGGCCGCATTGCCCGGTTGAATTCGAATCACCATTCGGACATTGACTTCCAGTTGAAAGCCATCTTTGGAAGTCACCTTCAGGGGATCGAAACTGTACAGGACCCCCGCAGCCTTGGCCTCCGTCGGTTTAATTCCCTTTACCTCCGTCCCGATTCTTCCCTCGGATGCCCAATCGATGGTAACGGCGGAAGTAGGTACTTGATAAGCTGTGAAAGCAATCGCATTCAGATTGTATTTGCCGGGTGCTATCGGCTCTCTCCAAATGCCGCGGGTGTATTTATCGGTTATCAGTATTTTCTCAACATCCTCATGGATCGGACCACAGAGTTTTCCTTCCCCGGTAGATCGATCGGGTCCTTCGGGTGCCCTCTCCAGCTCCAACCCCACGTTGGACCTGATGACTGCCACATATCCCGGAAGGACCTCGGCGACCTCTTCAATTTTAATATCAAATAAGTTCGGATTGATGTAATATATCCCCGGCTGCAGGGTTTCCAACTGCGGTCCCCGGTATCCTTTGCTGTCGATAAAGAGCTGGCCATTTTGATAAGCTTTGTGGTCTGCTTCGGTACCGTTAACATTCAGGGCCTTCGGAGCGATGATATAGCCTGTCGGTAAGGGAATACCATCTTTAGCAATGGCGACACCAATGGTATTCTCAGGTATTTTTACTGCAGGGGCTTTGGCAATATTGAACAATATCGTATTGATCCGGTAGGTGCCTGGACGCAGAATTCCAACTTGCGGTCCCTTCTTTCCATGGTTGGCTAAGAACACCTCCGCATCTTGAAATTGATTGCACTCGACTTCGTCGGCTAACACTCTCCCTTTAGGGAGTGCTTCTCCGTCAATCGATTCGACGATACCGATACTGCCGATATCTATCGTTACGACCGGAACTTTTCTGAATGACCAGATGATAGGCAGCCTCCAGTAGAGCCCCGGCATCAACGTCTTTGCCTGGACCCCTACTTGCCCATGACGCGCGATGATTTGTCCTTCGGGCATTTTTTTGCCTAACATGTTCTTAGTCAGGATGCCGACTTGATAGGCCCTGATCAAACAAAAGCCGCGAAGAAAAAGTATCAGAGCAATAAAACCACCGACAATTGAAGCAAACCATTCTATCGTTTCTAACATCATCATCGTATTTCCCCTCCTTTTTTATTCTCAACACCCTTTGGGTTTAGGCTGCCTGCTCCAGCGAGATGATAGCCCGACGATTAGATGGCTGCACCATTCAATCATCGAATTCCTTGAGCTTAGTAAGTTGCTCGCTCAATATCCGCAACCGCCGTCGGGCCTCCTTGTCGTAGGCCTGAGCGTTAGCGCGCGCCCGTTGCTTCCCATCAAAGTATTCGCCAGTCACACCACCGAGATCGGGCGACGTAGCAAGGTATTCTACCGCATGCGCCCCCTCCTCCACGGTGCTCATCGGGCCCGCGAAGTAATCAGTCTCAAGAACCATTCTCGTGCTCATGAGGGTCGCCGGGTGAAGACTGTTGACCGTAATGCCGCTTTTCCTCAAGTCCTCAGCGAGGTCGAACGTGAACATCACTAGCGCAAGTTTGCTCTGCCGGTATGCCCTCAGACCATCGTACCCATCCTCCAGCATCACATTGTCAAAGTCGATGGGCCGCTGGCCGGCTGAAGCGACGTTGACGATACGCGCAGGGGCCGAACGACGGAGCAAAGGCAGCAGCCGGTGCGTCAGGAGGAAGGGGGCTAGGTAATTGACAGCGAAGCGTAACTCGTAACCGTCTGTACTTTTTTCTCGCAGGGCCTGACGCAGCCCCGCTCCAGTGCCAGCGTTATTAATGAGCACGTCGAGACGCTCCTGGTCAGTCTGTATATCCTTGGAGAGCTGTCGGACTGCATCGAGTGAGGAGAAGTCGGCGTTGTAATAAATGAGCTTGTGGTTACCGGTGGCCTCTCGGATTTCCTGAAGGGTGGCTTCTCCCTTCTCCCGGCTGCGCCCGTGCAGGAGAACTGTCGCCCCTTGCGCGGCCAAGTCACGGGCAACTCGCTTCCCGAGGCCATCGGTGGCACCTGTGACCAAAATCACCTGATTCCTAAGTGTTTGCACGGGATGCGCCATCCTGTTTCTACGCAAGGGCCATCTGACGAGCCTGTGGGAAAAGTCACTTTTTTAAAAACTGCTTTTTGCGCTGGATCAAGAATAAGAGGGCTATACTCAAACGTGCCCGGCAAGATTTGGTGTCAAAGTGAATCGGAATGGATTTACCCTGGAAGTAATAATACGCCTTGTATCTCGGCATACAATCCGTTCTAAGCGATCTCTGCTTCTTCCTTTGTTACTGATATGGCAACTTTATCATGCTTTCAAGACTTTTTGTACGGCCTGAACGCCCGGGTTTAGCGGCGAGCCTTTGCGGGCCGGCTGGAGCGACTTGTTCGACCTGCAATTCTTTTTTTCAATTCTGCAACTCCGATAGTGGGAGCATCCTTCTCTGTCATCTTAGCTTCCCGAAGGCAGCGAAGATCTTCGTATGAAGCAAGCTCTTCCTGTATTTTCTGAAATTCTTCATAGGGTAAAACAGCATATTCTTTTTTTCCGTTTTTTTTAATAATTTGCGCATTTACTACCATAAAAACTCCTTTCATCTATATGCCTCCCGGCGATGACGAACCCTATAGACGACAATGTATTTATTTTCAACCTCAAATAAAACCCTGTGATCACCCACCCGCAAACGATACTCGGGAGTAAAATTTGTAAGCCGCTTAACATCTCCCTTTAAATCAACGCTCATTGCCTCAATGGCTTTGGTGATTTGTAATTGCATGCGTGACGAAAGACGTTCAATATCCTTCACAGCTTTGGCTTAAATTGTAGATTATATTTCATATTTTTACGAGATAATTTTATCTATCATTCATTATTTAATCATCTAACGAGCCTGTCGGAGAAGTCACTTTTTTAAAAACTGTTTCTTCTGCCGGATCAAAAATAGGAAATTATTCCCTGTCGTCGAAAATGTCTTGGGTCTGGTAGCAGGACCTGGTCTCAGGTTTTAACGAAGGTTTTGTGATTGTTGAGACCTGACCTGTTTGCTTCCATTTGTCCTGCGTCAAGGGCTGACCCCTTACCCTAGCAAACTCCGCCGAGCGCTGGACATCGGCCAGCTCATTGTAGCGGAGACTACCGTTTGCCAAGACCTTCAAACCATTCTATAACGACAGAATCAACGGGAGGCTATTCGCCGTCCCATTGAATGAGTTGCCGGACGCTTTTTTGTAGCGCTTGATTTCAGAGGGTATTTTTGAGGATTTACGAGGTTATCAATTTCTAAATCAACATCCAATTCTGGCCAATATAAATGATAACCGTGAAGCAACTGAACATTTTGTATCGAACGCAACCTTTGATCCATAAAATAAGGATAATCTTTATAGCTCAAAAAGTATTCCGTTTCTTTTACAAAAAGCCAGATGCCAAGAGGGGTTATATTTTCAACGCTTACCGAAATGCTTTTGCCACGCCTTAATGATTTCATCTCTATGCTCCTCAACAATGTTTTGAATTTCGTTCAACCTTCTTGGATTCAAACCGTAAGATACAGCGAACGATATCATGGGTTCAAGCCAAAATTTAGCTTCTCCGTCCTCGCACGTGACGTGGATATGGATTCTATTCTCTTCATTTGAAAGAAAATAAAATCTATACCCTTTTTCTCTGAAGACAGTAGGACTCATGGAGATCTATTTTAACATGTAAAGGGACTGTTGAAAAAGTCACTTTTTCAGAATCGCTTCTTCTGACGGTACAAAAATAGAAAATTATTTTCTGTCATTGAAAGCAGTTGGGTCTAGTAATAGGGTCTGGTCACAACTTTTGAAAAATTCTTCCTGGTTGTCGAGACCCTCCTAATCCCCACTCCTGGTCATTCACCACCTTGTCTCATGTTGCGGCCTGACCCCTCTATGTCTTCTTTTGCGCATCCGGCGGACGGCTTTTTAGATGCCGTCTCCCAGCCTTCTGATTTGAGTCTTCCCTATCTTCTTAAGCAATCTCTTCATGATGGGTTCCGCAAGGTTTGGAAAACTCGGATACGAGTGTTCAAGGCTCAAGAGAAGACCAAGCGGAGTAGATTCACCCCACGCTTCCAAGTACCAGCCCTCGTTCTGACCAATCGGCGGTGGCTCACTGTAAAAGTTCAGTTCTTTATGCTTTATGTTTTTTAAGATACCGACATTGATAATACAAACACCATCAAGCTGTTGCTCCTTACATACGCCATTGTCATTGTAATACTTGAGAATCTTCTCATACAAGTCAGGAGGGTCAAAAGATTTTACTGCAAAAATGTAAAACGGTATGTGAAGGGAATGCTCGAGAATGTGCGGGCGTTTTTTGAGCGGCAGGAGAAGAGGTGACTTGCTTCGCTTGGTCTTTTTTACTGAAATCCCCTGCTCAAGTGCACGATGCAGTTCATCTGTCCTAGCTAAGTCGGGCTTGACCTCTATTGCTGCATCGCACCCATCCGCAAAGATCAGTCGAAACTTGCCCTTGGCATCAATCAGATTAGGGTGTGCAGGATTCAACACGAGACAATCAATGGAGTTGGATTGGACGCCCTCTAAGTCCGTGATCTTTCCCTTTGAGACAATGTGACTCGCAGGATAGAACCTAGAAATGAAGTCTTGCACTGCGTTTTCGCGAAAGTCGGCTATCTCTTGCGACGTCCCGTCTCCTTGCTCCGAGGCAAGCCTGAATTCCTCTGTGATCCGTCTACCTTCCGCTTTAAGAATTTCCAGTAACTGACTCATTCATTCTGCCCTCATTTATTATATGCATCACATGGCGCTGAGCGTGCGCGACAGAGACGGAAAGCCCGTGGGCCAAAAGAGGCACGTCCTTAAATTGTGAATATTCATATTCCGCTAGCACGACTGCAAAATATTTTCTTAGAATTTTAGGTGGGTCCCGCTTCCGCCGGGTCCTCTCCAGCCCAAGCGATATATGCAGCGTCGAGATCCTTTCGGGTGGTTGTCCCACCTTCGCGTAAGTGCGCGAAGAACTTCGCAGCGGCCAAGATTGCCCATCGGGTTACTTCCCACGCTATCTGCAGCACATCCGTGACCGCTGGAGAGTACGGCGACATTGAACCATGCATCAGGTCTGATCTACATTGATAGAGATCGCCTAGGTCCTTCTCAATCTGATGAAGTGTTTTATCTGTTCGCTCGCCATTTAAGAAGGCCACTCGCTTAATAATGAATGCCTCGATCCCGCATTTTAAATGTCGCGTCATTGTAAGCCGTTCAAGTGCGGCAGTGTATTTTACAACCTTTGCTGCTGAATTCGGCTCTACTACCGCCTGCCCGAACCAATTGATTGCATCAAGAAGCCGTTGATTCAATTCGTCACTTTTCTTTTCAGCTGGTAAAGCATCGATAACATCCTCGAATAGGGACCATAGTGAGGCGGCGTCTTCTATCAGTGCAGCATACCAGCCATTTCCCGCTGGCGCACCCCTCCCGCCTTGACGGAGCGTTGCGTGTAAGCAGCCATTTTGATCGGTAATAAGCTCGCGCGTTTCGTACGGTGCGCTAGAAGCGTTTGCACGACGATATCTTTCTGGATGTGAAGACACAAACAAGCGCAATACGTCTAATGCAGCGTCCACCGTTCGCTCCGCGCGCGACTTAGAAATCGATTCATGACACATGGGAATTGTTACTGACGCGACCCAATCGTACGCTAGATAGTAACCACGAATTTTTTTCTCGAGCATATCCGCGAAACTACTCGCCTCCGCCAGAACCTCTTCAGAAGAAAGATCGGACCGTCTTATACGTAATCCATCCGCGAATGCATCGAGATTTGATCCATGATATGCGTTAATGGCAGGACCAAGAGAATTAAGGAATTTTTCAACTCTCGTAAATGTGACTGGGCCGACAGTGAAAACCACCGGTTCATGCTCGTAAAATAGAACGCAAGGAATATGGTGTGTGACGTTGACTAAGCCCTCGGACGCAATCTGTCTGGCACGATTCACCAGCTTCGCAACTGAGCTTTGGTTTACTACCCTTCCTGCCTCAATAAACACTTCGACGAACGAAGCACGAAGTGCGCGAACGTAATCGGACCGATCGAAAATCTTCGCCTCCCGGGAGCTTGGCTTGATCGTACGATCCGCTAACTCATCGAAGTGATTGTAGGCAGCCCGACCACAAAAGACTATTCCTCCGCGTGTTCTGCTGAGCGTCGCGAACGTTTCGCCACGATTTTCTTGTAGATGTCGGATCAGATCGGAAGGATGCATGAGCGCGAAACGCTGGACCTCACGAAGTATGAATTCGACGTCTTCAATATTTTGCTCTTCTTTCGTCATGCCTGTATCTTTCGTCCGCATAACGAACCCGTAGAAAAGGTCACTTTTTTAAAAGTGCCTCTTCTGCTGGATCAAAAATAGAAAATTATCATTTGCTCTCATCGAGGCTACCGCCTGCTTTTATCTCGCCGTCCAGTCCTTTTACGTGGTCTCCGCTCTCTTTACCGCTACTAATATGGCGATATTATCATGCTTCCAGTAGTTTCTCTACAGCCTCAACGAGCCTGTAGAAAAAGTCA
>DBZJ01000079.1 GCA_002311635.1 Syntrophaceae bacterium UBA1163
AATTTTTAGAGGAACCCTTAAGTTTTGACCTCACTTCTTTAGAGATTTCGACGTATTTTGGTAATGGATAATCACGTGTCGTCATAAAGAATATGGCATTGGCTCCATCGGCTTCGGCGCTAAGGGCGGACTGAAGGATCTCTTCGATCGAAAGCTCTTTAGCCTCTTTAAACACTCCGTTCTTTGCAGCAAACGCGCAAAATGAGCAGTTATTCGGGCAGGGAGAAAGGTTCAGTCCAATCTGGGCATGAACTTCTGCCTTTCCTTTTGAAGCCATTCGATTGATCACGTTGGCGGCAGCCATTATAAATCCTTCGTCCAAAGATTTATGCTTGCTGTTCAGAAGATAGACAATCTCATCCCTTGTAAGGAAATCTCCGTCGAATACTTTGCTGACAATATCTTTGACTGCAGGACTGACTTCCATCTTTCTCTCCTGGATTCACTTTTTTAAAGTGAGTAGTTTGACCCCTGTCACTTCTTTGAAAGTGGCGCCTTCGCCAATGGAACGAACAACCTTTTCCGCATCGATCACCTTTGTGCCACAAATGGCCTCGATGCCATAATCGAAGAGCACGGAGGAAAGGGGAGACGTTGGCCCGACCAACACAACATATGCTTTTTTGCAAAGATTGAGAAGCCCTTCAATCGTATGATTGATGAAAGAGGTTCCTGTAATGCCTACCACGTCACACTGGGGTAAAATCCGGATGGCCTCCTTTGCAGGCAGATCTCCCTCGCGAACCCTCTGTTCGAGAACCCAGAGATTTTGCACCTTCTCTTTCAATTTGGGAATCCAGGGAAAGTGACCCACGATCGCTACATTTTTCCCCTGACCTTTTTCCAGAATGATCTCAAAGGCGTTTTTCTCAATGCACTTTGACTCATCAATATCGATCAATGAATTGATGGCAGCCATACCGATAGAAGCCTCCAGCAGGCTGTTCGACCGGGCATATTCGGCCAATTCCAAGGCCGTCTTTTGAGTGAGGTTTCCCACGTCTCTTACACCTCGTTCATGTGAAGGCCCCTCGTCCCTAAAGGTAGAAGAGAGGCCACAGCGCTTGCTCACGACAGCCGTCCAGAAGGCGCAGGTGTGGACACTCTTCACTTGAGAATCATTTCCTTTGAGGCTCTCTATGAGATCATCGAGTATTTTCATCTTTCTTGACCTTCAATGGCTTCGCCCGATGTCTCTGTTCTTTTTCAGCACAAAATCTTCTCAAGTTATTCTCCCTTTTCGGCGTATATCAGTTTGGATTGCCCAGTCGGACTCACCTGTCCCGCAACCTTTTTAAAACATCCTTCCAAGATCGATTCTTCTTCTCCAAGAAACTTTCTCGCATCCTTTGCGCCGAGAAATAAGATACGGATATAAAAGAGCAATCGAGGAATTTGTTTCCGGGGCTTGGCGTGCTCCATCAAGCAGAATCTGCCGTCATCCATTAGAACTCTTGCCACTTCATTGATTGCCTTTTCCCTTTCATGTCCCTTCAGTTCGTAAAAGGCATGCGAGCAGGTAATTCCTTGAAAGGAGCATTCCTTGAAGGGGAGTTGACTGGCATTTGCTTGCACGAAGTGGAGCTGATCGATATTGGAATTCTTGGCTTTTTCCTTCGCTTTCTCAATCATCCCACGTGAAAAATCGAGACCGATCACCAGGCCCCTTTCCCCCACCTGCTTAGCCAATTCGATAGCTACCGAACCGGTGCCGGTGCAAAGATCCAAAGCTTTATCTCCTTTCGACAGATTTGCCTTCTTGACAATAAATCTCCGGAGCGAACCTGCTGTATCCCGGGAATGTAGACGGATTATGAAGTCGTAGAAATTAGAAAAAATATCATAGTAGAACTGCCTTAGGGAAATCATGTGAAGCGCTATTCTCGGTCTGACTTTGGCTCGATGACTGGGTTCAAAATAGCCATGGCAATGTCTTTGGAATCGACTCCCGGCGATTCGATTCCTTTCTCGCCATAAAAAGTCTCTACTTTTTCGATGACACGATCTTTTTCTAAAGGAGCTTTTCCCAATGATTTCTCTAACCCGTTGAGGTCCTCTTTTGGATGGAACGTGAAATCACCTGAAATGGTGATGCCTTGGATCTCTTTCCCTGAAATTTCCTCGACGGTTCGAACGAGACCTCCCCTGGCCTTGTGAAGGCCATAATATATTTCAACTCCTTCTCTGATTTTCACCGCTTTTGGAATTTTTGGAGTCTTTTTATGCAGAAATTCTTCGGAGGTCATCCATGATTCTAACTCCTTCATCTTTCCAATGATCTCTTTATCTAATGATACAGGTTCTAATCTTCCTACCTTCCTTTCAAATTTCTCTTTTAGCACAGCAACTACTTCCTCTCTTGGGGGAATCGTTCCCAACTCCCTCTTCATGGTTGCCAAATTTTCTTCCATTGATTTAAAAATCTTGTCCCTGAATTTTTCATCCGGAACCTTTAATATCTTGCTCATCGCCTGATAATCGAAATCGAGGAGAATACCGCCCACGAAGACCATGCATTCTCCGATATCTCCTCCCCCTTCTCCCGCAATCTTTCTTCCTCCCTTCGTAATAATATCATTGATCGCCCGATATTCTGCCTGAATCCCAAAAGATCTGTACGTTTCTACAGGAGCTTCGGAGAACCAAGGGAAGGCGTCCTGAATAGCCTTCGGAAATCCGGAGTTATCCCTCTTCCAGATCAACTGATAGAAGATCTGATTTTCCTCCAGATAGGTTGCGCCCCCTCCTACCTCCCTCCGCATAAACGGGATTCCCGATCCCCTGCAATATTGAAGATCCACTTCCTGTTCGGCATCCTGGAAATATCCAATACTCACCAGGGGACTTTTGGGAGAGACGATGACAAGGGACTCAACGCCCATTCGGGCAAGGACATGGAAGATGAGCATGGACTGCTGTTCGGGAAGTTTACCGAGATCAAATAGAAGCATATTCCTCTCTTTACTCTCGCAATGTGGCAATCAGCCTCTTGGGTTTCAAAAAGAGATCTAAGGCATCGGAAATGGTCTTCACAACAATATCTGCATTCTTTATCGCAGAGATAGACAAGCCCTCATCCCCTATCACGGCAATGCCTAAAGCCGCTTCCTTCAGAATGAGATGATCATTGTTTCCGTTCCCGATAACAACCGTCCTCGTCGGATCCAGGGATTCCATAACTCTTAATTTCACTTCAGCGCTATCCTCTTCGGAAACCTTAAGCAATTCCACGTCCATATCTGAACTTTCTTCGCCGGCAGTCCCCTGAGTATCAGCGGTGAGTAAGTAAATTTTCGCTTCATTGGATAGGCTATTTATTTTCTCCTTCACTTCCGAAGGAATTCTTCCGTCTGTGGCAATCGTTCCGTTTAGATCCAAGACAATATTCTCAATCTCCATATCTCCCCAACCGGGGATACTTATCCTGATCATAATTTTCGTGATGGTGAATCGTGTTAGTGACTGTTTTGAAAATAAAGCCTAAGTTCGAACGGTTAGGGCAAGGAAGCCAGCTTCGTCAATGGGTTAAGTCAATTGCCCTAAAATCTTTACCTTCACCCTTGGACATTAGACCGTACGGACTTCGTAACCTTAACCGATAGACCATTTTCATCGTTAGGTCTACTTCTTTCTTATTCAAACCTCCAGAACGCTTCCCACGCATCCATAGAAGAATCGGTCCCCAAATTCCTGGTGAAGTCGAAAGGCCGCTTTCATTCCCGTGCAATGGGAGACGCCGATCTTCCCGATCTCCATCCTCTTGAGAGATTTGATCGATTCTTCCAACTGCTCAGGGGTTAAAAAATCTAAGTGGGTTCCGCCAACAATCGCATAAAATTTTTGTTTCCCAGTTTTATGCATGACATGATTGACGATGTTGATCATTCCAGCGTGAGCACAGCCAAGAATCAAAATAAGACCTTTCTCTGTATCCAGAGCAAGAGATTGATCATCTAAAAAGAGATCTTGAGTCATGGACCCATCCATTTCACTGAAAAGTCTCGGATCCCGCTTTTCAAAATTGGTTTGCCTGGGCACTTCCCCTGTTAAAAACAATCCCTTCTCTACCTCGTTAAAATCTGTATTGAAAACAAACTGAGCCCCCAAGGATTCTAAGTAACTCTTCTTGTAATGAATGCCTATGAACCTTTTTATCTCCCTGCCCTCCTCCTTGAAGACAACAATCCGGTCTAAAAAGACATGGGGATGGGCATGAACATCTACTTTGCCTTTCAATTTGAGCACTTCAGAAAGACCTCCGGTGTGGTCATAATGACCATGGCTTAAAAAGATCTTTCTTATACTCTTCAAATCTTTATTCAGAGTGAGACTGTTTGGCACGATAGAACGGCCACTGCCCGTGTCGAAGAGATAATTCCCCTTATCCAATTCAATAAAAGCAGAGAACCCGTGTTCACCAGAACCAACCAAATGACCCACCAAATTATCACATAATATCGTAATCCGAGTTTTCATCGATTTCTCTCCTTAACCTTCGATCAATTTAATAATATTCCCTACCGTTACCACTCCGCTTTCGATCACCTTACAAAAAACACCTTCCGTTGGGAGAAGAGAGTACCCCTGATAGCGATAGGTATGAGGCTGAGATGGATCTTTTCCTATTTGAACTACCGTAAGTTTTGCCTCACCCACCTGCAATTGAGATCCGATGGGAAGGGAAGTCAAATCTATCCCCTCCGTGGTGATATTTTCTGCAAAATATCCAGGTTCCACGGATATACCGGTCTCCTCGCATAGTCTGTGGATACTTTCGATTGCCAGAAGACTGACCTCTTTTTCAGTTCCAGCGTGAGAATCCCCCACCAACCCAAACCCCCATTGGAGAAAACCTTTACCCACATTCTTCTTTGGATCAATCCTTCTTTGACTCATGCACACGCCTACAACTTTACCCACCATTCTATGCTCCTTCGGCGATGGCCTTTTCAGGGCATTCATCAATACATGTCCCGCAGTCGACGCAGGTTTCCTTGTCTACCACCGCTTTTTCATTCTCCACCTTAATGGCTTCTACCGGACAACCCTCCGCACACGTCCCACAGCCTGTACATTTTTCCAAATCAATGATGACTGCCATGTTTCCCCTCCTTTTGAATTTTTATCTTTTTATACTCTCCAATGATCCCATTGGCACAATAAATCCCACCGAAAAAAAGAATCCCCCCTCCAATCAGAAAAAGCCACATGAAAACTCCCACTCCCATAAAGACAATGGCGAGTAAAGAAACGATGTAGCCAATGATGGGATAAAGGATCCCATATCTTTTTGGCTGGTTTTGAATAGGCTCCCAATCAAATTCGATCACCTCATGTTTATAGTGCTTCCTGATCTCTTCAAACACCTTTGGTTCCATTTCATCTCCCTGCCAACCCGAGACCTATTGGGTTCTACTGTATGGACAGATCCTGTTCAGCCCCATTAACTGGCAAATCCCTGCTCCCGTCACCCCATAGATCAAGTAATCCTTTTGATCATTCTGTACACCTCGCATGATAGGATCGAAAGTTCCGTTGACAAAGGTCGTCCCTGTGATCAGGATGACATCAGATTGTTTAACTAAATCTTTTGTCATTTCGTTGCCATCCCATACCTTTACTCCATATTTGAAAGAATTTACGTTCTGTTTATTGAGGTCGGTAATCCTAACATTTTCAATGCCAAAAGTTTCAATCAGGTTCTCGGCGATGGCCGGATTCAAACCGATGAAACCCACTTTGACTTTGCCCCACCTTTTCAGAAGCTGAGAAGCTACTTCTTTTCCGCATTTTTCGGGATCTTCGTCTTTACAGTGGATCGTATTCTCGACGAAATTGAGATACTTGAGTGTCGCATTGAGTGTCGCCACGTAGATGCTTCGCTCTCTGTTTGAAGCGAGGGGAAGATCGAGCACCATCCTTAAATCACCCATAAATTCTCCGGGAGAATCGGTGAAGGCATGAGCCTTAGCTCCCAGAACTTCTGCTTCGACAACCCTTTCCTTTCCCAGAATAATTGGAAAGTCCCTCCTTCCTGGTACCCCAATAGCCTCTTCAGGAGTCAGGATTTTAACCAGGACGGATACATGGGCATCAAGTAATCTGTTTTTGGCGACGATTTCGGCAAATGGAATCTTCGAATTCTCCAAAATAGAGGTATCCATTTCTATTCAATATCTCCTTTGATAAAAACAGCAACCCGGTTTTCAGGTTGAGTCATATCCTTCTTCGAGCAAAGTGGAAAAAACCATCACGATCTTTGTACTTTCCTGGATGCCTGTTCGGCCGCAATTAAGATTGGATCAAACGGTGCTGAAAAAGGAGGGGCATAGGCAAAATCCAGCCTTGAAATTTCATCCACCGTCATTTTTTGGTGGAGCGCCACTGCCAATGCATTGATCCTTCGAGCCACTCCTTCCTTTCCTGCCATCTGGGCTCCTAAAAGCCTTCCGCTCTGTCGATCAAAGATCAGTTTGATCAACATCTGCTTTGATCCTGGCATATAGCCCACCTTGGATTCAGCCTCGATCACCTGTGAATCCGCATCAAAGCCATATTGTCGTGCCATCTGCATCCCTAAACCGGTAAAGGCCACCTCCAATTCAAAGACCTTGAAGGCCGCAGATCCCACCACACCGGAAAAGGTAGCGTTACCTCCTGCGGCGTTTTCACCGGCAGTGCGGCCCTGTTTATTGGCGATGTCTCCAAGAGGTGTATGAACCCAGTCTTGACTTACAAGGTTGAAAACTTCACAGCAGTCTCCCGCGGTATAAATATCTGCAAGATTAGTCCTTTGAGCCATGTCAGTCCGAATCGCTCCCGTCTTTCCAAGTTCAGCGCCTGCCTCGTTGGCTATCTCCACATTTGGGATAACGCCCACGGCCATCAGAATCATGTCTGCCGGAAAGTGAGTTTGGTTCGTCTCAAGAGAAGTAACCTCCCCATTGCTATCCAATCTAAAAGCGGCTGGTTCCTGATAGGTGATGAAGTGAACACCGTTTTCCTGTAATGCCTTTAATATTTTCTCAGAGATTTCCTTCTCTAAATTTCCTGCCGGCAAATCCCTCCGGCAGAATAGAAAGGTTTCCAGATTCCTCAACCGAAAAGCCTCGCACATCTCCAATCCAATAAAACCCCCACCGAGAATGGCTACTTGTCCCGGCCTCTTTTCATCGATATAGTTTTTGATACGGAGGCCATCCTGAAGGTCTTTGAGGGTGAAAATATTCTTGGCATTGCTTCCGGGAATGTTAAGGCGTCTGGAACGGGCACCCGTGGCAATGATAAGTCGGTCGTAAGAAAACCATTGAGTTTGGGAGTTAGCCAAATTCACTACCTCGATCCTTTTCCCCTTCGGATCAATTTTTGTGACGCGGTGTTCTGTCTTCACATCAATATCCTGCATCTCTTTAAATTGCTGAGGGGTTCGAACCACCAATTTTTTCTGATCTTTTACTACATCGCCGATGTAGTAGGGGGTTTCTCATGAGCCATAGGAGATGAATCGACCTTGCTCGAACATGGCCACTTCGAGATCAGGGTTAACTCGCTTCGCTCTCGCTGCTGCGCTGGGTCCTGCCGCCGAACCGCCCAGTATGACAAGTTTTGC
Organism: Syntrophaceae bacterium UBA1163; assembly: GCA_002311635.1. GTDB lineage: Bacteria > Desulfobacterota > BSN033 > BSN033 > UBA1163 > UBA1163. Next base: position 7,610 of record DBZJ01000079.1, read on the forward strand.
TCTTCTTGACATATTCATCTCCCTAATATTAAAAATGGAAGCTTAAGCCTGCGGCGAAAGGTAGTTTCTTTGCAAATAGCGCAATCTAAAGACTGCGACTATCCCGGTTTTCAATATCTGTTTCTCAGGATCTTCTTTCCCGATGGTCTCAACAAGCATGATTGGTATTTTCGATAACATGCTCTTTTACCTCCTATTTCGATCTTCGGAAGCGATATCTTGCGTGCTGCTGTTAATAGATTTTTGAAATGGGCGTTCCTCCTTTTCAAACAATGGCTCTTCCATGTCCAAGACTTTCAAAGGATTCTTCCCTGTGAAAAGTTTGATAATTTTCCCCACAGTATATGCGTTTCCTTTGAGCATCAGTTTGCAGTTTTTGAAGGAGCATCTAGTGACCTCTGTCTCTCCCTTTTCAAGGATGACGATGCAGTTTTCGAATTCACAATGAAGAAAGGACTTTCCATCCAGTTCAACTTTCTCTTTAGAAAATTTGGAATTCTTGTATCGAACCCTATAAATCCCCGTTACTCCTTATACCGTTGCTTAGCAGGATTATTTTTTTTAGAATCAAAGTAATTTTTGATCGCCTTTTTTAAGGTATTGGATGCCAGAAGAGCACATTGGACACTCTTCTCAGGCAAGCCATCCAAACCCTCCAGGATCATTTGTTGGCTTATCTTTGCCGCCTCTTCAAGCTTATCTCCTTGAGCCAATTCGGTTGCCATACTGCCGGCGGCTATACTGGAGGCGCATCCATCCGTCATGAATTTAATTCTTGAAAGTCTCCCGCCCTTGACCTTGAAGGAAATCTGCATCGTGTCCCCGCAAGGACCTTTAATCTTTGCAAAACCATCCGCATTTCGGACCTCACCCTGGTTCCTCGGATTTAACCACCGCTCGATCACTTTTTCAGAATAGACCTTTCTGGCATCTTCCATAATGGATGCTTGAAGTTCGTTTACCGTCTTTTCAAAATCACTGGACATGTTTCGACTCCTTAATAGATTTCCCGCAAACTTTCGAGAAATCTGTTTCCTTGACCCATCCCACTCTGACATTTGTCTTTGAATCAATTTCAGGCAGATAAGGTTTGATATCAATGAGAGGTGTTTCTTCCAATGCGTCTAAACCTTTTACCTTGAGCTTATTTCCGTCTCTTTCGACCAATTCAACGACTGAAAAGCCCAAAGCATTCGGCCTATCGGGGGAGCGGGTAGCAAAAACGCCATGGGGCTCAGAATCCCAGGGTGTTTTTACCAAAAGGGAATAATTCCTGGAGCAATGAAGCCAATAGAATAAGATCAGATGGGAAAACCCATCGATATCCTTTAGCCCCTCCTTATACTCTTCAAACACCTCGACCCAGCAAATTTCCTCTCGCCCTTGAGGGGGGCAATCTTTCCTCTTTTTGTACGGGGAACGAATTATTCCAATGGGTTTTAGCATCATATTTCACTACCGATCTGTGCAAGCCAAACTGGCTGCTTAACTATCCTCAGGAGGGCGCTTTAAAGATGAGTGTATCTCCGTCGTTTAAGGATGTCTGCATACGGTTTTCAGAAAGGTAGGTTGCTCCATTAAGAAGCACCCGAATGTCCAGATCGATATCTCCATTTTTATCCAGAAGAAACTTTTTCACTTCGAATCCAAATTTTCTTACCATGGCATCGATCAACTCCTTTAGAGTCTTCCCAAGAAATTCGAATTCTATCTTCTTGTTCTTCCCAAAGGTCTTATAAAGGGGTAATCCTGCTATCTCGATGTTAACCTTCATCTTCTTTGCCTCCTTTTTGTCATCACCACTCTGTCTCAACCAAAAAAGAGAAGCATGGACTAAATTTGTTGCAAGAATTTAATCCCGTCTGCAACCATTTCCCGTGGAGCAGGGAGGTGTGGAACAGCGCTCCTCTCTGCCGCAACAGGTGTGGCCAGGAGATCTTTTTTCAGTTGTGATGGAATGAGAGACAGAAAGCATTTTTTCCAACCGGGGGCTTCCACACTGTTTGCAATTTAAGTTTTGGCCTTTCGAGCTTACACCTACCAGAAACTCTGAAATGGTGCCGCAATGATTACAGCGATATTCGTAAATAGGCATTGATAAACCTCCTTGCAGAAATGAAAGAGTGAAAAGCGTTATGTTAGACAAGGTTCTCAGAGCAGCGTATCATTCGACGATCAGCTTATAGCTGGCTTTACCTTCTTCGGGATAGATGAGGAATGTAACTTCCTTTCCTTCCGTAAGATATCTTTCATATTGGCTTCGAAGGTGGCCAAAATCTGTTGATTCCAGAAATAGCCTTAAGACTTCAAGTCTTTCCCCAAGCTCCTCGTTCACACTTCCTTCTTTAAGAAGGAGATTGAGAGTTCTCTCGTATTCTCTTTTCGACAGGGTTTCAATACAACTTGACAGATCGGGTTTCAGCTCAATGGGGACTATTTTCATCTCGCAGTTTAACCTTTGTTCTTATTGTTGTCGGCCGCCCTTTGAGTCCTTACTTCAAAATACTGATCCATTGGGAGATGAGCAAACTGGACGGCTCCGATGCAAGGAACGACGCATTTTACCGGCCATTGTTCTCCCAGAATGTTGAAAAATTCGAGGCACGAGGAGCAGACATAAATGCTGTCAGCAATGGAATAAGGAACCTTTGAACCATTCATATTGATGAAAAATTTAGGATCGATGAAATTAGCATGGTTTGCTGAATGGCTCAGGAGGATTTTTTCAAAATCGAAAGGTTCCTTTCTCTGCTGACGCTCAAACCATCTCTGATAAAAATCATTTTCAAGAGGATCAGGCTTATCCCATTCAGAAGGTTTCTTCTTTTGATACTCCTTGGATCGGACCAATTGAGAGATCTCGTCAGGATTTGGGAGCCGGCCAGGCATAAAGTTAGATCCCATAATAGTGATCGGGCTCTCCAGGTCAGGAACGTCCAGAGGAGAGTTGGAAACAATCAGGAATTTCCCTGCCCTGTCGGAGTTCCGGTACCATGAAGTCCTTCTTTTACAGAAACCATTCCAGGCTGGAGGAGCTAAAAAGGCAATTTCCTTTGCCGCCCTTAATACCCGACATGGGATACGAGCTTCATCGGGCAGTTCAATCTCCCTTTCCTCAAGACCCCTCCTTACCGCTTTGAAACTATGAAAATCTACCCAGTAACAAAACTTTTTGTATTCAGACATTTTTTCACCTTAAGACTATCTTCAACCTCTTTCCACATCCGGTGGACAACCCCTTGAACTTCATTGCAAGGGTAGTCCATAACCGTTTTCCCTTGAACCAGTGCTTCCACCACTCTGGGTTCGTAAGGGATTTCTCCGATGAGGCGGGACCCGTTCTTCTTGCAGTGGGATGCTATTTTGGCCGTATTCCCAAGGTTGATGTCGAATTTATTGACGCAGACCATCGAGGGAATTTTAAAGTGATCGGAGAGTTTCAAGATTCTTTCCAGATCATGAATTCCTGAAAGAGTAGGTTCTGTGATGGCTAAGACCAAATTCACTCCGGTCAATGAGGCCGTGACCGGGCAACCGATCCCTGGAGGTCCGTCAATAAGGATCAGTTCCAGACCTCTTTCTTGGGCAACTTCCATCGCCTTCTTTCGAACGACGGTGACCAGTTTCCCTGAATTCTCCTCCCCGATTCCCAACCGTGCATGGATAAAAGGACCGTAAGGCGTCTCAGAGACAAACCAATCTCCTGAAAAAGCCTCTCTCATTGTGATTGCCTCTTCAGGGCAGATATGGGAGCAAAAGCCGCATCCCTCGCATGAGATAGAATTGACAACCCCATTATCGATTGCATTAAAGCGACAAACCTCGGCACAGAGACCACATTGAGTGCATTGCTCCAGATCTACATGTGGACGCTTTCCACCAAAATACTTCTCTTGAGTCAAAATTTTGGGTCGAAGCAAAAGGTGGAGGTCCGCGGCGTCAACATCGCAATCCACCATGACTTTATCTTTCGCTAAAGCTGCAAAGGCAGCGGCAATCGTGGTTTTCCCTGTACCACCTTTTCCACTGACGATGGCCAATTGTTTTATTTCGGAGCCGTCCATAAATTTCTCTTATCCCCCCTCACCCTTCCCCTCACCCTCTTTGGGGAGAGGGAGGCAGAGAGGACTGATAAGTTGTGATCGCCTCGTGTAATCCTCTTATCGCTAACAGGGAGCAGTGGGCCTTCCTTGCCGGGATACCTCCGGCTGCATGGATCACATCATTGTCTGTAAGCATCAGTGCCTCTTCGAGCGTCTTCCCAATGGCCAATTCCGTGGCGATGCTGGAAGTAGAAATGGCTCCAGGACAACCCTGGGTCAAGAATTTAAAATCCGAAATTTTCCCGTTCTTTACGTTGATGTAAACCCTGACATAATCCCCACAGGCTGGATCGCCCACCACTGCCATGGCATCAGGGTTTTCTATTTCCCCTACATTTCTCGGATGGGTAAAATGATCGATCAGCATTTCGTTATAGATGAGATAACCCGCCTCATCACCCAATTCTTGTCCTTCTTCGATTTGACTCATAGAGTTTCTCCAAAAATCCTCTCGTCCCCCTTTTGCATAAGGGGGGGACGAGAGGGAATTAACCATTTGAAACAGCAATCTGGTTTTCAATTTTTTCAAATAGGCCTTCGAATTTCTGGATATAGGAAGGGTTCTCAACGACGATTGGAATTCCTCTTGAATAAGATTCCGCTATTTGCCTATCCATCGGGATTTCCATGAGGATGGGAATATTTCGTGAGTCGCAATAATCCCACACCTTTCGATCTCCTATATCTGCTTTATTAATCACTACACCCATTGGAATTCCCAATCTTTCAAGCATTCCAACTGCCAATTCCAGGTCATTCAGACCAAAGGGTGTTGGTTCAGTAACAAGGAGGCAAAAATCACTTCCCTTTACGGTTTCGATGACCGGGCAGGCTGTTCCGGGAGGGGCATCGAGAATCACGATTTTTTCCTTTTGGATCTTTTCTTTGGTCTTTCGGATGAGCGGAGAGGCCATTGGTTCTCCTACGTTCAACACCCCATTAACGAAAGGAATTCCGTTTCCGCTTCCTTCCTGAATAATGCCGATTTCTCTTTCTATTTCGAAAATAACCTTTTCAGGACATAAATAGGAACACGCACCGCACCCATGGCAGAGTTCATCGAAAACCAGCACATTTTTCAGAATAACTGTCATCGCATGATATTCACAGACCTTTGCACATTTGCCACAGTAAGTGCATTTGGATTCATCAATTCGGGGGACTGGAATTCCCATAGAGGTAACCTGGTGGATGGTGGGGGATAAAAAAAGGTGGGAATTAGGTTCCTCCACATCGCAGTCAATTAATTGGACGGTCCCTTTTTGAAGAGAGAGGACCAGATTCACTGCGATGGTGGTCTTTCCGGTTCCCCCTTTTCCACTTGCAATTGAAATAATCATGCTGTTATCCCTTATCCATGCATCTTAAAAAATCGCTTGGTAATTTTTTGAAGCACAATTTGCATACTATCCATTTAGAGCCTCAAATCCTCTCTCACCCTCTTGCGTGGACCTCCATCCCTGGCAGTGGTCCAATCCTTTATCGGGATGATTTCCTCATATCGATCCAACTGTCCGAGCTCCTTTAACCGATCGATTATGAGCTGCCAGCCACAGTCAGTTTCTCTGTCCACTTCACACTTTCCATTAGTCGATCCACCACAGGGACCATTGAGTAAACTCTTGGCACACCTCGCAATCGGACAGATTCCTCCGGTCTGATCAAGGATACAGGTCCCGCAACCCTGACACCGCTCAGCCCAAACTCCTTGCTCAAGAGTAACTCCCAAGAAAGTGGTATTGACCGCCGGTAGCACTGGCTTCGTCCTGTACTTCTCGGCCACGTACTGGACTCCTGCCCCACAGGCCATTGACAGGATTGCCTCATAGTCTCCAACAAAGGGACGGACCTGATCGATGTACTCAGGATCGCATTGACGCTCAAGGGTATGCTCCCGAACTTCCACCTCCTCCCCCTCCTTTGCACGGAAGAGCCTCAACTCTGAGGCCAGTGCTCCAACCTCCCTCTCTCCCCCAACGGCACAAACGGTTACACATTCGTTACAGCCAAGAAGGAGAACCTTCTTATAAGGCTTGATCATCTGCAGGATCTTATCAAGTGATTTGCGATTTGCTACAATCATCAAGGCCTCTATTTATATTTAGTCAGTTGCAACATTCTCGTAATAGCAGCGATGCTCATACATCCGATATCGGATTGCCCCTGTTTTTGTAAGATGATCCAGGTGCTTCACAACCTCATCGATGCGGAGTCCAAGAGCTTTAGAAATATCTTCCGTCGTACAAGGTCTTCTCTTAATCAAGTGAAGAATCTCTCTATCCTTCACGGAGTTAAATTCTTCTCCCAGGGGAGCAGTAAACTCGGGGATAATCTCTGCCTTATCTTCAAGTGTTCTTCTTATCTCCTCCAACTGACCCAAGGTTAAAGGGAAAACAAAATCTTCGGCAGGAGGCCTGACCAGTGTATTTAATTGAATCCTATCAGGCTCGATTCTCTCGATAACCTCTTTGAGTTTTTCGATTTCTTCTTTACCGTCATTGACACCCCGGCAAAAGAGAATTTCCAGCCAGATTTGACCTCGATATTGTCTTCGAAATTGAATGAGGCCCGAAATGATTTCCTCAATTCTCAAGGAGGGATGGGGTCGGTTTATGTATTCAAAAAGGGCTGGAGTGATTGCGTCAAGGGATGGGAGGATGACATCGGCTTCCAAGAGATCCCTTCTCGCCTCATCTAACGATAGAAGAGAGCTATTCGTTAATACGGCTATGGGAGTAGAGGTAATCTGTTTAATCCTTTGGATTATTTCCCCAATCTTGGTATTTAATGTGGGCTCACCGGAGGCAGACAGGGTTATGTAATCTGGCTTTTTATCCAAAACTGATAGATAAAGTTCCAGTTCCCCCTGGATCTCTTCTGGAGGAACATAAGATTGCCGAGATACGGTCTTATGAGTTGTCCTTCCCAACTCGCAATAGATGCAATCAAAGGTACATGTCTTATATGGCACAAGATCAACCCCTAAAGACCTTCCCAGCCTTCTCGAAGGAACTGGGCCAAAGACATATTTCGGTTTCAATGAAGATTTATCCATCCTTGTCCTCTGATTGAACTTTTTCGAAATCTTGAATCAGGCGATTCTTATCCACGTCAAAGAGAATGCAAGCCATCCCGAGCGTCTGGAGCTTAAATCCCCGCTTTTTCAGGCAATGTCCACCAAAATATCTTTCCATGATCCCGGCCATCTGGATATATTCCCTTAGAATATTCCCGATCGATTTATTTTCTAAAGAAGAACCCTTAAACGAAAACGGCGTCATTTCTTCGCCCCTTGATGAACCCTTCTTTTCATGCTCCCATATTTGGCCTTTGCACTTGCCACCCTCTTCCCATCCACCAGAGCCTTCCCTTGTAAAATGAACATTCCATGGAGTTGGTCAACAATCCTCGCTTCTAATTTCACAACTGTTCCCGTTCGAATGGGGATGGAATACTTGATTGATAGTCTTCCCGTGAGGGCAGGGATATCTTTCATTAAGAGACAGTGGGTCATCGCAGAATCCAACAGAGTAGCTATAATTCCTCCATGAATGATGCCCGAATAGCCTTCGTACTTCGGGTCTGCAAAGAAATTTCCGAAGACAGCTCCATCTTCATTCTTATAAAACTTGAGTCCTAAACCTATTCCGTCATTTGAACCACAGGCAAAACAATTTCTGTGGAGACTGTTTTCTGTCTGTCCTTTCTTACCGGTTAACATTTCACCCATGGGTTCCCCCATCTTTTATCGAACTTCGCTACCTCTTGTGCTTCATTACGATCCATGGATCGTGGATGACGGTTGATACTTGGTTATGCGGCCTCCAGTTCACGGCGTTTGGCCATGTCAAAGAGGATTCGTTCCCTTGCTTTATCAATACCTAATGCCTTTCGCTTTTTATCGATATGCTCAATCATCATCCGGGCTGCCTTTATCGGGTCCGGTTCGAACCCCCATCTTCCTTTGAAGATCTCATCAAATCCTTCAAAGAGCATTTTGGTAACCTCTTCACTCCCGAGCGTCGGCCACGTGACACCAAACACCGTATAGACCCCTGAAGCAACAAAATATTGGCCGATCGAGATGGCCTTTTCGCTCATCCACTCAGGTGCCGCACCAGCAGCCGGCAGATCGCTGATGTCATCCCCCAGCCCTCCGTCCTTGACCACAGCGGTTGCTGCCATCAAGATCCGACTGTTATCCACACAAGAGCCCATATGGAGGACAGGTGGAAGCCCAACGGCCTCACACACAGAGGCTAATCCTTTGCCCGCATATTTGTGAGCGGCTTCGGGAGTGAGAAGACCATATTTCCCTGCGGCCATGGCGCTGCACCCTGATGTCAGGACGATGACGTCATTACCAATCAACTCCAGGATCATCTTCAGATGAGGATCGTCGTGTGTGACACGGGCGTTGTTACACCCCACCACACCGGCAATGCCGCGAATCCGGCCATTAATGATATTATCGTTCAAAGGTCTGTAAGATGCCCTGAAGAGACCACCCAGGAGGTAGTTGATCGTTTCGTGGCTGAAACCCACAACCGTGTCCATACTTTCCGCTGGAATGAGAAGGGGAGATCTCCGATTGGGGAAGTTTTCAATGGCTTCCTTGAGGATCTTCTTTGCCACATTTAGAGCCTCATGTTCATCGAATTGGATATGCATGGCCCCTTCAATCTTTGCTCTACGGTCAGTAGTAATGAGTTTTGTGTGGTAGCACTTGGCTACATCGGAGAGAGACTGCATCTCACACTGGACATCCACAACCATTGCCTCTACTGCCCCGGTGATGATGGCCAGTTCTTGCTGGAGAAAATTACCCGCGCAGGGAATTCCATGACGCATCAGGATCTCATTGGCAGAACAGCACATGCCGGCAAGGTTTATCCCCTTTGCGCCTCTTGATTTAGCGAGGTTCAGGATTTCAGGATCCTGAGATGCCACAACAAGCATTTCCGGAAGAAGCGGCTCATGCCCATGAGTGATCACATTGACATGGTCCTCTTTTAGAACTCCGAGGTTGATCTGACCGGCCATGGGAACGGGGTTCCCGAACATGGCATCCTGGAGTTCTGTCGAGATCATCGACCCGCCCCAGCCATCTGCCAAGGCACAACGTGCAGAGGCTCTGAGAATATTCTGGTAATCCTGATCCACACCGATATGGGTTCGATGCATGATCTCGACGATCTCTCGGTCGATGCCCCGTGGAGCAGTCCCTGTTTCCCGCCAAAGCTGTTGCCGTTTGAGAGGAGCTCGTTTAAGAAAGAGAATCTCTCCCTCTTGGCGGCCAAACTCTGCCAGAGCTTTTTCACCCACATCAATTGCGACGTCCTGGACGGATCGATCTCCGATTTCAACCCCAAAATCCATGGCCAGTTGATAAAGTTTCTGTTCGTCTTTTATCTGGTAATCAGGGACTTCACCTTTAGCTGTAGCCAGAAAGAGTTCGGCTACCCCTCTCGCATGGTCAGAATGAGCAGCAGCCCCCGCGGCAACCATACGGGCAAAATTACGAGCCGCTATGGTCTCTGCTGTTGCCCCACAGAGACCTCTCCGTTTTGTCTTCTCGGGAACTCCCTCTTTCTTTTTAGGGGCAGGGACCCGGCAAGGCCCCATCCCGCAGTTCTTACAGCAACTCCCCTCTGCTCCAATGGGGCAAGGTTTCATCGCCTCTGCTCGGTCAAAAATCGTCTCGCACCCATCTACTGCTGCCTTTTCAATCATTATTTGTGTCGCTCTATCAACGCTTTTCTTATCTATCTCACCCATTGGAGCCTCCCTTCATCCTAAAGCTAATTCATTTTCTTACCATCGGTGAACCGCATTTAGGGCATTTCACAAAGTAGCACGGCGTTCCTGCTTCATGAGCAACAGTCGTTCCGCATTTTGGACACACACATTCTCCAGCCGGACCTGCACCGGCTCTGGAGCCGCCCATTCTTCCCCTACGAGATCCACCCATTCCTGCACCTCTGCCCCTACCAGGACTGCTACCCCCGGGAGGACCTGTTCCGTCTCCTCTTGGCATCCTGATCACCACCTTTCCACACCGTTGGTTACAATGATGGGCGAGGGGACCGGTCATTGGTCAAACCCCAGAAGAGATACAATTGACCTTTTAAAAATGACCGATCCCCCGAGCCTCATCGCTGGCCCCCATGCAATCTATCCTTTGCCACTACCAGCGACGAAACCCTCGCCCGCCACCAAAGACTCTACCACGGCCACCACCCCATGGAAGCCCTCCACGGCCTGCTCCGAAGACGGGCCCATAAAAGGGCCTTCCATAAAATGGATAACCACCGGGAGTTGGATAATAAGGTGCCCGCATGGCATACCCATATGGACCGTAGCCCCTGTATGGCATAGCGCAGAAACCTCTGCCCCCTCCGGTCATCGAACCCTGTCCTAATGGCCCTGTTCCATCAAATCCTGGCATGAAAATCCCTCCTTTCATTTTAAAAATAACGTGTCAGTGTCACGGGTCTCGTGTCCGTAGCCTATTTCTTCAACTCTTCGAGCCTTTTTTCAATCTGGCTAAGCTCTTCTCGAAAGAAATTGGCTTCCTCTTCAAGAAACCTAATCTCCTTTTCCTTGGTTGGCGGTCCCCATGGTGGAACGGGTACTCCGTACCACCCGGGATTCCAACACCTCCCTCTGCCATAACCGTAAGGATAGTATCTCCATCCTGCCGGTCCCATTCCGTATGGCATAATGCTCCCTCTTATCTACCTTGATAGCCATACATCATCTGAACCAATGGATAGCATAGCTAACCCTCAATTCGAATTGCAGCAAAGCTGCGTTCAGAGTGATGTAAGGTATATCAGTTAAGCTAAAGTGCTATCTAAGCTTCATGACGGCTTCTTCTGCCGCATTCACTGTCTGGTAGGCAATTGGTGAAGCGCACAGTGCCGGATGGGTACCCATCTGAAACAGTGAAACCTGGTAGGCAGTCATGTTATGCTGGATACAAGCACTGATGACGTTAATAAGCTCGCCCACTGATATACTTCCTGAAGCTTCGCCGCCGAGCATCACCCCATTGTTTTTAGAGAAAATAAGTTTCACTGAAGTTGGCACCGCGCCTGGCATCCCGCCTGGATGCTTGCTTGGCGCCTTTGCCTGACCAACAACGATATCATAACCTTCTGCGAGTGCCTGTCTCTCGGTCAGACCGGCGGCAGCAATGGCAAGTTCGCCAATCTGCGTGGAGAAAACACCTACGACACCCAGCCCTGCATATTGCGTCACAAACACATTGGATGCTGCAAGACGGGCCTCATTGGTAGCTATGGAAGCAAGCCAGGTTTTTAGGGGTTTGCCGTTATAATATGAGACCTTCATGGCGCAATCGCCACAAGCCAAGATATCGGCGTCGCCTTCAACGCGCTGATAGCGGTCAACAACTATTCCACCCGTCATATCATCAACACGGAGGCCGGCACGCGCCGCCAGCTCTGTATTCGGAGATACTCCTGTGCTCACGATAACTACGTCAGCCTTTATCTCGGAGCCGGTTAAACGGACCGACTTCACTTTGTTATCACCGAGTATAGCCGCTACGGTGTCGTTACCAACTATTTTTATCCCTCTGTCTTTAAGAACCTTCTCAGCCTCAATGCATAATTCATCGTCAAATGCCAATTGTAAGCAATGGGGAAGCTTCTCAATAATCGTGACGTTGGCCTGACGGTTTTTCTTACACTCATCAGCGAATTCCGCTCCAATGAAACCGCCTCCTATGATAACTATGTCACTGGATTTGTTAACCTCTTCGAGCATTTTCTGAAGGTAGCCGACTTCTTTTTTTACTATAAAAACATTCTCTTTCTCAATACCTGGAATAGGCAGGACAACAGGCGAGGACCCTGTAGCCAGAATAAGCCTATCATAGCTTATCTGCTCACCTTTGGCTGTGTGAACGAGCTTCCTTTTCCTGTCAATTTTTTCGGCAGCACTAATAACGATTTGCACTCCATTACTAGTCAGCAATGTGTCAGGAATTAGATTCTTTTGCGGACTACCAAGGGTTCCAAAAATATATGGTATACCACAGGGGATTGACACCTGCTCTTCCTGGCGTATTACGGTGATTGACTTGCCAGGATTTCTGCGTTTGCAGCTGACAGCTGCGGTAGCTCCGGCAGCACTGCCTCCGATAATAACTATGTCAGCACGTTCCATAAGTTCTTCCTCCTCTATTTTTTATTTTCAATTTAATTCTATCAACTTTGTCCTTCGGCGTAATCTTGATGTCTTGATTTTCAATGTACCACTCAGGCCCTAAATGGACAGAGATAGTTTCCCGGCTGGTCCTCAAGACCAGATGCACCCCAGAGGACATTCCCTTCATGGGAGTTATAAGGTTCACGCTCACCACTTCCCCATAAGAGTCTCAACGGTTTTGGGGTCATACATCCTGCTGTAGGGAGTTCCCATCCCCCATCCGCCACTTCCTTTCCACTTCACTCCTCGCTGTGCAAAAGATTCGGTAGCGAGAAAAAAGCTAAAAATGGTGATTACTGCTAACAAGATTCCGATTTTCTTCATTTTGTATCCCTCCTTTATTTTAGCCCACCCAATTGTTCAGCTAACGCCCACACATGAGGTTCAGGGCGTGATTCATGGTTTATGATTTAAACACTTCTGCGGCGACCCATGCCTCGGCCTCCGCCCATTCCGAAATGAGGAGGAACCGTAGGTCCACTTGCCTCTTGGAGTTTTCCTGCTTTAAATGCCGCCGTTACCTCTCCTACCGTTCCTCTGGGAACCAAATGGACTTTAATCCCCGCTGCCGACAGAGCCGAGGCAGCATTAGGCCCAAGATTACCCGTAATGACGACGCTCGCACCTCTTTGGGCAATAAGTTGTGCGGCCTGAACCCCGGCACCGCCCGATGCCATCAATCCCTCGTTCTCGAAAGCTTCGAATGCCATGGTCTCAGGATCGACAAAAACGAAATACTGGCATCTTCCAAACCTCGGATCGATCTGGCAATGAAGGTCTTTTCCTGTCGCACTCACAGCAATTTTCATCGTCCCTCCTCCTCGCATCCATGATCATGCCCGTGATGTTCACAAGCCACGACTCCCTGAATTTCACCTCTGAGATAGGCCTCTACCACATCCCTTACTTTCCCCTGAGCGCCCGTGGCCACATCGATCCCCAATTGATTGAAGAAGTCGATAGCCCTCGGTCCCATTCCACCCGCGATCATCACGTTTGCCTTTTGAGAGTGGATGAACTGAGGGATCACTCCGGGTTGGTGGTTTGGATAGTGGGGATTCGCAACTACCTCAAAGCCCACTATTCGATCTCCTTCCACATTGACAAACGTGTAGAAAGGACACCTGCCAAAATGGGCACTGAGTGCTCCTTCGAGGCCAGAACCATCTTCGCTGGCTAATGCAATTCTCTTCATCTCTTTACCTCCTATTCTTTAAAATGGTATGGAAATTTTTCTCTTTCAAATTGTTTCTCAATCTCTTTAAAACCAACATACTCCTTACAGCGTTGGGCTATCTCCCCAAAGGCCTTGGTTGCCTCAGAATTTGGGTGGGCCATCACAAAGGGCATCCCTCTGTCGCAATCGGTGACCATCTCGGGGTCAATGGGTATCTTTCCAAGAAAGGGGACCTTTAGGTCACGGGCAGCTTTTTCTCCTCCGCCCATCTTGAAAAGAGGAATCTCTTTATGGCAGTGCGGGCATTCCAATCCACTCATATTCTCAACAATCCCAATCACTGGAATACTGAGCATCCTACTGAAGGTAACCGCCTTTCGAGAATCAAGAAGGGCAACATCCTGGGGAGTGGTTACAATAACGGCTCCGTCCACGTTTTTAATCAAATGAGCCACACTTAGCGGTTCATCTCCTGTTCCCGGAGGAAGATCGACGACCAGAAAATCGAGAGGTCCCCATTCCACTTCTCCCAGAAACTGGCTGATGGCACTGTGTTTAAGCGGACCTCGCCAGACCACCGGGTTATCCCGATCTCCAATGAAAAAGGCCATGGAGATGACCTTCAAATTCGGGAAGACCTCCACGGGGATCATCCCCTTCCCAAAGGTTTCTACATGTTGAAATTCGATTCCCAGCATCTTGGGGATATTGGGACCATGGATGTCAGCATCCAGAATTCCAACATTGAGTCCATCTTGGGATAAGGCTACTGCTAAGTTCGTTGCTACAGAACTCTTTCCAACACCGCCTTTCCCACTCATCACCATGATTCGATGTTTGATGTGCGAGAGCTTTGATCTTAATCTCTCCTGGGCATGGGTCTCTTTCTCCTGCTGGCTGCAAGAATTGGTTTGATCACACGTTTCACAGGTTGAATCTTGTTCACACTTTTCTTTTTCCATTTATGTTTTCCTCCCTCCGGAACCATTTCTCCGAGCACAAAAGCGTCTTCTTCCTCTTCTTTCACAACAGAAGCCGGGTCGAAGCCTTCCTTTCATGAAAAGATCAAAGACGATCTCGGCATCTCCTATGACATCTTGAACGACATCAATACCCCTACTTCCAAGTTGACTCTGACAAAAACCATCAATTCCGCCGCAGATGACTTTATCCACCCCGTTTGAGGTGATCTGCTCCAGACGCTGGGGGAGATTGAGATTAGCCGTTGGGAGCTTTTCCTGCCTTACGACCTCTCGCCCCTCAACATCGATGATCCACATCTCAGGTGAGAAGTCAAAGCGGGGGGAAATTCGATTTCCAAAAATGGGAATGGCGATCTTCATAGCTACGGATTCTAAAAAGCAAAATGGGTGCCAAATGCTGGAAAGAGAGGGAAAGTCAGTGATTTAGATAAATTGGAGAATTTTTAGATAGAGGAGGGATGAAAGAGGGAAAAGATAAACGTCTCATAAATGAGACTTATGAAACATAAAAGTTTCAGTAATGTTACATTCTATGTTAACCCGTATCGCTTGATCTTCCTCCACAGTGTCGCCCTGCTGATGCCTAACTCCTCGGCCGCCTTGACCCTGCTACCCCCGTTTTTTTCCAAAGTCCTTATCACTATTTCAGCTTCGGCTTTCTCAAAGGGGTGTTCCTCTTTTAGTGAAACGAATAAATCTGTTTTCTCTTGCTTCATGGTCAGTTCTCTGGGCAGGCAGTCCAGATCAATCCTGTTGCCTCCACAGAGGACGAAGGCATGCTCAATGACGTTTTCAAGTTCCCGGACATTTCCGGGAAAGTCATGATTCAATAGCAATCGCAGAGCCTGATCGGATACGCCAATGATCTGTTTTCCCATTTTGGCATTATATTTCTTAATAAAGGCATCCATCAGCACGGGAATATCCTCTCTTCTTTGGGAGAGGGGAGGCAGATCGATCTTCACCACGTTGAGTCGGTAGTAGAGATCATCACGGAATTTCCCTTCCTTCACGAGTGTTGCCAGATCTTTATTGGTCGCGGCAACGATCCGGACATCTGTCTGTCGTGGACTGGTTGCCCCTAAGGGCTCATACTCCTTTTCCTGAAGCACGCGAAGTAATTTTACCTGGAGGGAAGGTGACATATCGCCCACTTCATCGAGAAAAATCGCCCCCCCATTGGCAAGGGCAAATCTCCCGGGCTTGTCCTTCTTTGCATCCGTAAAAGCTCCCCTAACATATCCAAAGAGCTCCGATTCAAGTAACGTATCTGGCAGAGCGCCACAATTTACCTTGATGAAGGGTTTTGTTTTTCTTCGACTAAGGTTGTGGATAGCCTTTGCAAAAAGTTCTTTGCCTGTGCCGCTGGCACCCTGGATCAGGACAGTGCTATCGCTCTCCGCTATATTCGGCAGAATGTTGAAGATGTCATGAATCAGGTGATTTTTGCTTATAATATCGCCGACCGTATACTTTTGTGAGAGCTCTTTTCTAAGCTCTTCAATCGCAGAGAGATCTCTAAAGGTTTCAACACCTCCGATGATCTGTCCCGCCTCGTTCTTCAAAACAGCCGTGCTGACGCTGATAGAAACCTTCTGCCCGCCCTTTTTTAGAATGGTAGCAGGCAGGTTTATGATCTCTTTTTTTGTCTTGAGGGTCTCCTTGAGGGCACATCGAGACTGGCAGATATCCGCCCTGAAGACGTCGAAACAGTAATGGCCGATGGCTTCCCTGTTGGAAAATCCGGTGATCTCCTCGCCTGCTTTATTCATGAAAGTGATCTTGCCGTCATTGTCTGTAGTGAAGACGCCATCGGCAATGCTATTGAGGATCACATTAAAGAATTTATCAGCCTCTCTTCTTTTCATGGACCTTGACCCTGGCCTGGCCTATTTCCGAATTATACATTCCGCGATTCTCTTAATTTGATTACAGTACATCTTCGTCGCCAGATTCAGGAGATTTCTTTCAATCCTCTCTTTGTGTGAGGATTATCTCTCTGCTCTAGCCAGCAGACGCAGGTCGGATTGAACTCGGGCATTCTACTTCGGTTCATTGACTTGGGGCCTAATTGGCAAACAGCCTGCCAAAGACTACCTCGTATAGCCACGCATCAATTCCGCCGTCCATGAATTTAACGTCATAACCCTTTCTCGCTGGGATCATCTGATGCAACGATGAGATGATCTTCCCATGTGCGGCCCATCCCACCTTTTGGAGAACAGAGATGGCCTACCCGGAACAGCAACTTCCCGGTGTGCCGCATGAATTGGGCGTCCCGCAACAGCCTCCGGAAAGGGGTTCAGTAGGTCCACGCGACGGGGCGATGACTGTATTGTGAGCGGACAACAGCTTCGTTAAATCCTTACTGCCGCACTGCTTGCACAACAACGGATCCCGTCTTCCCAGAATCAGAAATTCATTAACTTGACCACATTGTTCACAGCGATACTCATAAATCGGCATATCTTCTCCTTTACGTTTGCAGACGAACACCCTGCCTGTCTATACGGTAATCTTTTTGTTCCATTTCAAGCTTGTTTCAGTGTCCACATCCTCCCTGATGAGCTCGACACGCATCGTATACAGAAAGCTCCTCAAGCTTATTTTGACTTAATAACTCAAGATTTTCCTTAACCGTTGGCGCCGCTGCGGCATAGACTTTCACACCCATGGCGTTTAACTTCGTGATGGCACCTGAGCCTATTCCGCCAACCACCATTGCCTCCACACTCTTCCCATCAAGAGCCATAATCGGATTGCATGCGCCGTGGACGTGATGGATATCTTGGTTGTTTACTGTCAAAACTTCTTTTCCGTCAGTATCGACGATGATAAACGCCGGTGCTGAACCAAAATGGTCATAAACCTTGCTTTCCACTCCTTCATTGCCCTGTACCGCGAAACCTACCTTCATGACTTTCTCCTTTCTCGTTTGGCTTTCATTGCGTTCTTCTTCGTTATTTTTCTTGTTGGGCTGTACGGCAACACCTGCCCTGTCCTCTACCAACCCCCCGAGCATATCCTCTGTCTTCCTCCGCTCTGCGAATGTTGCCACCTTTGCAAGAAGGACAGTTTTCCGGTCTACCGGTTCCATAAGGTAGCTCCCAGGTATGCTGGCAGTCAGAACATTTAAATTTTCTCATAGAAGCCATTTCAAACTCACCTCCTTCAATCTTCAGTGCTTTGCCTTGAACTAACGCCTCCGCTACCTTTTTATGCGCCGAGTCTATAATCCGTCCAAAGGTTTGACGGGAGACCTTCATCTTTTCCGCTGCCTGTTCCTGGTATAAACTCTCAAGGTCAGCAAGCCTGATCGCTTCACACTCGTCAACCGTTAGAATGACTTCTTCCAACATGGAAAGAGGGATACCTCTTGGCTTGAAGTAGTCACTTTGAGGCATGAAACCAACTCGCCTACAATTTATTGGCCTTGCCATTTAGAATTCCTCCTGTCAGTGTTAATTATAAGCATATGCTCATAATTTGTCAAGGGGCAAAATGCATGCACTTCCAAAAATCTGAAAGACTCTCTTGCTTACGGCGTACCAGTCTTCGCCAGATTTTGGTGGATTCCTTCAATCGTCTTTACCTCTGTTGGGATTACATCTACCTCTGAGCTCGAAAGGACATAGAAAGGTCCTTTCCCTTCAAAGGCCTTTCTGGTCAAAACTGCATCCACCCCATTTTGGAGAAGCCACTCGCTCACTTTGATTCCTTTCCCTTTTTCCTCGTTGAGGTAAGGGTTCGGGAGAATCTTTTCTTCTTGTATAATGTGCCCCTCTGCACTCATTCGAATAAGATAAAAATAAGGTGCGCCGCCCAAATGCTCTGAAAGGTTATGTCTATCCTCATCTACGGGAACGGCGTAGATCAAAAAGTTCTTCTCTACTGGTTCGTAATGGATCATTACTTTATCCACATGTGGAATCTCCTTTAAAAGGGCCTTTTCTATTCCTTCGCTTAGGTGGTGGGCCTGGGTGAATTTCTTTACGTCAAAGACGATCTCTGCCCGTACGAAGACAAATCTGCCCGAATTTCTTGCCTGAATGGATTTGATCTTTTTTACTTGTGAAAAGCGTTGAATTGTATCTCTGATACGATTTAAAGTATCTGGATCAACCGAGGCATCCAATAGAGTCTTCATCGAATCTTTGAGTATATTCCATCCAACTTTAGCGATGAACCCAACCATGGCGAGAGCAGCCAGTCGGTCTATTAAGGGGTACCCGATTTCCGCTCCCAAAAGGGCAACGAGCGCGAGTGCCGTCGAAGCAATGTCCGAGTACCAATGTGAGGCATCTGCGAGGAGACTCGGGGAGTTAAGGTCTTTTGCTTTTTGGGTCTCGTATCGCGAGAAGAAAATAATTACCACGACTATAATCAGGAGACCCAACGTCGATATAAGGAGATGGGATAAAGGGAATGCCCTTTTCGCAACGAAGGCATGTCTAACAATCTCATAGCCCGCCAGGAAGATGAAGCCAGCACTGACTAAGGCAACGAGGTTCTCAACCTTGTATAGGCCCCATGGGAAGGCTTCGGATCTTTTTCCAGACAACCAGATCCCAACCAGGACAAGAATGCTGGCGAAGGCATCTGAAAAACCATGGACCGTATCGGCCAAAAGAGCAGAACTGCCCGAGAGCCACGCCAATATACCCTTTGTTCCTGCTACCCCGATATATAAAAGAGTGGAGCGAAGCGCGATTCGGGAAGGGGCATCGTTCTTCTTCGTTGTGGGTTGGTTATTCGCCATTTTAGCTTTACTGTTTCCCTCTGGTTCCCTTGCAATGCTCTGCCTCCACGTGCTCAACCTCTTCTTGTAGGAGATGAAGGGCATTCTCTACTGCCTTCATACGACCCTTTACCTCCCGAAGGTCTATCTCTTCAATCTGATCCGTCCAGACGGATTTCATGTCTCTCTCCGCCTTCTTTATCGATTCCCCGAGAACCATAATCCTTTCCGAAAGTTCCGAAAAATTTTTAAGGTGCTCCGTCGTCTTTGCCATCTTTTTCACCTCCTTTTCGGAAAAAAATTATGCGGCCCTCAGGCGTATACTCGATTCTTGATGCGAGGGCTTAGATGCGGCATCACCAGCCACTCCGTATGGCCACGCCTCTAAACCCCCATCCATAAATTTGACGTCCGGGTAGCCCTCTCCATCCAGAATCCTTTGTGCCTCATAGCCGCGCAGACTCAACTTACAGAAAGTGATAATTTCCTTGTCCCTGGGTAGTTCATTAAGGCGCTGGCGGAACATGCCAAGAGGAATCAATTTAACTCGGGGATCTTCGATACGTTCCTTCTTATATTCGGCAGGCGTCCTGACATCGAGCCAAATGAAATCCTCATCTCTGTCGATTTTGCCTTTGACCTGCATAGGAGTAAGTGCCTTTGCAATTCCCTCGATTTTGTTACGGAGAATGTTAGCAGCATGGGCAGAGATATCGACTGCCGTTGAATACGGCGGGGCGTAGCCGAGGTCAAGACCAGGCAGATCGTCTACGGTCGCTCCGAAGCTCAGAGCTGTCGCGATCACATCCACCCTCTTAACCGTTTCACCAAAACCCACTGCCTGCAGGCCGAGAATTTTCTTTGTCTTTCGGTCGGCGATCAATTTGAGAAGAACCGGTTTATGAGTTGGGTAGTAGTGCGCATTGTCCGTCGCAGGGCAAAGAGTCGTAACCGCATCAAAACCAGCTTCGCGGGCCTGGCATTCGGTTAACCCTGTTTTCCCAACGTTATAATCGAATACCTTAACAACCCCAGTCCCCAGGACACCCTTGAATTTCTCCTTGTATCCCATGATGTTGTTGGCAATAACGCGCCCATGTCTGTTTGCGGTGGAACCCAAAGGGACAAAAACTTTTTCCGCTGTGATTAGATGGACGTTTTCCACGCAGTCACCGCCCGCGTAAATATCGGGATCACTGGTTTGAAGGTATTCATTAACGACAATGCCGCCTGTCTTACCGATTTCCAGTCCCGCCTCTTGCGCCAGCTTTGTATTGGGGCGCACCCCTATGGCGATCAATACGATATCCGACGGAATTTCCGCACAGGGCGTAATAACTTTTGTCACGTTTCCCTCGTCATCCCCAAGAATTTCGGTCACACGACTCCCAGTCAGAACATCCACCCCCTGGGAACGGATATACCGTGTCAGGTAGGCTGCCACCTCTCCGTCAAACAAACCGGGCAGGATGTGGGGCATCATCTCCGCTATCTTTACGTGGAGTCCCAACCTGGTGAGTGCCTCCGCCATCTCGACGCCAATCATCCCCCCGCCAATGATAACAGCCGTCCTTGGGTTTCCAGCAGCAACCACTTCTCTCATGGCAATGGCATCCTCCGGCTGGTATAACCGAAACACTTTGTTGAGGCCAGCTCCTTCAATAGGAAGAGCGATCGGTTGTCCGCCTGTAGCAAGCACTAACTTGTCGTACGGAAGGACATCTGATTCTCCGGTCTCAACATTAACAATATCCACCGTCCTATTCTTCCGGTCGATTGACCGCGCTAGGGTGCGATCGAGCACGTTGACGTCTTTGACGTTGCGGAAAAAGACCGAATCACGAAGAACACCTGCTGATGTCGAGCTTAGACTCTGGCAATCGAGGACATCACCGCTCACATAATAGGGCATCCCGCAGCCGGCATAGGAAAGGATCTTTCCCCGTTCGATAATTGTAATCTCTGCCTCCGGGTTCAAACGTCTCAGTCGCGCAGCTGCTTTTGGCCCGGTTGCTACGCCGCCAATGATAAGAACTTTCATCTTCTTCTTTTCCATTGCTATCTCTCCTTCCACTTGAGATTCCTCCTCCATAGACAATTATAAGCATATGCTCATAATTTGTCAAGGAATCCTTCTCCGCTTCCTTCCAACGGAATGATGAGCCTACGCTCATGGTTTACCAAGGTTGGGAAATAGGGAGTTGGAAAAGGACTGAGACCGGTAAACGAACGAGCATAATCAAGAGAGAGGATAACCATGCTTCCCGTGTTGCAAAAAGCCAGCCATTGGCAGAAGAATAATTGCAGCACCATTAAAGTTCATCTCGGTATGCCAGTCCCCTTCTTCGAATCAAGGGCTCGATTTCCCTTGGCCCTTATTTTAGGTTTTATGACGTCGAACAAAAACTGCAGGGCTTCCTCTTTATCTTTATCCATAAAAATAGCCTCCAGGCGCATCACTTCTTCTTCAGTAAAACTTAGCGTTGTTATTTCCATCGATCTTCTCCGGTGAGCCGGTATACTCCTCATTGCGGCTCTCTTTTTTCATGTTTTCGTTCTTGCCTCTACAACAGTAAATAGGGTAAGAACCGTGTTTCATGAACAGAAAACTAGGGTTTCTCTGAGCGGCTTCCTTCCCGGAACGGCAGAACGAACCCCAAGCCAAGCCAGCATTGTCTCTGACACGACAATGTTTAGAGGAGTAGAATAGGAGGGAATTCCTAAGGGGTCACCCTTCTTCGCTCAATCCTTCATTCTTTCATTGATTCAAGGAGATCTTTTTTTCTCTCAAGTTCTCGTTCTTTTTCCTCCATCAGCTGAATGATTTCATATCTGACGGAATGTGGCGGAATCCTCTTTTTTATCTCCTCAATCTCATGTTCGAGCTCTCCAATCTCTTTTAAGAGGCTGTTTTTTTCTTCACTCGAATCCATTCAGGAAATCCATCGATCTAGTATTCTGATTATCTATCATCTTGCAGCGGTGGGTTGGCAAACGGCCTCTCCATGTCCTACGCTGACCACGGGATCAGCAAGCCCCCTCCCCGAAAGGGACAACTCGAATCCCCTCGCCCAAGGATGGTCCGCGTAATCGATCAAGAGGTCCCCGTATGATCGAATGGCATCCGCTACCTCTGAACCCATAACAAAGGACAAACCCTCTGCCTCGATTCTTTCGTCATCGGCCTTTGGCTCGTCCAGAGCCAGACCCATTTTGGGCCCGCCTCAGCCGATACCACTTATAAAAACGCGAAACAAATTCTTTTGGCTGTTCTGATTCGTCTCTTTTAATTTTTCAGTAGCCTTTTTTGAAATATGGATCATCTTTCAGCCTCCTTTCAATAAGTTCCTATTTTTTCCTCAAGATCACGCAGGATCCTTCTTCGGTATATACTATACCCCCCTCCGGTATACAACTGATGCTAATCTGTCGCTTCCAGTTTGTCAAGAAAAACTTTCCACCTGTCTTCCTTGTTGACAATTCCCTCACAGTTTCTTTAATATGAAATTATGCGGTTTTTGGCATCTCTCCTCGTCCTCTTCTTCACTGTGCCCTCTTTTGCACAAAGCGTGAAGGAATCATCTCTTCAAGTATGGAAAGTAGGGGAACGTCGATGGACTGTCGCAGAAGAGCACCGATTTGCGAATTGGGTGGAGAAAAATATCACAGAGGATTTCTTTATCCGTTATAAAATCCCCGTCGACTGCGCGGATGTCCCCTATGCGGTGCGATGGATTTATGCACGGATCGCCCACCTTCCTGCTGCGGCTACCACAAAGGACGGCCAGTTGATCGGTCACTGGTCCACGGAATGGGGGAAGCTGCGGACTCATCCGGAGTGGCATAAAGATCTCCGGTTTCGCAAAGCCCTTCTTCATATGCTTTCGGAAACAACGACTCGAACCCTTCCGTCGGATACCTACCCGGTTCGAATTGAGCCGGATGCGATCACTCCGGGAACGGTTTTTCTGGTGACAGAATCTCATTCAGGGATCATCGGCCGCGTCATCTTAGACGGAAGCACCGCTCATCCCCTTCAGACTTGGGAGGCCACGACCCCCGTCAAACTCCAGAAGATGAACCAAAGGAATTTTCTGATCACAAGACCGGAGTCGACGATCTACTCCGGTCTGATTAAGTTCCGCTGGCCGATATTTGAAAATGGACATTGGAAATATCTTCCTGCAGAGGAGCATCCCTTCTATTCTCTTGAACAGTACTCACCAAATTTTTCACAAGGTTATACCGATTTTGTCGAAGCCGTGGCAAAGAGAATTGACCCGACGGATTACGATCCGTGGGATAAAATGGACAAGGTATTGGACAACACGGTTCGGTACGTCAAAGAGAGGATTCCGATTGTGTTGGAAGGATTCCAACGGTGTCACAAAGGAGGCTGCCCGGAAGGTTCGGATCTATGGGAGATTCATAGCACGCCCGGTCGCGACGGGTATATCATTTTACTCATGGACCATCTCCATCATCTCATCGAGTTGAACCATCTCGACAATGACGCTGCAAGAGGGATGATGGAAGGAATTGTGATTCCCATCCAAAAAGGTCAATCGGCCACCTTTTACCATCTCTATCAGAACTACCTCTGGCTCTCCCCCAACCCGGAAGATTCCATTGAAGCCCGATGGGGCTTAAGGAAATGCGACATGATTGTTTCGCAAATGCGAAGTGCCCATCACTCCATGGACTTTATTGAGAAGACCTATCGAAAGCAGGATCCCCAATATGCTGACTTCTGCATCCGGCAGCAACTGGAGATCACTCGAAGACTCGTTGAGGAATGGAACTCGTCTGAATGCAGAGTATCCTCCTTTTCTCCTCCCAAGAAAGAAGAAAAGATAAGGAGAGGAGGGAGTCGGTAAAATTAAAAGTCACAGATTCCAACTCTCACATATTGAATTGTAAAGCTTGGACTCTACTCATATCGCGAAGTCCGTAGATTCTCCCTCTGAAATCTTCGTTGAAAGCTCACTTTAGAGCGATTTGAAATCTAAAAGAAAATGGGAAAGAGTTTTCCCTTTTTTGGGGAAATCATTCGGGAGTTTTATGAAAAACGCTTCCATTTTCACGTTTCATTGATCCATTCAGCTATTAGAGAACTATCATTATTTCAGAGACTTGTGATGATAGTAGAAACTTGGTATAGAAAATGCTCGCTATATACTCCGGAAAGTTGTCTACACTCACCCTAAGCCATTCACCGGGTAGACACTGCGCAGCAGTGGAATAGGTTGACAAGGAGGAAAATGATGCCATTGATCCGTAAGAGACGAATTTGGTGGGAATCCGTTCCTGAGGCTACCAGCTATGTGGTGTACGTCGCCAACGATAGCAGCCTTTTCGATCCCGGAAAATTTTCGTGGGAGGCGACACCCGGAATAATCTTCAAGCATGTCACCGGGAAGACGGAGTTGACCATCCCAGATGAATGGCCTGAGTTCCCTATGAAACCCGGAACCTACCATATCGGGATTACTGCCCAAGACGAGGTGGGAAACCAAAGTGACCCTTTCTTATCCGAAGGACAATTCAAATTCTTTTCCCCCCTTATGCCTTCGAGAGGCGGGATCGAGAGTCCTTAACTGAACCGGCTTTGCTGATTGAATCGATTCTTCGGGTAAGAAGCGCTCTGGGTTCCATTCGAGACGTTACTGAGCTTTCTCGAGGGAAATTTATAGAGAGGGAATTTGGCGAGTCTTTTTGTCGAATTATTGCGAAAGAGATCGAGATCTGTGATCTGGTATTAACGAGCCTTCTCCATTATATCAAGACCGGCACCCCCGTTGAAAAAACAAACACCGTCCATACCCTCATCGAGCAGATGTTGACGAAATATCGGGCCCAACTGGAAGAAAAGAATATCAAAACGACCGAAACATTTGAAGAGAATCTTCCTGAAACGGTCGTCCCTGATGAGCAGTTGAAATATATTTTGAATTCCGTTCTCCTATACGCAGTGGCCTCGACACCGCCCAGCGGGAACATCGAATTCCTAACCAGATCCCTGAGCCTTGAGAGGAATGCAGGTGGGGGAGAGGCTTTTTTCGTGAAGGCCGGGAGGTATATTGAGATCCGGTTGGTCGTTTCAAGCGTGACAAGACCGACGGGAGGGTCCAGGAAGGCAATGGAGGGAATCTTGTCCCCGCAGAAGAACACAGGGTTTGATCTAGTATTACGACTCGCGATGGAGGTGGTTCAGACGAATCGAGGAATGATGAAATTTGAAACAGATGAAGAGAAGGCAAAGATGATCATTTCCTTAGGATTTCCCGTTGAGAGGAGAAAGGTGTTTTCTTGCAAACCAATTAGCATTAGCCCTCCAACGAACCCTTCTATGGGTTCTATTCCCAATATCCCTTTTCCGTAACGGCCCGTCGATTCCTTGGCCTATCTCTCGACTTCACCCCAGTTGGCAACGGTCCCCTGTCAGTCCACTCCTCCCCTCTTTGGGGAATGGATAGCGTCCCTTTGGCATCCAACGTTGTACCAATAACGACTTGTATTCTCTTCTCGAATTCTGTCCGTATTTCTTGCAGAAACAAACTCCCAGGGATGCTCGGGATCATCATAATAACCAATTGGCCTTGCGTCGAGACCTGGCCTCTTCGATCTTTCTTGAAACCATACCAACCCGCAACAAGCACACCTGTATAAGATTTCGTCATCCTTCTTGGAAGCCCAAACTTCCGGCGGGAGCCAGTTGGGTTTTCCTCTTATAGGATACAATTTAATTCTATCTCTCTCGGTGCAGGTAGGCGAAGGGCAATGCGGTTCATACGATTTCATGCGTAGCATTTGCTCTCTGTTCTCAAAAGCCAAATCCCGCGGTAGATGCGTATATGAATTGGGAAGCGTGTCTCTCCCCAGTGCTTGACCTGCGCAGACCCGTGGAGGCTGCCCTTGTTCACAACGCTCCTTGTTCCTCCTGCCTTTTTTGTCCAAGAGTAAGGACCTCTCCTTATGCAAGCGCCGATTGGAGCGTTGCAGGGTCGGATCCGACCCTCAGACGGCGTCCCTAGCCGATAGATTAGAGTTCGATAGCGGAGGGCCCGTCTGGGAAACAGCCTACCAAATTTGTTCGGGGAAATCAACGAGAATGTCTTGCTACTCAAATATTCCTTGCAACTTATTGATCTTTAAGGACTAAAAATTTCTCTTGACATTATCTTTTTAAACTTGTAGAATTATTCATCAAAAATCACCGTTTTTAATCATCACGATTCATTGATCCATATGACGAATGGGAAGTTAAGACAACGGATAACAATAAGCCTTGATAAGGAAGCACTAAAACGTCTTTCGTCCATTGCCTTAGAGAATGACGTTTCAATAGCCCGAGTTATTCGACACGCGGTAGATAACTTGTTGAAAGGATGGAAGGAAGACAGCCAGGAACAACTTTTTCTTCCCTTGGCCAAAAAGAAGGAAGGTAAGTAGAATAGGTCAACCGGGGGAAATATGTAAGAAATCTGTGTCACCACAGAGATAACGTTGACAGAAGGGGAATTCTTCCAAAAAATGGAGGAAAAATCAGGAAATCAGAAACATCTCGAAGAGGCATTTGGAGTGTCGTTCAAATTGGGGCCGACCGGGTTGAGATTATAAGCAATGTTTTCACCATCCGACTAACGGGATTCAGCGGAAAGCTTGGAAACCGCGTGGAGTCTTAGAGGATGACAGCTTATGAATTCTATTATCGTGATGAAAAAGGGCATGAGCATTTTATTGGGATACTACCCGAAAGAAGAAAAGATCCGAAAAGAATAACGAAGGAATCTGTCTTGAATTGGGGATGGAAGGTCATCGGTGATAGCTCAGATGTCAAAGACATTTATTTCGTAAGTGTTGATGTGTAGTATCGTTCAGAACCAGCCATCCCGACTTTGATAGCCCCCAAAACGGTCTTAGCACTGCTCTAAGATTTAAAAAACCTTTACAAAAAATATTTGGCGATGTCGATGTGGTATTTATATGGGTCTAAGGTCTTGACGATGCTCCGTTTGTAATTTCCTCCCCCATCCGTCTCGGTTAAATCAACCAACTCTTTCTTCGGATACCCCTCTTCATCTCGATCGACCAAGAGGATGATGGGGCGGTCCAACCACGTAGATTCTGGTTTGGTCTTATAAACAATTCCTATTTCGTGGGTATTGAGAAGGACCAGGGACCCAATAGGATAAACTCCCACAAGGCCGATGAAGATCTTGAGCAGAAGGGCGTCAAAATGAACTGTCTTCTCTCGCAGCATGATGGCGAGGGCTTGCTCCGGTGTGTACGGAATTTTCTTGTAAATCCGAGGGGTCGTCATCGCATCATAGGCATCCGAAATCTGAATTATCCTTCCGAAGAGGCTCACCTCTTTTTTCCGGAACAGCTTCGGGTATCCTGAAAGATCAGGTGTCAAGTGGTGGTCAAAGATACCGACCACCATCCTGGGATTGATCTCCCCTAATTGCTTCAAATTGAGAACGACCTCCACGCCCATCAAGGGATGCTTCTTCATCATCTCCCATTCCTCATCGTTGAGGGCCGCAGGTTTATTCAAGACTTCTCTTGGAATTTTTGATTTTCCGATATCGTGAAGCAGGGCGGTAATGCCCAACTCGGTCAAGGTCTTTTTCGAAAATCCCAGTCGTTTTCCGATCGCCAAAGAATAGATCGAGACATTGACGGAATGGTTGAAGGTATATTCGTCATAATTTTTAATCATGGTCATTCCCATGAGAATGGATTCGTCTTCGATGACGAGATGGATTGCTTTCTGGGCCAACCGCTTCAGCTTCCTTACATCGGCATGCTGCTTTCCTTTGATATTGGTAATCACCTCTTTGATCGTCCCGATGGTCTCAAAAAATATTTTCTTGGCCACTTCCCGCTCGTCCTCTTTTTGAACGGTAAAGGCTTCCTCTTCACCTTCAACGACCTCCAGAGGATTCGCCTCGATCGAGGTAATATTGTGGGCCGTCAGCTGTCTTACGAGAAGATCCGCATTCTCCTCTCGACCCTCCTCCAAGTTGATAAACGTGTAGATGAAATACCTCAACCACTCTTCTTCCAGCAGGGTTTTGAAAATCACTTCACCGATCAACCGCTTTTTCCATTGGGTCAGAAGGTATTTGAAACTGGTGAAGCCTTCCACCGAATACCGCAGCCGCTGGTCGTTGAGGAAGAAGTCATCTCTGCGTATTTTGAGGGAGAGGACTCCTTCCCCCTTGATCAATGTGTTTATGGTGCCGAGAAATTCTTGGACAAACTGATTGAGAGCCACATTCTTAGAATCATAAATCTGGGAGATCCTCATCAGCACATGGAATTTGGTCACGAGGTTGTTCCCCAATTTCGACAATTCGGAGTCCATGGCATCGGGCGGCTTTGGGCTCACTGTCTTGGGTTGGGTCGCGGATGGTGAACTATCCATTTTATCTCCTTT
Organism: Syntrophaceae bacterium UBA1163; assembly: GCA_002311635.1. GTDB lineage: Bacteria > Desulfobacterota > BSN033 > BSN033 > UBA1163 > UBA1163. The sequence continues at coordinate 36,294 of DBZJ01000079.1, forward strand.
GTGATCGGGTCCGTCCAACAGGATTCGGTCACTCCTCCCCTAAAAATCCCCCTGCTTTCTAAGCGTCAAACATTTTCAACGTATTGGTAGCGCATTGTCTCATCTCGTTCCATTTCTCCCCTTGGAACCAGGTCCTTTTCTTGGCAATCTTCTGCAAGATCGGTATCACCTCTTCCGACTTTGTCTCTCCCAGCGCCCTGAAGAAAGAGACCTTTTCGCTGTAATCCCGTTTGTAAAAATCCTCAGAGAGGATGATCTCTGTGAGGGGCTTCACCGCCTCCCCCTTCGCATTCCTCGCCAAGAGGAGTGCAGCCTTTGCCCTGATTCCAGATACGGAGTCCATCAAGAATTTCTTAACGAGGTCCTTCCCCTTCTCTCCCAATTTATCGAGAACGTGAAGAGTCTCTTCTCTCACTTTCAAATCCTGGTGGCCAACCAAACCTCCTAAGTATTTCACTGTGGCGGGACTCCCGATCTTCTCAAGGATGTAGAGAATCTGGCAGACCAACAGGGCGTTGGGATCCGACAGGAATTTGCTCAGCGGTTGGATCTCTCCTCGGGAAAGCTCGACCACCTGGTCACAGATGACCTTTCTCCATCTCCCGGACTCCAACTCGCCCAACAAAAGGCAGAGAGGTTCAACAGCCTGGTTTGTGAGGAATCGAAAATATTGGAGGATGGGCTCTACTTTGCCCTCTCCCTTTTCTTTCATGGCCTTTCCCAAAAGCTCAATGTAGCGGGGGCTCGAGGTTTTTTCGAGGATGCGTTGGATGGCAAAAATCTGTTTGTCTTTCATCATAATGGATTCCATGGTTTCGTTCAGGCTTTTCAATAGCGCCACAGCCTTTCCCACTTCTTTCTGTTCGAGAAGATATTGAATAACCCGATCGAAATAGGAAATCATATTTTCATAGGCATCCACGTCCTCCCCGAGATGAAGCAAGATCTCAATCAGATTGTCAATCAAGACATAGATGTAGTCCGCCTGTTCCTCTTGTCGTGCATCCCGATGGATCACCTCGCTCTCCGCGGGGGTGAGCTGACAGGCCTGAACCAAGGACTGCCCCGGAGCGGGATTGATCACCTGCTGCAACCCCTCAGTGACGGGAACCTGAGAACTCTCCGCCTCCCCTTCCTCCACCTTCTCTTGAGGTCCTTCCTCCCAGGATCCCTTGAACTCTGATCCCTTTATCAAATCCTCCTCTGTCGCGGGGACAAAGGTGGCGCCTCCCTCCAAAAATTCATCCACGGTGGTAAAGGTAATGTGAGAAAAATCTTTTTCCCAGAGCAGGGTGACAAGATCATCTTCCATGCGATTAAGGGAGTCACTTTTTCTTACGATATTGAGAAAGTCGATCATCTCCTCGAATTCCAACCCTTTTGAAAATTGGAGTTCCCGAACCCCATCTTTAAAAAAGAGAAAGGCTAAACTTTCCTTTACATCCTGATTCTCATAGACGACGTTCCCCCGGTAGTGGAGCCGGTGTTCGCCGACCTGGAGGGAGAAAGAATCGAAGGCGTCGAAATATTGATCAAAATCCCTCCTCAGTCTCTCCAAGAATTTGGATAGAATAGGATGATCGGCCTCATACAGCCGAAAGGCTTTCAGAGTCTGAAGAAAAGTTTGAATCAACGCCTTGGTTGACTTAACTTTCTCCTCAATCTCCTTCTCTTCGGAAATATCCAGTTGATCTTCTAAACTCTTCACCGGGCTTCACCCCTTATTTCTTCTTGCCTCCGACCGATTCATGCTGCCTGTGGATGTTCGTTCTCTCCTTTAAGAAATCGATCCAACTCTGATTTGAGAACCTTCCAACCCTTTCCCGCCTTCGTTCCCTTAATTCTACCCAAATATAGGTACTTGAGATAAGTAGGCCTCGAGATCCGAAGGTAGTGGCAGGCCTCCCGAGTCGTCAGGACGGTATCTTCGCCATTTCTTATCATAGCTTTCCACCTTTTCTATTAGACTTTACACTTGTTGATAGCATTTTCTATACCAAAAAAGATGATTTTATCTAACCTACTGTAATTGAAGGGGATTTGTTCTGAATCTCCGGGGTCTTAAGAAGGGAGTTGACATTTTTTGTCCTCCTAACGCTGAACTTGTCTCATACTGACGTCAAGGGCAGGAGGAAGGGGAGATGTGGACACTGGCTGGAGATTGTACAAATATGCTAATAAGAGAAGAGTTTCAAGTTTAAGGCCTAAAGTTCAAAGATCATAGTTTCAGGTTCACCATTCATCCAGAGGGGACTATGAAAAAACAAGAGGATTTAAGAAAAAGAGTAAAGAAGATCATTGAAATTTTGTCCACAGCCATACCCGATCCTAAAATCGCTCTGACATTTTCCAATCCCCTCGAGCTTCTCATTGCCACCGTTCTCTCTGCCCAGTGTACGGATGTTAGGGTGAACCAAGTCACGGCGGATCTCTTTAAGAAGCATCGTTCGGCGAAAGATTATGCTGAGTCAGATCTGGCGAAATTGGAAGAGGAGATCCGGCCAACCGGATTCTATCGAAACAAAGCCAAGGCGATCCAGCGATGCTGCCAGGAACTGGTCACGCGATTCGGAGGAGATGTTCCAAAAAATCTGGAGGAATTGGTGACCCTTCCTGGAGTAGGAAGGAAGACAGCGAATGTCGTTCTGGGAAATGCTTTTGGAATGCCAGGCATTGTCGTGGACACCCATGTTCGCAGGGTGAGCCGAAGGATTGGGCTGACGAAGAAAGATGATCCCGTGAAGATTGAGTTCGATTTGATGGAGATCGTTCCCCAGGAAGAGTGGACCCATTTCTCAAACCTTCTCATCTGGCACGGTAGGAGAACCTGCGTAGCAAGAAAGCCACTCTGCGGCATCTGTCCCATTCGAAAATGGTGCGATTATGGTTCAAACGCAAAACTATAGGGTTGGGATCATTGACTTCTCAATTCGAGATTGATAAATTCATAGCCAGAGAGTTTGAGAATGGAATCTGCTAAATATAGCATTCTTGTGGTGGATGACGAAGAATTAATGAGATACCTTGTCGTTTCCTATTTATCCAAGCTAGGACACTCGTGTTTGACGGCAGTGGATGGGGCGGATGCTCTGGATAAAATCAAGAAAAATAAGATTGATGCCGTCATCACAGACATAAGATTACCCAACATGGATGGAATGACTCTCACACAAGAGATTTCAAGACAATACCCCGGACTTCCCATCATGATCATGACGGCGTTTGACGAGGAATATTCCGAAGGAACGGTGATTTCTGCTGGGGCCCGAGAATTCTTAAGAAAGCCGTTCACCCTTGACGAGTTTGCCGTTAGATTAAACAAGATGATCGATGACTCCGAAACGATCAAACGGATGGAGAAAGAAAAGAAAGCAGACGAGGATCTGCAAGATCTTATGAAGGAGTTGGAAAGAATCCTGAAGAATAGCTAGTTCTTTACGGGCGTCGCAATCCCATTTTTATTCAATCAAAAATATGCTATGAAGTATGCAAGGTCACTCGATGAAGCATTTCTCCGATGCCTACCGGCTAAAAACACCCCGCTCAGAAGCCCTCTTCAAAAGGGCCAGGGAGGTGATGCCTGGGGGGATCTCTCATAATATTCACTTTTTCCCGCCTTATCCTTTCTTTGTCGAAAAAACAAAGGGTTCCAAAATCTGGGACGTGGATGGAAATGAATACATCGACTTCTGGATGGGGAACTACACTCACATTCTGGGCCACCGTCCACGGGTTGTGGTCCAGGCCATCGAAGAACAACTCAAGGAGGGAATTCACTGGGGCGCCCTGTATCGAAAGCAAATCGAGTGGGCAGAGTTGATTCGTGAGTTGGTTCCCAGTGCAGAGATGGTCCGATTCTGCTGCTCGGGGACGGAAGCAACGATGTACGCGATCAGGCTGGCCCGGGGTTATACGGGCAAGAAGACCGTCCTGAAAGCCGCCGGCGGATGGCACGGGGCCAATTCTGACCTCTCCTTGGGTATTAAGATGCCCTACGAGAGAGAGGAAAGCCTTGGTTTGTTGCCCGAACTTCAGGAATACACGAAAGTGATCCCTTTCAATGATCTTTCCGGCTCGATCGAGGTCATCCGTCAAAACAAAGAGGATTTAGCAGGAATCATTGTTGAACCAGTCATCGGGGAAGGCGGGTTTACGCCGGCCGCGAAAGAATATCTTCAAATGCTTCGCTCTGAAACCCGAACGCGGGAGGTTCTTCTCATCTTCGATGAAGTGATTTCTTGTTTTCGAGTGGCCTTGGGGGGTGCTCAGGAACGGTTCAACGTTGTGCCAGACCTGACGACCCTGGGGAAGATCACCGGTGGGGGATTACCCGTCGGGGCCTTGGTGGGAAGAAGGGAGATCATTGAGGCGTCCTCTCCAGAAAAAAAAGGAAATAAATGGGAGAGAGTTTTAATCGGCGGGGGGACCTTTTCCGCCCATCCGCTGACAGCCGTTGCGGGATTGGCCATGCTCCGCTATTTAAGAGCTCATCGCAAAAGGATCTATCCTCTTCTGGAATCGAAAGGAGAGAAAGTTCGGAAAAGGCTCCAGGAGGCGTTCGACCGGGAGGGGTTGAACGCCGCGGTCACAGGGATAGGCTCGCTCTTCCAAACGCATTTCCCTTTTGAAAAAGGGGTGACGCTGAATTCTCCGCAATCCATCCATCGCCTCACCGATTTGGAGAAAAGGGAGATTGAGTTTCGAGTCAGAATGCTCGCAAAAGGGGTTCATGTGATGCATGGCGGAGGTTGCCTATCGATCGCTCACTCTGATGAGGACATTGAAAAATTCATCAAAGCGACCCGAAAAGTAGCCCGGGAAATGAAAAGAGAATAGAGGGCAAGCGATGAGCTTACCGTTTAAAATATATTATAATTTCTAAAAGAGGTGGGAATGAAAAATTTAGCGGCGAAAACGTTAGCCTGGACATTATTATTCACACTGGTTTTGGGAGGGATGGCTATGGCAAAGGAGACAAGAAAAATTGGAGTCATTGTTGTGGACATCCAGGGAGACTTCACCAAGCTTAAGAATGGATCCTTAGCCGTGGAAGGGACAGACGAAGCCTACATGAAAACGGTCGAAGAGAATACGAGGAAACTGAAAGAGGCAGGGTTCCTTATCTTCGCCACTCAGGATTGGCACCCTGCTGATCACGTATCCTTCTTTACTAATCATCAAGGGAAAAAGGCCTTTGATGTGATCAAACTTAATGGAAGAGACCAAGTCCTCTGGCCGCCCCATTGTGTGCAAAATACTCCCGGAGCAGAGATCCTGCTCGATAAGAAATTGTTTAAAGCCGTCGTGAGAAAGGGCATGGACCCGCGATATGACAGTTATTCCGGATTTCAGGATGACGGGGGGAAAAAGACAGATCTGGACAAGCTCCTCAAAAAGGATGGGATTAAAAAGGTGATTCTCTACGGTATCGCTACCGATTATTGCGTCAGGGCAACTGCCCTTCATGCCATCGACGCAGGGTACAAAGTAATCGTGATTAGGAATTTGTGCCGGGGGGTTGCGCCGGATACCTCTCAAAAGGCGATTGAAGAGATCAAAGCAAAAGGGGTTGTTGTTCTGGACGATCTGGATTTAGAAAAAATCATAGGTAATTAAGAAATAGGGCGGGTGCTACCTCCTCTTAAGGGGTTACTCGATAGGAAAGAATGTGTTGGCCGAAGTTGCCTGCTTGATCGACGGCGAGGATCTGAAGCTTCACCTGATCAAAGTTTCCTGGAGGGGATGCCTCCCCTTCGAAGAGGCTTGGTTTTCCTGCATAATTTAAATTAAATTTTCCCGAAACCTTATCTCCATCAACCCACTGCCCCCATATCTCAAATTTATTCGCATCCCAGAGACCTCCGGGAGTGACGGGGCATCCTCAAAGCATCCTGACTTCAGCCCTCGCGAAAGCTTTTTCTCCTGCCTTTAGACTTTCTTTCGGGGAAGGGCTTAGGATGTTGACAATCAATCCGTTTAACTCGATGATTACGCCTTCGCCCGTGATATGCTTTCCAGGAATGAGGAGCATTGTTTTTGAGCCTTTTTGAACAGATTGAGGATAGGCAAGAGGACCTTCTGCATCTATCTCGACTTGAGTTGGTCGTTCCAGCGGGATCTTGGCCTCGAAGGAAGCTGCACCAAAGGTTCCATAGATGACCTCTCCACGCTGGTGCGGTCGAATCATGATACGATCTGTACTACCGGCCCCTCCTTCCTGTTTTCCCTCTGCGAGGATTTCTCCAGTCTCCAGATTCTTGATTCGAACGAGTGCACCGCCAACCCCTGACCCAATCAACTGGGCATCTCTTGCAGCCACACGGACGACCACTTTTGTGATAATCTTTTCCGCAGAAAAAGATGGGGGGACAAAACAAATAACGAGACATATCGAGATCAAAAGGGTATGGATAACCTTTAGCCTGATTCTTGACCCTATCATCGACGCCTCACCTATCTCTCTCTCCCGAGGGGAGAGGGGAATATCGTTTGCTTTCTACTTTGAGCTTTTGGCCTACTAATACAAACGACATAGATTAAGTGACAAATAGGGATTCA
>DBZJ01000238.1 GCA_002311635.1 Syntrophaceae bacterium UBA1163
TAATTTATGTCGTTTGTATTAGTTCCATTGGTGTTCGTTCCATTACTATTCGAGTGAGCTGTTCTCGGGGCACTTCACCCGCTATAACTTTAAACTTTCCGAATTCAACCTGTTTGATCCTATCTATCAGGGAAGCAATGGGGCTTTTCAAGAGATAAATTATTGAAAAGATCAAGGCCGCCCATAGAAGGGGTGGCATTGCCGCCACCAATACATTGGAAAGCAGTGTATACCCGTCCATGGTTGAGCCTTACTCCTTTCTGTGCACGCTGTCAATGGTGAATTTTAGATGGTTCATAATCCGGCCTAACGACAATATTGTTTATTTCTGAAAGAAACCTACACCTTTTTACAGAAGCTGTCAACCCTCTATTTGAGGAACAGCTCACCATCACACTTGACAATGTTTACCGGAATCGGTAGCATTCTGGCCATGGGGAATGGGTAAAATGATGTCATCTGGGAAATGTCGGTTTAAGTCATTTTGCTTAGTGGAAGGGAGCAACTATGAACAAGGCTGAACTGATTACGAAGGTCTCAGAGAAGGCAAATGTGACACAGAAGGTTGCCAAGGTCATTGTTGACACCCTTTTCGACGGGATGAAGGAAAGTCTGGAGAAGGGAGGACGAATCGAGATCAGAGGATTTGGAAGCTTTGTGGTGAGAAATTACGGGGGCTACAAGGGCCGAAACCCAAAGACCGGGGAGATCGTGGATGTCCCTCCGAAGAAACTCCCTTACTTCAAAGTTGGAAGGGAAATGAAAAAATTGGTCAACACAGGTGGAGTTTAACGGCTTCTGAAATACTTCTTTTGATGTCGATACCGTTCTCCTTCCAATCGGCTTAATCTGTATTCGATGGACACAAACCTGCTTTCGATGCTCCTGAAGAAGTCCGCTATCAACTCGCCACTGCGCTGATAGACTTCCAATTCTGATCGTTCATCCAATATGGACGTGTCCAAACCATTTGATGCTATAAATCCCTTGATCTCAGTTTGACTAAGTTCTCTTTCCATTATAATTCCCCCCTCTCATGTCTTTCCTTCAAGCGTCTGAGGTAGTCCCTGTGTTTGGCTAACTCCTTCTGAGTTCTTCGTACTCTTCACCATCTTCAAATCCAATCCTTCCACCATTTAATCCTCCTCACTCAGAATAATTCTTCTTCCAGCATTTATAAACGAGTTATAAACGTCACTTTCCTCTTGTTTTAACCGTTTGAATTTGTTACAGGTATTTTGGTATGGACAATTTTGTTGAAATTGTTAGGGAAAAGGAATATCCTTTTTGTTAGTGATCCAGCCATAGACTTTGTACGCGGGTCTCCGCGGCCTCTCGAATCGGGAGAACCCTCCTGCCGCATGCAGGCGTGGGGAGACCCTGGTACTTATTTTCTGATCCGAGTTTAAAAGGGTGTCGGGGTGGAGAAGGAAAGAATTTTAGTGGTGGACGATGAGGAGGCCATGAGGGAGATGGTCTCGAAAATCATCAGCCTTCTTGGCCACGAGGCGGTTACTGCTGGAAACGGGAAGCAGGCTTTAGAAATTCTGAAAAACCAGCCCTTCGGCATCATGATCACGGATATCAAGATGCCGGAGATGGATGGATTTGAATTGATGAAGGTGGTTCGGGATCAATTTCCAGGCACTCATATCATCTGTATGACCGCCCACGGAGGTACCTATACCTACACGGATGTGGTTGGTGTGGGAGCCGCGGATTACATCACCAAGCCGTTCACTCTTGACGAGATGAGGGCGAAATTGAACCGGGTGATCCGCGAGAAGGACCTCATTGTGGATCTTACCCAGAAATCGACTGAATTGCACGAGGCCAATGAGGAACTGAAACGGCTGGATCAATTGAAATCCACTTTTGTTTCGAGTGTGTCCCACGAACTTCGAACCCCTCTGACGGTCATCAAAGAGTTTATCTCTCTCATGCTGGAAGGACATGTGGGAGCTCTCTCCGAAGATCAGAGAGAATATTTAGGTATCGCCAATAAGAATATTATCCGCTTGACGAACCTGATCGAAACCCTCCTTGATTTCTCCAGGATCGAATCTGGAAAAGGTTTGAAATTGAGGTTTGAGCCCACCCGTCTGACGGCGGTCGCCGAGGACGCCGCCATGACTTTCTCTCAGCAGCTGGAGGAAAGGGGAGTCACCCTCGAGAATCGACTCGATCCGGATACGCCGCTCGTCTTGATCGATCGTAATCGATTGGTGGAAGTGTTCATCAATCTTATCGGGAATGGAATTAAGTTCACCCCTCCGGGAGGGAAAATTACGATCGATTCGAGGGGGCTCACTGAGAAGCGGGATTACTTGAAAATCGTGGTGACGGATACGGGAGTGGGTATTTCCCCGGAGGACTTGCCCAAAGTATTCGACCGTTTCTATCAGGGAGGGAGAACTCAGACAGGGGTTATCACGGGGACGGGGTTGGGACTTGCGATTGCCAAAGAAATCATCGAAGCGCATCAGGGTTATATCCAGGCCGAGAGCAAGCCTGAAAGCGGCGCTTCCTTTGTTTTCACCCTTCCCGTATTTGGGACGGAGACCGTTTACAACCTGATTCTCAATCCAATGCTCGAAGAGGCGGAAAGGGATAGAGCCCCCTTCTCCATGATTCGAGTGGACTTTTGGGACCAAAGGACCAAACGGGAGTCTGTGCTCAGCCATGAATCCTGGGAAGGGGTGATGTACGCTCTCCAAAAGATGGTTCGTTCCATCGATTCCGTCGTTCCTTTCCAGAACAGCGCCGTATACATTTTTTCTTTTAATGATAAGAAGCTCGCCAAAGAGATTGGTGAAAGGGTTCAAGTGAAATTGACCCAGGGCAACTATATTCCGAAAGGCATCGATGTTCGGTTCAGATCTTATTCTTATCCCAAAGATAGCCGTACCAAAGAAGAATTTCTGAAAGGATGCCGGCTGTATCTAAGAGAGGATTGACCCCTTCGTGGACGGGACTTGAGGCGTATGAAGAAAATATTAGTCGTATTTATGCTGTTGGTTTTTTCCGCCATCGCCTGCGAGAAAAAATCGCCTCCTCCGGAGGGCAAATCAGAGAACCGCTCCATTCCGAGGGTCGTTGTGGAAAGGGAAAAAGTTGAAAAGGAGCAACCCCTTCCTCCGGAGGTGAAGATCAAACTGAAGAAGGATGGCAAGGATAACTATTCCTGGGAACTGGCCGGTTCGGATGTGGATCAAATTTTAAAGGTCAATGAAAAACTGAGGAAGCAATTGGGAGGGGAGAAACCCAGATAGGAACAGCATGACGCATAGAGCATGGCGTTAAGACCCTTTGCGCTTTATGCTCTGGTCCCCTGGCCTTGTGACCCATTACGTGAGGAACGGTCGAAGGAGGTATGGACGGGAATGGAATCGTATATTGAACAGATCTTTAAGGAATTTCCTTTTGGAATTGCCATCGCCATGGTGGTCTTCTTGAGCATCCTCTTGATCATTTGGCTTCTTCTTCCGCTCTGGGTCTTATTCATCCAGTGGAACACAAGCAAGATCAAGGATGAAATTCGGAACCTTGTCGATCAACTTCAAAAAAGGGATTGGGATGAAGAAGGAGAGGAGATGTCTGAACCGGAGGATTGAAAGAACCCTTTTCATCCTGGTTCTAATCTGGATTTCCGTTGCCCATTCTCAGAGCCTCCCGAAAATTCCTCTTTATATCCACGGGAAGGAAATCTGGGTCGAGGTCGCCAAGACTCCTGAGGAGAGGAACCATGGATTGATGGGCCGAAAACATCTGGGGAAAGACGAGGGGATGCTCTTTATATTTGAGACAGAGGACTATCACGGGTTTTGGATGAAAGATACCGTTATTCCCCTGAGCATCGCCTTTATCGGCAAGGATAGCCAGATTGTTTCGATCACGGATATGAGGCCTCAGACCTTAGATTCCCATCTTCCCCCCACACCCGTCCTCTACGCTTTAGAGATGAACAAAGGTTGGTTTTCCTCCCATGGCATCAAGACAGAGGATGTCGTGAGATTTTCAAAGTAGGCAAGGCGACGAGACTATTCTTCCAACAGCGGGTGCGCCCATTCCACGATCAGGGCGTCCTCATTTCCGTAATAGTTCGGAACCATTCCAGTGATTTGAAATCCCATCTTAAGATAAAAGGTCTGGGCTCCCTGATTGCTTCTTCTCACCTCTGCCCATACCTTTTTGGGATGAAAGGACTTCAGCGCCCTCTGGAGAAGCTGGGTCCCAATGCCTTTTTTTCGGTGCTGAGGATGGACGGCAATCGAAATGATATGTCCATCCCGGGAGAAGATGATATATCCTGAAATCTTTTCTTCTTCTCGGCCATGGTTTGTATCGGTCCGTTGAGCGGCGTCCGAGTCCAACCCTTCACGACGGCGATGAAGAGCCCGCTCGGAGCCAACCCCGAGCGAGCACGAGGCTTCCGGCCGGTGACTCGAAGGGCTGACATAAACCAAAAACGTTTCTGGATAGAGATAGTGAAGATTGAGAAAGGTTGTCCAGTCGTAGGGTGACTTGGGGAAGGATTGGCTTTCGATTTGGAGAATAGAGTCTAAATCGTCGAGAGAAAAAAGGCGGATCATTAGCGCTTTTTCTCTCCCGAGATAACCGAGGCCACACCACCGGTCAATGATTGGGAACTCACCTTCTCCAACCCGGCTTTCCTCATGAGCCCTTCGTAATTTTCAACGGATGCGAAATGGAAAACCGATTCGGGGAGATAGGCGTATGCCCCTCGATCACCGGAGATGAGCCCCCCCAGCCGAGGAAGGACCCTTTGGAAATAGATCGGATATATTCTTCTCATCAATCCCTTGCGGGGAAAAGTGAATTCCAAGATCACTACCTTTCCGCCCGTTTTGATCACCCGGACCATTTCGGAAAGTGCCCGTTCTTTCTGCGCGATATTCCTCAAGCCGAAGGCGATCAGCGAAGCGCTAAAGGTGTTGTCTCTGAAAGGAAGGGAGAGGGCGTCTCCAAGGCTTAAGGTGATTGTTTGTGACAGACCTTTCTGGATGACTTTTCGCTTGGCTTTTCTAATCATGGGTTCCGAAAAATCCAGTCCGGAGACCTTTCTCTGATGATCGCTCTGGCCAATCATCTCGACGGCGACATCCCCTGTCCCGGTGGCAATATCTAATATCCAGCCTTCGAGCCCTTTCAACTCTTGGACTGCTTTTTTTCTCCAATAAAAATCCCTTCCCAGGCTGAGAAGATGGTTGAGAAGGTCGTAGGTGGGGGCGATGTTGTTGAAGAGGCTTCGTATCGATTCAGGATGGAGAAAGTAGGTCTTCATATCCTCCCCTCATTCCCCCAACGGAATGATACTCACGCAATTTTAATGAAATTTTTGCCAGGAGTTCCACAAATCGGGCACCTCTCCGGTGCCGCCTTTTCAACCGTATTGCCGCATACGGGGCAGACATAATAATCCAAGATCTCATTTTTCCCCAGATTCTCCAAGGCTTTTGTGTAGAGCGACGCGTGGATTTTTTCCACCTGATTCGCGAAATGAAATGTCTGGAAGGCCGCATCATTCTTCTCTGATTTTGCAGTCTCGATCATCCCGGGGTACATGGTCTTGAACTCATGGGTTTCCCCGCCGATAGCTTCCTGAAGGTTTTCCTTTGTCGATTTGATTCCTTTCAAGACCCGAAGGTGGTTATGGGCGTGGACGGTTTCGGCTTCAGCAGCCGCCCTGAAAAGTTTGGCCGCTTGTGCATATCCTTCCTCATCAGCCTTCTTAGCAAAGGCGAGATATCTCCGATTGGCCTGGGATTCCCCTGCAAATGCCTCTTTCAAATTTCCTTCCGTTTTTGTTCCCATAAAGCCCTCCTTTCTATTTAGCAAATTTGAAAAAATTATAACAGAGCGAATCGGAAACAGCAATTGACCGATTCGACGGTGTTAGCCCCTGTCCTTCAACAACGTGTAGATTGCCGCTCAGGGTCAACCCTGAGCGGGCCCTGGGATTTATGCCACGATGTCGAAAGATTGACATCCCTATCCCGAGCGAGTAAAATGGGTACGGTTTTAGCAAAAAGGAGTGGAAAAATGAAGTTTATCATTCCCTTCATCATGATGCTGGCCGTTCTGGTCCCCTCCAGTTATGGAGACATGTACAAATGGGTGGATGAAAAAGGTACGGCTCATTTTACTGACGACCTTTCAACGATTCCGGAGAAATATCGTGAAGATGTAGAGAGCCTAAAGCTCCTCAAGGAGACCTCGACTCCTCATCCCCAGGAAATGTCTAAAAGTCCTCTTCCTGCAGAGGTTACTGAACCCAAAGGAATCATTGTTGACCTTATGCGAAGAGGGGAGGTGTCATTTACAGAGGTTCTTCTCAACGAAAGTATAAGGCGGCATTTCATTGTGGACACAGGAGCAAGTTTTACGGTCATCGGTCAAGAAGCCGCGAAGGAGTTAGGAATTACTATTGATGAAAACACTCCTTTTATCCCAGTCACTACTGCGAGTTCGGTCATCTTTAATCCTCTGGTAACATTGAGGTCAATACGTGTGGGGGAAGCAGAGGTTGAAAATGTAGACGCCCTGGTCCATAATCTACCTGGCCATTCAGCAGGACTATTGGGAAATTCTTTCCTTTCTAAATTTAAAGTGGTGCTGGATTCCATCAACGGAAAGATGACACTCTATTCCATGCAGGGAACCCCCTCCCCCGATCGACCGGGTGGGTATCCAAGGGATTTTTGGGTGAGTCAGTTTCGTTTCTATATCGGAGCCATAGCTGAGTTGAACAAGGTGAAACAGAGGTACGAAGGGAGAGTAGGATCAAGTTCTGAATTGGTTCGAGTCACCAATGCGATCCGGTACTTTGAAAACCAGCTGAGTGAACTTGAACGAAGGGCTTCTTTCGCTGGGGTCCCTCGGAACTGGAGACAATAATTTTTGAACCTGTCTTCGGCAGGTTCAAAAACCAAATTCCAAACACCAAATTTCAAATTCCAAACAAATTGCAAGTCACAATCTCGAATGACCAAAACGTCCTGTTCGGAATTTTGAACATTGGAATTTATTTCGAATTTGGGGCCTGGAAATTGGTGCTTATTTAAGCTGTTAAGTTTCTCGGCGCATCGGTAGTTACAGGGTATAGATGACCACCAGCAGTTTGGCCTCGTCATCGCTGACGTTACGAAGTTTATGTGTGATGCCCGAATCAAAGTGAAGGGTTTCCCCCCTTTTCAGAAGATGTTGATTTTCTCCTACGACCACCTCGACGCGGCCTTTTAACACGTAAAGGAATTCCTCCCCCTCGTGCTTGTACTCCACCATCTTATGATCCTGTTTGGGATCGATGGTGATCAGGAAGGCCTTCATATGTCTCGTTTCTGCATCCGGGGTGAGGGTCTTGTAGGAGTATGCCTGAGTCCGTTTGTAAAAGCTTTCCTTTCTTCTTCTCTCCGAAGCTTCCAGTTCTTCTGCGGAGAGGAAAGAACCCGAATCAATGGCAAGGGCTTTTGCAATGCGGATCACCGCGGAGACCGGAGGGACGGCAATTCCTTCCTCAATTTCCTTCAGATAGCGCTGTGAAAATCCGGTCTTATTGGCAAGCTGCTCAAAGGATACCTTTCCCAGCTGCCGAAGTTGTTTCATCTTCGCCCCGAACGATTTCTCATCCATCATCCTGCCTGCCATGACCCCTCCTCTGACCTGGACTCCTATTATGCCAATTTATTATATTCCTAATTCCCTAATTTTCAACTTAATTTTTGGGCTGCCCGATTGATCTATTGATTCTTCCCGTCTACTCCCGTAAGACTCTCCGTGACTCAAAATTTATTCTTTGGGTTATGCTAAATTCATTATATAATGAGAAAATGGAAGCGACGGATCAATGGGTGAAGGCGGGAACGGTTGAGAATCGATTTGAAGGGGATAGGATTTCTCAAGCCCTTCAAGAAGCTGGAATTCAATTTCTCATCAAGTCTTTTTTGGATACGGCTTATGACGGTCTTTATATCCTGCAAAAAGGATGGGGGGTGGTCATGGTTTCCGAAAAGAACAAGGAAGAGGCAGAGAGGCTCATTTCCGAAATTAAGAAAACTTTTGTAAAGGAGGAAGATGATGAAACTGGACAGCTTGGATGAAATTTTGAGGTTTGCCATTCGGAAGGAGGCGGATGCAGCGGCTTTCTATAAAATGGCGGCAGATCGCTCTAACCCCGGCGTTAAAGAGACTTTCAAGGAATTGGCCCGAATGGAGGAAGGGCACAAGAAAAAATTGGAGGGATTTGATCTCAAGAAAGTCGGTCAGATGAAATTGGAGGAAACCAAGGGGTTGGGGATGAGTGAGTTGATGGAGGATGTGCCTTATAGCTCGGACATGAGCTATGCGGATCTTCTCCGGATGGCGATCAAGCAAGAAGAGAAATCTCAGCAGCTTTATACTTCCACGGCGAAGGTTTCTCCGGAGCCGAGTTTGAAGAAATTACTTTTGATCCTCGCCCAGGAGGAATCGACCCATAAGGAGAGACTGGAGAAGATTTACGACGACGAAGTTCTGAAAGAATTCTGATCGTTAACGACGAACCTGTGTGATCCAGGGAGAAAGGTGAAGCGTCATGGTACCCGGACTGATCGGAAAATCTGAGATGATCGTCAAGGACGAAGACCTTGTCAGCCGGCTGGGCAACGTTCCCGTAGAGGTCCTCTCCACTCCGAGACTCATCCAACTTCTGGAAACGGCTGCCGTCGAGGCGATTCGGGATTTTATACCCTCGGATCAAGTAAGCCTCGGGACAGAGTTGAGAATCAAACACCTGTCCGCGACACCTCTCGGCATGAAGGTTACTGCCAATGCCCTTCTTCGAGGGATAGAGAAGAACCGGCTCTTATTCCTGGTAGACGCCTATGATGAGAAGGAAAAGGTGGCGGAAGGAGAACACGAGAGGGTGCTCGTTTCCAGGGAACGATTTCTCCAGAAGGTGAAAGAGAAGAGGGGCGGATGATCCCAATATCATTAAACTTGGATAATCGAAAAAAATCACTTCTGCTTGTCCATTCTCAACCTGAGGAGAGGTCCGGCGATGGTAGAGTCTTTCTTCGGTAGGATACCTGACACGGTGGAGAAGGCCATTAATATTGTGAAAGGAAAGAAAAAGATTGAGTAAACCGAAATTAAAGACGGCCCGGAGATTGACGAAACGGTTTGAGATCCTGGATCACACCGCCGACATCGGCGTCATCGTTTATGGTGAAAATCTCAGAGCCCTTTTCGAGAACGCTGGCGGAGCCTTTTTCCATCTCATCACTGATTTGAGAAAGGTGAGACGCCGGATTGAGAAGCGGATCGATATTGGAGGAGAGAGTTTAGATCGGTTGATGGTGGATTGGTTAAGCGAACTTCTCTATCTTCATGATGTAGAGAATCTTCTTTTCAAAGACTTTAGAGTCGAGTCCGTTGGAGAGGACGGACTGAGGGCCATCGCGAAAGGGGAACCGTTTCAGGAGGGGGTTCATGTGATCAAGACAGAGGTGAAAGCCGTGACCTACCATCAGATAGAGGTTCGACAGGAGAAGGGGCGCTGGAGGGCTCGAGTTATCTTTGACCTTTGATGATCAAATCTTTTGGCCAGGAATCCATAAGCAGGTGTGAGGTTATTTTTCGATAAAAGAGGTGAGTATTGTGACAGATGAGAAAATCAAGATACAGAAGATGGATGATTATCGGTGGAGAATCCCTCGTGAAGGAAAGATGAGGACGGATGGCATCGTCTATGCTGATGAACGATTGTTCAACGATATTCGAAAGGACCAAAGTCTGGTTCAAGTGGCCAACGTGGCATGGCTTCCGGGCATTGTCGGCCATTCCTTGGCCATGCCGGATATCCATTGGGGCTATGGATTCCCCATTGGAGGAGTCGCAGGCTTCGACCTGAATGAAGGAATCGTCTCTCCTGGAGGAGTCGGTTACGATATCAACTGAGGTGTCCGATTGATGCGCTCGGGCTTGAGCCGCACGGACATCCAGGGAAGACTAAAGGAGTTGGTAGAAGCCCTCTTCGTTAACATCCCGTCGGGTGTAGGGTCCCACCGAAAAGACCTCAAACTGAACCGGGAGGAGGAGCGACGCGTTTTGAAAAAGGGGGCCAGGTGGGCTGTGGAAAAAGGTTTTGGTTCATCAGAGGATCTTGACCACATTGAGGAACATGGATGCATTGAGGGAGGCAACCCGGACCGTATCTCTGAGAAGGCGATGGAGAGGGGCAAGGCCCAATTAGGGACGCTAGGCTCCGGGAATCATTTTGTGGAGGTGGGGTATGTGGCCGAGGTCTTTGATGAGGACATCGCCCGCGCGCTGGGGTTGTCGAAAGACCAGGCTACGGTGATCGTTCATACCGGTTCAAGAGGTTTGGGCCACCAGGTCTGCGACGATTACATCCGAGTGATGCTGGATGCGGCCAGGAAATATCAGATCGAGCTTCCAGACACCCAACTGTGTTGTGCCCCCGTCTCTTCTCCGGAAGGGCAGGGATACCTCGAGGCGATGGCCTGCGCAGCCAATTTTGCCTTCACCAACCGACAAATGATCACCCATTGGGTGAGAGAGACCTTTGAGCAAGTTTTTAAGAAGGGCCCTAAAGATTTAAAATTGGATTTGATCTACGATGTCTGCCACAATATTGCAAAGATCGAAACCCATACAGTGGACGGAAAGAAAAGGAAACTCTGTATCCACAGGAAAGGAGCGACCAGAGCTTTTCCTCCAAACCATCCGGATATCCCATCGGATTACCAATCCACTGGCCAGCCCGTCCTGATCCCAGGGGACATGGGTAGATGTTCCTATGTTTTGGTTGGAGCAGAAAGAGCCATGGAGGAGACCTTTGGGAGCACCTGCCATGGAGCAGGTAGGGTGATGAGCCGGCATCAAGCTATTAGGGCCGCAAAGGGGAGGGCGATTGTGAGGGAATTGGAAGATAAGGGCATTATTGTCAAGGGGGCAAGTCGAGGAACCATTCTGGAAGAAATCCCCGATGCCTATAAAGATGTCAATGATGTTGTGAATGTGGTCCATCATGCAGGCATCAGCCGAAAGGTGGCCAAACTCGTCCCGATGGGAGTGATTAAAGGATAGTAGGCAGTAAGCAGGCGGCAGGATGCAGAGAGGACAAACCTCAAAGTCTCAAAATCGAAGGCTCGAAGCAAGTAGTAATGAAGCGTTTGAAATGACGGACACGGATCACGGACACGGGAGACGTTAATTAGAAAGATGAAGATTCTTGCCATTGATATTGGCGCCGGCACTCAGGATGTTCTCCTTTTTGATTCGCAGAAGAAAGTAGAGAATTGTATTAGCTTCGTCCTTCCGACACCCTCCAAATTTTATGCAGAAATACTGAAGACCATTGCGAGCCATATCTATATCCATGGCGATACGATCGGTGGAGGGGCCCTCGGCAGAGCCATCCTCCGCCACCTTCAGAAAGGATATCGTGTGGTGATGGAGGAATCTGCCGCTTATTCCATTCGCAACGATCTGGATGAGGTCAGGTCAATGGGGATAGAAGTGGGAGAGAAACCGGAGACGGACCATTTTCAGGAGCTTGGGATCCGAGAAGTTGATTTACTCCTGTTTGAAAAATTTCTTTCACATTTCGGAGAGGACCTTAATGTCGATGTGATTGCGATCGCCGTGCAAGATCACGGCGTTTCTCCCAAAGGGGTTTCAGACCGAGCGTTTCGTTTTGCAAATATGGAAAGGATGCTCCGAAGAGATAATCGACCTGAGACGTTTCATTTCTTGGAGGATTCAATTCCGCACTATTACCTCCGGATGAAGTCAGCCGTAGCCGCGGTTAAGAGATCTTCCTCAGTTCGCGTGCTGGTCATGGATACAGCCTTCTCCGCCATTTTGGGCTGCGTCGAAGAGACCAGTGGCCCTTCTCTGGTCGTGAATGTCGGAAATGGCCATACGATTGCCGCTTTGCTCATTGAGGAAAGGATTGAAGGACTCTACGAGCACCATACCCATGAGCTCACCGCCGAAAAAATGGAGCATGACCTGCGGCTCTTTATTCGGGGAGAACTGGACGGGGAAAAAGTCTTTAAGGAAAACGGCCACGGTGCCGTCACCCTGAAGCCCCTCCCCGGAGTATTTCCAGCGATCGTCACCGGTCCCAACCGGGATCTTTTTAGGAAGACATCATTCAAATTCATCTATGCTGCACCGGCGGGAAATACGATGATGACAGGACCGATGGGTTTGGTCAGGGCAGCTCAATACCGATTCGCCGGAAGCGAATCGTAATTTCAAATTTCAAAATTCAAATGTCAAAGTAAGTCCAAAGCCCAAATAGCTCAACTCAAGACTGTGTCCCCGACGATGGTTGTCATTCTTTTGGGGGAGTTGGTTCATCACCTCGTGCGAACTTTGGCATTTGATATTTCGTTGAGGAGGAAAGGATGGAAACGATCTACTATTCTTCTTTCAATTCGCCGTTTTTGAAAAAGGTTTTTTTGGGTTCTACAGAGAGAGGGGTCTGTATGGTGGATTTTCTCAAGACGGAGAAAACTTTTTTGGAAGAGTTGAGACGAAGTTTTCGTGGAAGGGTGATCAAGGATGACCAAAAGAATAGGAGTGCCCTGAACCAACTAAAAAAATACTTGAAGGGTGAGCTGCGACGTTTTCATTGCAGGTTGGATTTCAGCGGGACGCTCTTTCAGAAAAAGGTCTGGTCGGCCTTGGTGGAAATCCCTTATGGCCAGACACGGTCCTACAAGGAAATTGCTCAGGTCATCGGCCATCCGAGAGCCTTTCGGGCCGTCGGAAATGCGAATGGCCAGAATCCCATTCCATTGATCATTCCCTGCCACAGAGTGGTAGAGAGTAATGGCGGATTAGGCGGATTTGGGTACGGAGTCAAGGTGAAAAAAAAGTTATTAGATTTCGAAAAGAACCATGGATTTTGAGGAATTCTCTAAGAAGCTGCCCCCCTGCTGAACCTTCAACGCCTGGGGTCATCACTTTTTCACCTTCTTTTTCTTTGCCGCCTCGAAGAATAATTCCAAGTCCCTTTCGCCGAACCACATCCGATAAGGTGTCTCTTCGGACTCCAAAATAAACGTACCGTCTTTTACGGTCTTCAGCTCGTATAACCGTCCGGTTAATCGATGCTTCAATCTGTCTCCTTCCACAATTCTCATCGAACCCTACACCTCTCTTACTTTCTCGAAAAAGGATCCCAGTTGCTCTCTCGGGAACCATATGCGCACGAGTCCCTTTTCGTCCTCCAGCATCACTACTTTCTCATTTTCGATTCTCTTTATCCTAAACAGGTCCTGGGTAGATTTATTCTTAAGCCTTTCTCCCTCCACGACTGTCATCGTGCATTCTCTCCTTTCCTTTTTCTTCTTGTCATGATGCTATTTGAGCGGTCAGAAATGAAGGACCCTCTTGAAATAGCAATATTAATGCCAATGCCCGCATCGTTATAAGCCCTTGAGATTAAAAGTTTTTATAAGGAAATGATTTTTTGATGAAGCCAAAAAGGGCGACTTTTTGCCGTAGGAGGACGATACATGTCACCTGAATTCAACTCAAAGGTGGCGTCGAAGGTGAAAAATTCACTCCCATCCTTTCCTCCCTTTTTAAAAGGGAGGAAAGGATGGGAGTAGGGGGAGGGAGGAGGGAATGAGATTATTGCTTATTTATAAGACGTTTAACAGAATAAACATCAAAAAATGTGCCAAGTGGTAATTTAAACTCTCGGGTTATTTTGAAGCTAAATGGCGTAAAATAAAAACAAATCCAATAAAATGTGGGGTTACCATTTCATTGAGGGAATAATTTATAAGCTATGCCAGAAAA
>DBZJ01000012.1:0-248 GCA_002311635.1 Syntrophaceae bacterium UBA1163
GACAGGTGCTGACTGTCAGTGAATACTCCGAGAGCATCATCAACACCGTGCGTGAACCTCTAATCGTTCTGGACCAGGATTTAAGGGTTGTCACGGCCAGCCGCTCCTTCTATGAAGTCTTTAAGGTAAACCCCAAAGAGACCGTGGGACAGCTTATTTATGACCTGGGAAATAAACAGTGGGATATCCCCAAGCTGCGGGAACTGCTGGAAACCGTCCTTCCCGAAAAGGCAACCTTTGATAACTAT
>DBZJ01000012.1:357-10930 GCA_002311635.1 Syntrophaceae bacterium UBA1163
ATAATGCTTTTGAATGCCCGGCAGATTAAAAGAGCGTTTGGAAAGGAACGGATAATCCTCCTGGCCATCGAGGACATCACCGAGCGCAGGCGACTGGAAATCTTATTATCGGAGTCTGAAGAACGCTACAGGCGCCTTTTTGAGACCGCAAACGACGGGATATTGCTTCTCGAAAAAAGCGAAGGGAATATAACCCATGCTAATCCAGCCGTCACGGCAATGTTGGGCTATTCCAAAGAGGAGTGCATCGGGAACAAGCTTCAGAATATCGGTTTCTCGCATGATATAGGTGATTTTCATGAGATCATGCATACCTTGGACAGGAGCGGCATTATTTATTACGATGATGTTCCGATAAAAACTAAGGCCGGGCAAACTTTTTATGTGGATATCTATCTGGTGGACAGGGCAAGGTTAGTTCAATGTAATATCCGCGACATCACCGAGCGCAAACAGGCAGAAGAGGCTTTGAGGAAAAGTGAGAGGGAATTGAAGTCAAAAACTGAAAACCTTGAAGAAGTCAATGCGGCATTGAACGTATTACTGAAACGTGTGGAGGAAGGAAGAATAGAACTTGAGGAAAAGATTTTGTCTAATATCAGGGAACTTGTTTTACCCTACATTGATAGATTGAAGAAGACACAACTATCTGATCATCAAACCTCTTACTTGACGGTTATTGAAACAAATCTTGACAATATCGCCTCTTCCTTCCTCTATCATTTGAAAATGAGATATTTAAATCTTACTCACAGGGAGCTTCAGGTTGCTTCTCTTGTTAAGGAAGGGAAATCCACTAAAGAAATCGCCGGGTTGTTAAATATAGCTATAAAAACTGTGGTATTCCATAGAAATAGTCTTAGAAATAAACTTGGTTTAAAGAATCAAAATGCCAACCTTCGAGCCCACCTATTAACCTTCACATAAGATCGAATTATTACCTGAATTAACCTAGTACTAATTAGGCATTGCACTGGACATTTATATAAAATATTTTTACGTCAAAAGAACCGAAAGCATGAATATCTTTCTTGGCAAGCTCAAGCTAATACGTTTATGCATTTCGGGGGAACCGTTTCAGTTTATCATATATCTTTGTAATGAAACCTAAAGATCTTAGACCGATCAGCCGATCAGATGATAAGTGATATTATGAAAATAAAACCCAAAAGGCACCCAACAGCCAATTGTTCCTTCTACGACAGGTTCCATGTGACGGCTGAGGAGACAGAGGGATGATTTGTCTACAGCATAGGCGACCATTCGTTGGATATTCCTGCATTTTTTTTATTGCGAGGTAATGGATTTTTTGATAAATTAGTTTCCTAATTTGACTGAGTAGCCTTAATAGTATCTTACTCTTATGGGCATTACTTCAGATTAGTAAACCCCGTTAGAAAGTAGAAGACTTTCTAACGGGAAGGCTCACACGGGACATTAAACCCCGTGTTCGCTGAAAAAGGAACAGCCGTCATCCCCGCTGCGAGCAGTGGGGTTTTCTAACGGGGGAAAGGTGCTGGGAGGTGACGATGGTTAAAGAAAAGACAAGATTACTCAGAGGTGGTTTGCAAAAAGTTCCTACGGGAATAGCGGGCCTTGACGAAATCACGAATGGGGGGCTTCCCAAAGGACGTCCTACCCTGGTGTGCGGCGGCGCCGGGTCGGGGAAGACCCTTCTCGGCATGGAGTTTCTTGTGCGGGGGGCGATCCAGTTTAATGAGCCGGGGGTCTTCATGTCGTTTGAGGAATCCGCTGAGGAATTGACAAAGAATGTGGCCTCCCTCGGCTTTGACCTGAATCGCCTGACCGCCTCCAAACGACTTTTAGTCGATTATGTTCATATCGAACGGAGCGAGATCGAAGAAACCGGCGAATACGACCTTGAAGGTCTCTTTATTCGCCTTGGCAATGCGATTGATTCCATTGGTGCAAAAAGAGTCGTCCTCGATACGATTGAATCGCTCTTCGCGGGATTGCCCAATCCTTCCATCCTGCGGGCAGAACTTCGCCGTCTCTTTCGTTGGCTGAAAAAGAAAAGCATGACAGCCATCATCACAGGCGAACGAGGGGAGAATGCCCTGACACGGCACGGTCTTGAAGAATATGTTTCTGACTGCGTGATCCTCCTCGATCACAGAGTGGCGAATCAGATCTCCACTCGCCGTCTGCGTGTCGTCAAGTACCGTGGCTCGATACACGGCACCAATGAGTTCCCGTTCTTGATTGACGAACGGGGCATAACCGTCATGCCAATTACCTCTCTTGGATTGAAGCATACGGTCACAAGCCAACGAATCTCGACAGGCATTCCTCGTCTCGACACCATGCTGGGAGGAAAGGGATATTTCCGTGGCAGCACTATTCTTGTCTCTGGGACCGCCGGGACAGGTAAGACCAGCATCGCGGCGCACTTTGTCGATGCAGCGTGCCGCCGCGGGGAGCGATCCGTCTTTTTTGCCTTTGAAGAGTCCCCCTCTCAGATCATTCGCAATATGCGCTCGATTGGCATCGACCTTCAACAATGGGTGGAAAAGGGACTCTTAAGATTCTGTGCAGAGCGGCCTACGGTTTATGGGTTGGAAGCCCATCTGGCGTCCATGGAAAAGATCATTGATCTGTTCAAACCAAAAGTTGTTATTGTGGACCCGGTGACGAATCTGAGTAGCGTGGCCAGTGAAACGGATGTCAAGGCCATGCTGATCCGTTTGTTGGACCAGATGAAATCGAATCAAACAACCGCGCTCTTTACCACCCTGACAGGCGCGAGCGGCTCTCTTGAGTTGACGGAGGTGGGTACGTCTTCGTTAACCGATACCTGGCTCCTGCTTCGCGACATCGAAATTGGAGGCGAGCGCAATCGTGGCATGTACATCCTCAAGTCTCGTGGTATGGCACACTCCAACCAGATCCGGGAGTTCTTATTGACCGATAAAGGAGTCGATCTGATAGATGTCTATGTCGGCCCGTCAGGCATGTTGACAGGCTCGGCGCGAATATCTCAAGAAAAACAGGAGAGGGATATTGAATTGGCGCATCAGCAGGAGATTGAGCGGAGAAAGCTAAATGTGGAGACCAAATGCAAGGCATTGGAAGCCCAGATCGCTTCTTTGCATGCCCAGTTTCAAGCAGAAGAGCAGGAGTTGAAGAAACTGATTGGGCAGGAAAAAATGCGGCAAAGAAGTGCTTCGCAACTACGGGAAAAGATAGCGAGCATACGCGAGGAAGATAAGAACTCTAAGAGGAGGAATAGATGAAAAGAAAAGCGGCAGGCGGACCCGGGAAAAATGCCAAGTCGAAGAAAGACATTTGGGAATTAAGACTTTATGTGGCAGGGCAGACGCCGAAATCGTTAGCAGCCTTTGCCAATCTCAAGAAGATCTGCGAGGAGCATCTCAAGGGCAAATATCATATTGAGGTTGTCGACCTTCTGAAAAATCCTCAACTTGCCGGAGGAGATCAAATCCTGGCCATTCCGACATTGGTGAGGAAGCTTCCTCCACCGATAAAGAAAATTATCGGTGACCTCTCGAACACCCTGCGTGTTCTGGTTGGACTTGACCTTCGCCCAAGGGCCTGAGAAAAAACGAGGCCATTTAATGGGGATACGTTATGAAACAAAAAAAAGTTAAAGATTCAACTAAATCATTTGAGAGGGTTCTAGGAAAGCCATTGAAAAACAAGTATGTCTTGCGCTTATACGTCACTGGAATGACACCGAAATCCACGCAAGCCATCCAGAACATAAAAAAAATCTGTGACGAGGAGCTCCATGGCCGGTGCGACCTTGAAGTCATCGATATCTACCAGAGACCTGTGCTTGCCCGAGGAGAACAAATCATTGCCACGCCCACGCTCATCAAAAAACTTCCCCTGCCCTTACGTAGATTCATCGGCGACATGTCGGATACGGAGCGGATTGTCCTGGGATTAGATTTAAGACGCAAAAAATAGAATCGATATGATGTTATGAAAAAAGATACGAAAAGAAAGGATAAGGATCTCCTTCAAATAGAAGATCTGCGGATGCGCCTCGAAGAAGCCGAGGAGACAATTCGTGCCATTCGGGAAGGCGAAGTTGACGCCCTGGTTGTCTCAGGCCCTCAAGGAGACCAGGTCTACACCTTGAAGGGTGCGGAACAACCCTATCGCGTTTTTGTCGAAACCATGAATGAGGGGGCTGCGACACTGGGCCCGGATGGAACCATCCTTTACTGCAATAACCGCCTCGGAGAATTACTCAAGGAACCCATTGAAAGGATTATAGGCTCCGAGATAGTCCGATTCATCGCACCGACAGGCAAGGGCGACTTTGAATCTGCGTTCCAAGGTGGTAGGAAAGGAAGCAGCAATGTCGAAATTCTCCTCAAAGGAGGAGACGGGCAGCTTACTCCGGCACATCTTTCCCTTAGTCCACTGGAGAACGATGATGTGCCATACATTTGTATGGTGGTAATGGATTTAACCGAGCGCATGAGAGCAGAACAGGAGTTGGAGGAGTCAGCAAAGCGATTGAGGTACCTCTCTACCCAGCTCCTCGTCGCGCAAGAGAGCGAGAGAAAACTGATCGCCAACGAAATTCATGATAGCCTTGGGTCATCCTTACAGGCGATTAAATTTAGGATGGAACAAGTTCTTCAGAAGGGTGGTATCGGTGATCCGGAGAACATCATCCCTTCTATTCAAAAAGCAATCGAAGAATCCCGGAGAATCCAGATGGCTTTGCGGCCCTCCAGCCTCGACGATCTGGGCATCTTACCCACCCTTAACTGGTTATGCAGGGAGTTTCAAAAAACCTATTCCAGCATTCATATCAAAACCCAGATTAACATAGAAGAAAAAGATGTTTTTGATCATCTGAAAACAGTAATCTACAGAATCTGCCAGGAGGCTTTTAACAATATTGCCAAGCACAGCAAAGCAGAGGTTGCGACTCTCTCCCTGAGGAAAAGTGATAAGATCGAGTTGGTTATTGAGGACAATGGCCGGGGGTTCGACCTTGAGGAAAAGCTATTTGCTGAGAATCCCGACAGAGGGTTAGGGCTTACCAGTATGAGGGAACGAGCCGAATTTTTGGGAGGTTCGTTTGCCGTTGAGTCTATTCAGGGATCAGGAACCACCATCCGGGTATCCTGGCCCGTGGAGAGATAGGGGTGATCTTAAAGGCGACCACAAATCTCACGAGGATTTGTCAGGTACATCTAAATGACAAATGTCGAATTACCGTAATCGACATTTTAAAAAATCCACAGCTTGCTAAAGGGGACCAGATTATTGCCGCCCCAACGCTCATCAAGAAACTCCCCTCGCCACTCCGGAGGCTCATCGGCGACATGTCGGATGCGGAGAGGTTTCTTGTAGGCATTGATCTGAAACCCAAGAATTCATGAGAACGAATCAATGAGCAAATCGGATAGAACACGCCAGCAACTTTTGGATGAGTTGCAGGAACTCACGTCGCGGATGATGGAAGCTGAGGAAACTCTGCGCGCTATCCGAGGCGGTGAGGTGGATGGTCTGGTTGTCTCAACGGTGGAAGGAGATCGGGTCTTTACACTGATGGGTGCCGAGCATCCTTACAGGGTCATGGTCGAAACCATGAACGAAGCGGCCATCACCCTGGCCTCCGACGGCACGATCCTTTACTGTAACCAACGTTTTGCAGATATCGTCAAAGGGTCTCTGGAAAAAGTAATAGGATCTTCAATCTACCCATACATTTCATCAAAAGACCTTCAATTATTTAAGGCATTGGTCGAGCAGGGTTTAAAGGGGAACAGTAAGGAGGGGGAACTTGCCTTACAGGCCGGAGGTGAAAATTCTGTACCTGTCTTACTTTCCGTAAGTCCCCTTCAGCGCACGGATATGCCCGGTGCGGTGTGCGCCGTAATGGTGGACATCACCGAGCGCAAGAAGATGGAGGAGGCGCTAAAGATTTCTGAAACTCGCTACCGCCGTCTCTTTGAAGCAGCCCAAGATGGAATATTAATCCTCGATGCCGAGACAGGACAAATAGTGGACGTGAACCCGTTCTTGTTAGAAATGTTGGGTTATCCACATGAGGAGCTCTTAGGGAAGAAACTCTGGGAAATTGGCTCTTTTAGAGATATTGAAGCATCGAAAGCCACCTCTTCGGAATTGAAGAGCAAAGGATATGTTCGCTACCATGATTTACCGCTTGAGACGAAAGAGGGACGGCTAATTGCCGTGGAATTTGTGAGTAATGTCTATCTTGTTAATGATTATAAAGTGATTCAGTGTAACATCCGCGACACCACTGAACGGAAACTTACAGCAGAGGCTTTAAAAAAATCTCACAATGAACTGGAACGACAAGCTGTCGAACTTCGGACGGCTCTTTCTGAAATCAAAACATTGAAAGACCGACTCGAGGCCGAGAATATTTACTTCCGTCAAGAGATCAAAATGAAACATCAACTCGACCATATTCTCGGGCAAAGTGATGGTCTCAAGTATGTTCTCTATCGAGCGGAGCAGGTCGCTCCGACGAACACAACGGTCCTCATCCTCGGTGAGACCGGTACGGGAAAGGAGCTGATCGCTGCCGCCATCCACAACATGGGCCCTCGTAAGGAACGGCCGCTGATCACCGTCAACTGTACTGCCCTGCCGGCCAATTTAATAGAGAGCGAATTGTTCGGCCGGGAGAAGGGTGCATTTACCGGGGCCGATACCCGGCAGGTAGGCCGGTTCGAGGTCGCCCATGGTTCCACCCTTTGTCTCGACGAGATCGGGGAGCTGCCGCTGGAGATGCAGGCCAAGCTGCTCCGGGTGATCCAGCATAACGAGTTTGAGCGCTTGGGCTCGTCCCATACCATCAAAGTCGATGTGCGGATTGTGGCAACGACCAATCGAAACCTTGAGGAAGAGGTCCGCAAGGGCCGGTTTCGGCAGGACCTTTACTATCGGCTCAACGTCTTCCCCATCACCGTCCCTCCGCTGCGGCAGCGGCAAGAAGACATCCCACTGCTGGTTCAGGCCTTCGTAGAACGATATGCCAGAAAATTGGGAAAACAGATCACGTCCATTCAGAAGGAGACGATGAAGGCGCTGCAGGATTACCCGTGGCCCGGGAACGTCCGGGAGCTTGAAAACATCATTGAACGGGCCGTGATCTTGTGCCCCGGGCCGATCTTGCAGCTGGCAGATAAACTGGAGATTTCATCCCTCCCATTGTCATCCGCCATGAGAACCTTGGAAGAGACGGAGCGAAACCAAATCCTTAAGACCCTTTCAGAAACCCGATGGCGCATCGAGGGAAAGGACGGGGCCGCGGCGATCCTGGGCCTCAACCCGAGTACCTTGAGAGCGAGGATGCATAAGCTCGGGATACTCCGGCCGGAGACAAAAGAACCAGAGTAGATACCCACGGGCAGAGCCCGTGGCACTCGTTCCAAAGCACAAGCTATGCTTGACGCCCTATGGGCGAGTTCCCATTCACCCACGGGCAAAGCCCGTGGAACTCTGCCCTTCGGGTTATTAGACTGTCCACTTCCCTTTAAAGTATCCCTCAATATGTTGAGGTTCCGCCAAATATTGAGGCCAAACGAATCATTTTATACTTCTCTGATGTTCCCTCCTATTAACCTAACCCCCTGTTATTAAAGGATGATTCCGAATCTCTGATTTTTTAAGGTTATTGGCAAACCATTTGCAATTCCTATTTTTATGATCCTCGTAATCATACGGATGAATGCTCCTTCTGAGAAGCGCATGGAGCTGTCACAGACGATTGCTTCACTGGTCGGCTCCATACGAGCGGAGAAGGGCTGCAGGCGTTGCGACTTTTGTCGGAGTATCGAGGATGAAAATCGACTCTTTCTTCTTGAGCAATGGGATACCCAGGAGAACCTTAAGAGCTACCTGAAGTCAGGGCATTTCAGGGTACTCCGGGGGGCGATGAACCTTCTTAAAGAGCCATATGAAATGATGTTCCACACCGTATTCCACCCGGAGGGAATAAAGGAGATTTAATGGATAAATTGCTTTTTATGAAATGTCTTCGCTGCAGGGGCGCCATGATCTATGACAAATTTTACGGTCCCCATGAACAGTTTTGGGGATGGAAATGTTTGATCTGTGGGGAGATTGTTGACCCGGTCATTCTGGAGAATCGGCAATTGATGAGAGCGGGTCAAGTGATAAACTCCCGAAGGGCAAGGAGATAAATAGAAAGACTGATATGGGCAAGACTTTCGATCCAGAAAAAGAGGTAAAAAAAGATATAGACAAGACCTTTGATCCAGAAAAATACGAGATGACCTTCTGCCCCCTTTGCCAGGGAGACGGCAAATTAGTCAAGACGCCTGAGGGGTTTGAGGTTTGCAAAGAATGTGGAGGCTTTGGACTCATAAAAAAGAAGCGGTAACAGAGTATGTTCGCCTACGAATTCTACTGGTTCGATAAAACAGCGAAAGCTCATTTTATTGGGATATTAAAAGAGAAAAGAGGAAATCTATTAAGAATAACACGGGAATCTGTCCTGAATGTGGGAAGGAAGGTTACAGGTGATAATGCAGATGCCACGAATATCTATTTCATTCAGGTAGAGGTGTAGTAAAAATTTCAATCTAACTTGTTTGACTCACAAAAGTCTTGAAATGTAACTCAATATTCAATTGTTGTTAAGCATCAAATTCAGGATCAAAAAAGGCTCTGCAAGCAACATAATAAAAGGCGTATCAACCCATTCGGCTCCCCGGTCTGAAGCCGGGGTATGCTCAGGGTTGATACTGAGTGGCGCTTTTTACCCCGATTTAAAAATCGGGGTTTGACGCCATCGAACGTATCAAAATAAAAACCCGGAAGGAGGGAATAGAAAATGGTTCGGGTTTGTTATTACAAAGGTTGTGGGGTTGTTTATGGAGAAAAAGAGCCCCTGTCAGATAAGAGGCTAACACATGGGTTATGCCCAAAGCACTTTAAAGTCTCCTTAAAAGAGATCAAGGCTGAAATGGAAAAGTATTCCATGGTCAACAGGGAAAACCAGTCTCAAAATACAGTAATGCTTTTTGAAAAATAAAGGGATCACCTTATTTATATTTTCGGCCATTTTTAATAATAATGATGTCTTATAAGCTCCCAAAGTAGATTAAAATGGACGGACGAAAATGTGTCATCAGAAAGGAGTCGAACATACTTTGGACCATATTGGTGATTCTCTTAGTTTTGTGGCTTCTGGGATTGCTCACTGGTTATACGATGGGTGGGGTCATTCATATCCTGCTGGTCATCGCGCTCGTCGTGGTACTTATCCGAGTCATTCAGGGACGAAAACCATTGTAGCGATTTGGACTCGTAAACCTGCTAAGGAAGGAGATCAGCTCTTATGAAACCGATAATGATTATTGGTGTTGTTTTGATCGTCCTCGGGGTAGTGGCTCTTGCCTACCAGGGCATTACTTACACAAGCCGCGAGAGGATCATTGATATTGGCCCCATCCAGGCTACCCATGAGACCAAGAAGACCATCCCCTTGTCACCCGTTTTGGGTGGTGTTGCGCTTGCAGGCGGGATTGTGTTGGTCATCATTGGAGCCAAAAATAAGCCCTGACAACTCTCGCCAAAAAAGGAAAGGGAGGTGATACGGATCTTATCATAGACTCTTTTGTTTTTGGTGATCGCGGATTGGCCGACTGGATCACTAAAGTATGTAATTGAAATTATCTCCACTAAAAGAAAAAAAGGGAAGATATTATTTTTTTCTTCAAAAAAGACGAGAGGAGAAAAATGTCATGGGAATCATCCTGATCATCATCTTGGTCCTCCTGCTCATCGGCGCCCTGCCCACCTGGCGCCATAGCAAGTCTTGGGGACCCTATCCCAGCGGCGGAATTGGATTGATCCTCCTGATCTTGATCATCCTGTTGCTGCTGGGGCGAATCTGAGATGGCCTTGAGGCACATGAATTAGTCCTCATCACCAACGACATAGAAAAAGGCGGAGATTTCGAGTCGACTTGATTCACTTGGAAGGGATATAAACAGGGTTTGGTAAAACGCACAGACCCCTAATCGCAGTCCATGAATTGGGAAAATCTCGGCTCATACAGAGCTTAGAAAGGAGGCCGGATGACATGCATTTCGTTATGTCGGCACACCCAGTGATTTCTCTAATCGCGGGGATATTGATTCTCCTTGTCCCGAGGCTATTGAGGTATTTCGTTGCGATCTATCTCATTATATTTGGTATTCTCGGGTTGGTCAGATGATTGTCTTGGAACTCTCCCATTAAAGAAAGAAGGCTGAGAGGGCCCCATGGATGATAACGGGAAACGGCAGGTAAAGGTGCCTGTAATCCTGATCCTTGCCGGCTTTATCATCGTGGTGGCGGGGATGAAGGCGGCCAGCTCCATNNACCGGCATTCTCGGGTTGGTCCACTGATTCGCACTCGAATCTATTATTGCCAAAAGATTATCATTTCAGTGGTAAGGGAAATGAGGGGATATCGCTCGCATTAGGTGATTGGACTTATCTCCGGTAGAAGAAAAAAGGGAAGAAAGGAGGGATTTAATATGGCAGAGGATGAAAAACCACAAGGTCATTTCTTCATGGG